>NZ_QUGU01000026.1:0-33231 GCF_003479185.1 Blautia sp. AF17-9LB
GTAGTAGTGAATTTATCACAATTTAAATGACGACTTGCAAGTCGCACACTATGACATCTGCTGACTTCCTATGATTCGTTGTTACTATGGCTGATGAAACCACTCATAGGATCTCCCCGGTTAAAATACGCTATCTTTCTCATCACCTATCCGCCATGTCTACTACCAGTCCTCTGTTAGCTATTGGACTTCAACTTGTTCAGCAGTCTTATCCGAACTGTAAGCCTTATACATGATTTCTGTCCGTCGGACCAATGGTTTGCCTCAGGCTTCCTTCAGATTCCATCTCACAATGGACACCCTTGCCTTGTTGGCTATGTGCTTCCCGCTAACAGGCGCACTTAGGACTTTCACCTTTAAGAATAACGTTCGCGCCGGGCGAACTGACATCCTCCCCCGCCTACAGAGGCGGGGGCTTCCTTTCGCAAAAAGCGAACCGTCGGTTCTCGTTCGATGACACCACTGTGTCAAGCATAAGCGAGCTATCCCCGTGTGCCCCACGGTTTTTTCTATATTCCTGTCACTGCAGGCTGTACATAAGACGCATACCCTCATTCCGGATATTGACTGCAGCATTGACATCCCTGTCATGGTGTGTACCGCATTTCGGACAGATCCATGCACGGATTCGCAGATCCTTCGTTTCGGTATTCTTATACCCGCATACACTGCACAGCTGGCTGCTTGCAAAGAAACGGCCTACTTTCACCAGCTGTTTTCCCTGTTCTTCCATTTTGTACTTCAGGAAATTCACAAATATCCCCCAGCCGTTATCCAAAACGGATTTGCCAAAGTGCAGCGCCTGTGACATTGCTTTCATATCGAGATCTTCTATACAGACGCAATCATACGCATCTGCAATCTTTCGCGATTGTTTGTGTAAAAAATCTCTGCGCTGGGCCGCTACTTTCTCATGCATTCTGGCAACCCGGATCCGCTGCTTTCCACGGTTTTTGGAACCTTTCTGCATTTTTGAGAGCTTTCGTTGTTCTCTCTTTAATTTCTGTTCCGCTTTTCTGTAATATCCCGGATATTCCGGTTCTCTGCCTTCACTGTCCCTGTACAGTTCCTGCATGGAAAAATCCAAACCAAGAAATTGATGCATGGGCTGTTTTTGTACTTGGTTTTCGTACTCGAACAGAACGCTTGCATAATAGTCCCCGCCCGGATTTTGACTGATGGTGACCGATTTGATCCGGTAATCTTCCGGTATCGCTCTGTGCTGTTTGACCTTCACATACCCTGCTTTTGGAAGCTTCAGGTGCCCATTTTCAAGGGCTACCGTGCCCTTCTGGTTATTCGTTGTATAAGAAGCGCGGGTTTTATGTCTGGATTTGAATTTCGGAAATCCAACTTTCGGATCCCGGAAGAAGTTATTATATGCCTTTTGCAGATTCATCTGTGCATTTGCAAGGGCTAGACTGTCAACCTCTTTCAGCCACGGAAATTCTTTTTTGTACTGCGCCGGGGTATTGTTCCGTTTCTTTTTCGTTTTCTCGTAATATTTGATTTTATCATCCAGCATTTTATTATAGATGAACCGTACACAGCCAAACGTTTTGGCAAACAGTGTTTTTTGTTCCCTGTTCGGATATATCCTGAATTTATATGCTTTGTTTGCCATAAGACCTGCCCCTTTTGCGGCTTTTTTCTCCCTGTGACTCAATATATTTTCTGATGACTTCTATTGGTGCGCCGCCTGTTGTAAGCAGGCAGAAACTCTGGCTCCAGAAACATTCTTTCCACAGTTTCTGCCGTATCTGCGGAAATTCTTTTTTCAGGAGTCTGCTGCTTGCACTTTTATATGCATTTATGAATTTGCTGATTTCTGAATTTGGGTGCGCCCGAAATAAAATCTGGACATGATCTTTATCATAATTCCATTCCTGCAACATAATGTTATACTTCGGTGCAATATACACAAAGATTTCCTTTGAACGTTCGGAAACCGTTTCATCAAAGACCTGCCTGCGGTATTTGACAACAAGGACAAGATGGTAATACAGCAAAAATACCGAATGTGCATTATTGTCTAATTCCATATATGTTCAGCCTTTCTTTTTTTCTTCGACTGATTTTATTATAACGCTTCTTATCCTGTATTTCAATATTTTATGACGGACGCAATTCATCCCCCACTTTAGAAGTCGGGGACTTCTTGCTGAGCATAGTTAAAAACTGAAAATGATACCTTCTATATTGTTTGCGATGAAAAAAGCGTATATCTGGTTACAGAACAACTTCCCATTGATATGGATTTAGCGCTCATTATTGATGACACGATAAATCAGTATAAGCATAAAACTCCTATGCCACTCAAGTCAAAGTTTAAAAAAATTTTTGATGATGCCTGGGGAAAGGCTCATTTGATGCAAATGGAAGATCTGCCGGCTGAAGAAAAATATGCTTTCTCTCTCTTTTACAAAAAGGCAAACGACACCATGACAGATGAAGAGAAAGAAAAAGATGAGTGGAGTTGGGATGATGAAGATCCTGTTGCTGATAAAGCAGACTTTTTGTACAGCTATAAACTCGCTGCTGACGTATTACAAAAAAAACGGTTATAGCTATGAATACGTAAAATTCGTTGCCGAATTAGACCATCACGATGTGCCAACTTTTAAAAACGATCTTGAGTGGTTGTATGACGGATTCTTTTGGCGGAGCACAATGGCAAAGTATATGTAATATCAAATGAGGAAGAAAAAATGGAAATAAGAGAGATGCTTTCTGAATCAAGAGCTGAATTCTCCAGGCAGTATAATATTCCTGTGCGAACTTTGGAAAACTGGGAATCCGGTAAGAGCAGCTGTCCTGAATATGTTCGTCAGCTTCTTGAAAAAGCTGTAAGGGAAGATGTGATGTCACAATAAAAATATCTAAATAGGGTGTACGTTTTTATACATTGTCAAATGGACAATAAAATGTTAAAATAAAGTCAGAGATTCAATTATTGAACAAAATGTAGACCATATCTAAGAAGTTATTTGTACAAAGAGGAAAAAATGAGTAAAGGTAAGAATATTGCTTATGTAAGAGTATCAACGGTTGAACAAAATGAAGCCAGGCAACGAGAGGCACTGGGAAAATATAATATTGATAAGTGGTTTATTGAGAAGGCATCCGGTAAAACGATGAAAAGACCTAAACTTCAGGAAATGCTGGGGTTCATTCGTGAAGATGATGTCGTATATGTGGAAGAATTTTCCAGACTCGGCCGGACTGCATATGATCTCTTAAGTATCGTGAAAAGAATCGAGAATACTGGAGCAAAGTTCGTAAGTCTCAAAGAAAACTTTGATACATCGACACCGACAGGACGTTTGCAGCTCACCATGATGGCAGCCATTGCAGAGTTTGAGCGAGAAATGATTCTGGAACGGCAGCGGGAAGGAATAGCCATTGCCAAAAAAGAAGGACGCTACAAAGGAAGAAACAAAATCGTTGTTCCTGGAATCGAAGAATACTATAATCGTTATATGACCCGACAGGCAACGAAAACGCAGATTGCAAAAGAATTGAAAATAAGTAGATGTACGCTTGACCGCTTGTTCCGAGAATATAAAATAAGTCAATGAAGAAATGGAGGCGCAATTTATGTATGAAAAAAATATTAATATTATTATGGGAAACCAAATCGCCACTTCATATGTTCGGAAAAGGGATTGTTATAATCAATTGAAAGGTTTCATGCAGCATGAATATCCTGGAAAGATTTGTGCTTTATATGGCCTACGAAGAACCGGAAAAACAGTAATGATGTATCAGTATATATCAGAACTATCGGATAAAGACAAAGAAAAAACAGTATATATTCTTTGCCTACGGGAATGTGATATGCTTGAATTGCGGCAGGCAATGGAAGATTTATACGATAAAGGCGTTCGCAACTTTTTCCTAGATGAAATAACGGAAGTTACAGACTTTCAAAAATATGGAAATACTTTTTCAGATTATTTTGCAGCAAAAGGAGCTAAAATCGTTATCGCTGGAACGGACTCATTGGGAATTATGCTTGCGCAATCCGATATTTTATATGATAGGATTCAAATGATACATACATCCTATATTCCTTTTGCGGAGTTTTCAAAACTTATCGAAAATGATTCCGTAGATGAATATATTGAATACGGAGGAACATTAACAAAAAGTCCATATAAAACATTGCAGGCCAGCGAAGAATATCAAAATACCGCTATTGTTGGAAATATTTTACATTCATTGGAGAAAAGCGAAGATGCAAGAAGGTATGGAGCTGCAATAACTGAGTTGTACGAACAGAATGAATTGAAATCTGTTTTGAATAAAATGATTAATAAGTTCAGCTATTACACTACGGTCAAAGCAGTTAACAAGTGTTTTAAAAGTGCCCCGCTGTATTCTACGATCCATAATATTCAAGAACCATCTTATGTGTCACTAATTAACACGGAAGAAGCCAATCAGGCAACCAAGAATGCTTTGGGAATTAAGGATTTGGATGAAATGCAAACGTCTTTAAGTAAGCGACATCTGGATGAACTAAAGAATTACTTGTTGGAACTCGAACTATTTCTCGAAATTCCATCATATATTTCATTGAATAGTGGGGAACGTTCTGAAGATTTAGAAATTTTTATGCAACCAGGTATGATATATGCCCATTCAACTGCTTTGATCAAAAATTTGGCGGATGATTCTATGTGGAAGGATACTTGTGGTATAGCTGACAGAAATTTATTTATTTTAAGAGCAGATCATTTCGTAAAAGGAATTTTACTTGAAAATATAATTCTTGCGGAAACATATAAAACATTCCAAAAGATTGATCTGGATCGTTATTACGTATCACAATTAAGCATCACCTTGAGAAACAACAACCAGCATGTTGAAGCTGATATGATACTGGTTGATAAGCAAAAAGGAGAAAGCTATCTGTTTGAAGTAAAATACTCTAATCAGATCGTAATAGATCAAACAAAGCATTTAAGAAACACTGATTTTTTGGAATATATAGATGAAAATTTTGGAAAGGTGAAAAGCCGTTTGGTACTTTATACGGGAGCTTCTTCAAAACAAAATGATGTACTTTATTTGAATGCAGCAACGTATTTAAAACGACTTTCGATAGTTTCCAATACTCCACGGCCAGAGATAAAACAATTACTTAATGAAAACTGCAATACTTCCAAACCAAATCTCAAGACTACATCAAGAAAGAAACCACGTAAACTATAATGAATAGAGAGCTATCATAATCACATTAACTTTAAAATCCGTGTCAATTATTGACACGGATTTTTTTCATAGACGAGGAGTTGATTTTTTAATATTTTTCTTTTTAGGTTGATCGGGAGACATATATATTTTTTTTGATTTAAGGATAGATCTTGATTGATGGACTATTAATTTGTTTAATTCAGTTACTCTCCATTTTGGTAAACCGTTTGATGAATCAGAAAATTCAAAGTCCTGTAAATTTCTTAGATCTGATCTTATATCTGGAGTCATTACCATGGCTGCAGTTTCTGAAAAGTCTGTACCGATTCGTGGAATTTTTTCGCTCAAATAGGAATCGAGATCACGAAAATCATCTTCCATTGCGTATGGTAATAAACTTTGATTGTGATCGAATACAGGTGCCATTTTTATCGGTTGAAGAGTATCAGTTTGAAATAATATTCCATAATTTCCTTTGTGACGGTCAGTGTTGACTATAAGGGCATCTAAAACTAGCATTCTACGAAAAGCGTTTTCGCTACCAATAGAAGAAAAGTATTGCAGGGTTTGGGCAATACCGGCTTCTACTCCGATGCATTTATAAGTTGGAGCGAAACCATATTGCTCATTTGTAAAAAGCGGACATTTAGAGGCTTTTTTTTCATGGTAATTTACAACATCGTATGGAACGGAGTCTGGACAAAATACAGCGGCTAGTTGTGAAGCATACATCTCACTGTATGGCTCAAGCCCAGCATTCGCACCACCTTCAGACCCTCTTTTCATGAGGAAAATTTGATTGTCTAAACGAGTCCAACACTTTGCAAAAGTTCCATCAGTAGAAAATTCAGGGGAAGCTGTTGAAAAATGTTCACCATATAAACCACCTTCAAAGGCTATCCGAGCAACAACGTCATCGAAAGGATTTTGGAATAACGAAACATTATTCCAGGAAAGATGACTCTTTGCTGGACGAACCCAAAACGTATCATTTAAAGTTGCAGCATGTGTAACTTGAAGGAAGCCTTCTAAATCATAACAGTTGCAACGCTTAAGCAATTTTTCAATGTGCTGGCGATTGCTAGGTGCTCTACGATTTTCGATCCAGTCTTTAAATGTTTTGAAACCAATTGGTAATTGTGAAAATATATGATGAATTTCAAAATATAAGTCATTAAATTCATCTCTTGTACAGCTTACAGTTGCAACAATATTATCTTTATTCATTAATTCATATTCGTTTGTATTAAAATATGATACTGACATTTTTAAATCACCTCCGTAGTAATGGAACTATATTAATTTTATCATTTTCCTCAAAATAAAACAACAACTGTAAATGTGGAAGAAAGCTATTTATTATTTTTTTTTCTGTGAAGCTTTATGCAGCTGTTCTATTTTACGCTGTAATATTTTCATGCTGTCAATATCTGATTGTGCAGCAAGTGTTCGAAGATCTTCTAAGGTCCACTCTTCTGTTCCTGCTGCATCGAGAAAAAGCGCAGCCTGTTCTTCAGAATGGGATGGATCATAAATGTATTCCTTTGCAAGTCTCTCACGTTCAGCCTGTTCTTGAATGTCTAGTTCTTCTTTGCGTTTTATTTTAGAGTCATGAAAAAAAGATGACCAGATTATTCGACGTTTAACGGGAATGTGTTCAAGCTGCTTCTCTTCTTCCTGGGCAATTTCATTTTCTTTAGCTTGATATACTTCCAACTGCTTTTCAAGTTCATCAATTCTATTATTCAGAATAGCAATTTGTTTTTCATAAGAAGCTGCAGTTCCCTGAGATTTCTGCAGCGATTCAGTCGCATCAACGAGTTGTTGCTGAATGGAAATTTTTTCTTTCTCTGAATCCTGCAGCTGATGAAAAATATCTTCCTTCTCAATGGAAATTTTTTCATGCTCCTTCTGCATAGCATTTATTCTTTCTTGCAGGTCACCTTTAGATTTATGTAGATCATCTTTCTCTTGCTGGACGGCAAATTGCTGCTGCAACAAAGCGGACATTTCGTTGTAAGCGTCTAGTTGGTTATGAATCAATGGAACGTATTGCTCCATTGATTTTTGAATCTGTTCAATATCTGCACTGCTTTTTTTTCAATATAATATTTCTTCCGAATAGACTGAAAAATTTCTACAGAAGAATTTTTTACGGAATCTTCCAACATGGCTACGAGATCTTCCGGATCTTGATCGAAAAGACTGATCATGCGTAATTGCCATGATGTAGTATCCTCATTTATATAAGGAAGCATTTTTTCAATCCAATCTTTGGGAAATCCCAAATTCAGTAATAAACTTATTTTTCCACGCGCATTTTTTTCCTGTTGAGAATCTAAAATTTCATTACGTTTTTCTTCAGAATATTTTTGGAAAGCCATTTTCACTACTCCTCTTTATCTCTTTTGGATCTTTTTTAATTTTGATAAACGTCTGGATGCCTGTTGCAAATTTTTGATTTCTTTCTGTAGTTGTTTTTCTTTTTTACTATTAGATTCTTTTTGGTGTATCAATTCTTCGATCGGATAGTTTTCTTCGATCTCATCCAATCGGTTTTCAAATTTCCCTTCCATTTCAATAGGAACAGCGGCATTCGCAAATGCACTTTGAATGGAAAGATATTCGGAAATGACATTCTCTGTTTCTGAATCTTCACGGCTAGACTGTATTGCACGAAGTTCTCTTCGAATGGAATCGGTCATTTGATTCAATTCATCCAAGCGGGAGGACAAATCCTGAACGGTTCGAATTTTATTATCTTGCACGGTTTGCAGGTCACGCAAATTTCTATCAGCCTCTTTTGAATATTCTCGAATGTTCCCTGTGCCACTAGTAACTGTGCGTTCGGAATTTTTTAACCTCCAGTATGGAATCATATAACGTTTTTGATGCTGCGTAAGGTATAAACCATTTGCTGAACGAAAACCAGAGCCGATGGAAGATTCAAAACCTCGAATATGTGGTGGCAGTCGTTTTAATGATTCTGGAATTTCCATCTTATTTAATGAAATGCGCTTTTGAATACTTGCGACAGTGTATGATTTTCCAAGAACGTAATTTCTACGGTATCGTCCGGCCGGAGTTTTAAAATCTTTAAATGAAAGATATTCAGAATTCCATTTTTGTGAAAACCCAATTTTTACTTGATATGACTTCCTCATTATAGAAAGAAAATCATCGTAGGAATCAGATTGCGCTATTGCCATGTCAATAGCTTCACGTAATCGTTGACTTCCGGATGGATCTTTCTTTTCCCTCCATGTTCCATAATCAACGCCTTTTCTTTTTCCTGGAACGTAAGTCAATTTTTTCAGTCCATATTTTTCGCAAAGCTGATCCGTTATCGGTTGAATGTTACTCTTCCACTGTCCATCTGAATAATGATACTTTACTCCGTCTACTAAACTGACAGAATTAAAAACTATGTGAGCGTGCATATGCGCGTGATCTGTATGGACAGAAAAAACGTATTCATATTTTCCGGCGAGATATTTTTCACAAAAATCCTGAGCAATATTGAAGCAGGTGATAGCATCCGTTTCGCCTGGTGCGAAACTAATAATGAAGTGATAACATTGTCGGCCATCCAATTTGCGAAATTCTTGTTTTGTTGCCATCATCCGGTTATATACTTCCTGTGTAGTGGAACCCGCGTTTCCTCCGATATAACGCTCTTCTGTTTTGTCAGGATTCAAAATATAATCAATGCAATTATAGAGTCCTGCGTTAGGATTTCCGGATTTCCGTTCTTTGACATGACTCAGTTTGGTGATTGCCATTTTGAAATCTCCTCTTCCAATTTTTGAAAATCAAACTCTAATTTTTCAAGCTGCCGTTTACATTCAGAGATTTTTTCCAACATTTCTTCCGGATAAAAAGATCCTGCCGAATTTTTTTCGATCTGCAAAAGTTTGCTGTCAATATTGAGTAAGGCCTGTTCGACTTGACGAAAATTCTTTTTTAAAAAATGAAAATTTGAAATTGTGGAATCGTGTAAAACGCTGCATAAGTATTTTGAAATATTTATTTTTGTGGATTCCGGATTTTCCATTTTTGCTTTTTCTAAAAAAATATCATAATCAGTTTGAGAAATTCGAATGGCAACTACCTTCGTCAGTTTCTCAGAGGCAGTTGCTTTTTTATTTTCTTTTTCCATCAATACTTTCCTCTTTTCTGTACTCGGTGATAAAAATTTTCGAGACAAATCAATTAAAAAAAGCCCATGGACGTTTTACGACCATGACAAAAATATCCATGGACGTTTTATGACCATGGGCTTTTTGTGGAGAAAAATGCGTTTTTTATGAAAATCCCGGAAAGCCGCATAAACACTGGGGCTGCAGGCTCATGGACGTTTTACGACCATAAGAAACACATTCCTATTTCTTAATTAGCAAGATACGCAAATTGTAAACAATTTGCATCTTGTTAGGGAGTCCCCTAAGACCCCTTTTGCTCGATTTTATATCGAGCGTAGGTATAAGGTAATGTAAATTTTTACAATTCTTACTTAATGTAGATGAGATAATCTTCATCACTGTCTTCAAAATTTGTTTTATCACCATCATCAGTTGTGTTTGTTTCTATGTTCAATGCTCCAACAATTCCATCCATCACTGCGTCTGTGATGAGTTTTTTCAAAGAATTTTCTGGAGTGAAAATTGTGTCATATGCTTTTATTGCTTCAAGAAAAAAATCAGTTCGGTTTGCAAATCCATATTCATTGAAGCGTTCAATTTTTGAAATCAATTCGGGATTGCTCACATTGAAATGATAATTTTTGCTTTCCATTTGCTACCTCGATTCTATTTGAAAAACGGGACGTCCTCACCCCAAAAGGATGTCCCGCAAAAAATTAGTCAGCTAAAAACTCAAGATCATTTGAATCATAATGAGAAATTTTTTGTTCCGGAACAGTGCTGGATGTTTCTTCTGTTTCAGAATTTTCTTCTACGTCATCAGTTGATTCTTCTGAAGGTGCAGAATTTCCGGTCGATTGTGAAACTGAATTTTTCAACTCAGGAGAATAAGTGCTCTGCAAAAACTTCCACATCTCTTCAAGATCTGGCTTTCCATTTTTGCTTGCAGACTTCAAATAAGCTAAAGTCTCTTCGTAACTTTCTGTCTGATACTGAACAGTCAAACGTTCCTCTTCTGCCATAAGTTTATTGAGTTTATCCTTTGTCTTTTTGATTTCGGTCTGAACCTTTTTTAACTTTGCTGTTGTTGCCTGAGTTTTTTTTCTTTCCATTTTAGTTACCTCACTTTTAATTTTTTATGAAACACAGAATAGTGATTCTGCATTTTTCTGATTATTTTGAAATGTGTGGTGTGAAAATAATTCATTATTTTTGTATAGGGACAGTCTGTGATGCACGATAATGGACTGTGCAGCGTGATGATAATTTGCTTTGCACTGCAATTTCTTCTTGCGAATGAAAAAAAGTAAACTGCTTAATAACTTTAATATATTTCTCTTTATTGAATGGCTGCAGTGCCTGCAGTACAATGGCAGAGCGTATTTTTTTTGAAAAGAGGCACGGAAGATCGAGCATCCTGGCCCTTAATATTTTTCCGGTTGATGTATCGAAAAGTGCTATGAATAAATTTATTCCGTACTTACAATTCGGAAAAATAAATTGTTTGCTCTGCCATGTGTCTAAGTATGGAGAATATGAGATGCTGCACCAGTCAGAAGATCCAAAGCGAAAAGAGATAAACATGATTTTTGAAAATTCTGTAATTCGAATTTCAAATTTTTTTTCGAATCCATCCAATTCTTTCAAAGAAGGATTTGCTCGAAAAATAAAAAGCACTGCACCAACTTCATCAAAATGTATATACGCACTATCTGGATAGCCGATGTATTTTCTGATACTGCTGGATGGAAATTCGTCTGCGCATCTATTTTTCTTCTTCATAAAAAATCGTATTTACAGTCTTGGTGTTTTCTTTTTCTTTGGTTTTCTCTTAGCAGTTTTATTTACAACTTTCTTTTTTTCTGAATTCACTTCTAGTTCTTGCGGAAGTAATTTTGTTGCAAGCTCTGGAAAAGCTTTAACTATTTTTTGATCCAGGACAGTTGAGTGTTCCCTAAATAAGTCAAACATTTTCCGCATACTTTTATCCGGATGAAAATTGTTCGGATCGGATTTTTTCCAATCTTTGTAATGACCAGAAAGATGACTCTTTCTTTCGTCGGTTATTTCAAGCCCATAGTGTTGACAAAACATAATACTCATAACATCAGCTTCAAATTCTTTTTGATGCAAATTTGTATTCAGAGATTCTTCGACAGATCCATGTGCAAGAGCGTGTCCGAATTCATGTGTTAATGTTGAGAAAGCAGCGGTATCCTGTAAAGTTGAAGCAATATGAATTTCGTGTTCTGACGGACTGTGATAGCCATAAAGGGAAACTCCTTTAATATTTTGTTCCTGGTCTTGCAGAAAAACTTTAAGCCCAAGATTCTCTTCACAGTATTCTTTTAATATATTTGTGCAGCTTCTGTGAAATTCAGATGGAATTCCACGGTCAAGAAGCTTTGGATATTTTTCCGGAGGAAAGTTTGTCTGCGTAATATCAAATGTATATCCTTTTTTGAAATACGAAAGTTTCTCTCCTTCTATTTCTCCGACATCATAAGCGGCCTGCTGTTCTTTGGATGCTTTACTATAAGGAATATCTCCATCATCTGTTTTTAAAATAGTGATCGGTGTATGGACGTACACTTCCATTCCATGCTCACCTTTTTTTACAGAGTAACCAAGTTCTTTCCAGGCTTTAAAGGATTTACAGAGTAAAGCTCCTCTTTGCTGTTGAGCAATGAGCATCATGTTGCGTGGTGAATAAGCGTAAGAAAATTTGCTGGAGAACTGTAAAAATTCAACAATCTCTTCCGGATTTTGATTCCATCCATTAATAATCTCATTGATTTTCTTATCCAGACTTTCTAGTTCCTCTGATCTGTTTTTTTTCTCTTCGGCCATAAGGTATACTTCCTCTCTAAGTTACTTTAGTTTGCTTGTTTCATATAAAACTGCAGCATAAGACATAATTTTTCCGGTGGAAGAGTTAAACAATCTTTGATCTTCTTTTCCGGGATATGCCGATTCATAGCTTCTGTGATGTTTGATACTTCATCTTCGGAAAGTTCGAGTATATATCTTCGGATAACATCTTCCAGATTCCCGGAAAGATCCCAAGATTGACGCACATCATAAACAGAAATGGTTTCTGCGGCAGATTCTTCATCTGCCTCCAAGGAGGATGTGTTGTCTGACGTATCATAAATTACAGAATTCATTTTTTCGTTGACAGCATTCTGTAATTTTAAAGTGGCACTATCATCTTCCAATTTCTTTAACTGTTGAAGCAAAAAAAGATTTCCTTGCGGGCCATTCAGTTTCGGATCATCCAGATCCAGAGAACAAAATTCATCTTCGCTGAGTTCGAATAACATGCCGGAAGATTTCCCTTCTTTTAGATCATCGCGTATTTTTGCTTGAAGACCTTCATCCGGAAAATAAAATTTCTCCTGGTGATTTACTGTATGCAGGTTTCCGTTTTTATCACGGAAAATTTCAACTGGATGGGTATAAGGTCCATATTTTTTTGCCTTCAAATAAGAGGGATCATGGAATGGCTTATATTTTTTGTCGATGATTGGTTTACTTGCAAATGGAAGAATGATGCAACTGTCTTTATCCATTTGTGCAACTTCATTTGCATCCATAAGCGAACGCTGCAGGCGATCGTAGCTTGTGCTGCTGCTTCCGTTTTGACCGTATGAAACACTACCGGATGCCTTTTCGATTGTGGCAGCACCCAACATTTTACTGATAGTTTCCTGGGTGTCATACGCACCACGGCCGGAACCAAGAAATAAAAATACAGCACAGGAATCCATGAATACTTTCCATCCGTCACCCTTGTACATGGTTTGCAGCTGACTAATTGATTGCAGGAACAGCATGACAGCAATGTTACGAGATCGAAGGGTTGTGATTAAATGTTCAAAACCTTCCGGCCGTAACCCGTTGCCAAACTCGTCCATCCAACACTCAACACGAATAGGAAGAACACCATGGTAATTCTGATCTGCTTCTACCAAAAGTTCATCGAACAGCTGTTGATAAAGCATATTTCCCACAAAATTGTAGCTGCTATCGTTTTCTTTTAGGACTAGAAATAATGCTACTTTACTTTTTCCATCCCTGTGCCAACCGGTTCCAAGTTCCCATAAGTTCATATCATCTGCTTCAAAAATGCGCTGAATAGATTTCGAATAAAAGAACTTGAATTTTCCATTTAAAATTAAAAGAACGGAAGCAACTGTTTCGGGCGCACCTTCTTTTAATTTACGATAATCTCTGACAGCTGGATGATCTGGATACATATCTGCTAATGCATCCATTAATAAAGATAATTCTGTGGACTCTTCTTCATCCTCAGAGCGAGGTGGTACTTTTTTACTTTCCAGCTGCATGAGCTTTGTTACTTGATTTAAAGTTTGCGTAGCATATACAGGTTCCCATTTTAAACCGGCTTCTGCAAAAATCTTTTTTTTATCTGGTACAGATACAGCCCACACGAAATAAAAGAGAGACTGCAGATAAAGAGCGCAACCATCATCCCAGAAAGGGTCGCCTTTTTGGGCATCCGGGGGTTCCACAGACTTGAAAATATTCATAATCAATCGTGGAATATCATCTTCTGTTCGGATATAAACAAAAGGATTGTATCGATCAGAAGATTCCATGTTTTTTAAGTTCAAAACACGGATCTGATAACCGTTCTTTTGCAAATAGTTTCCATATTTTTCCACAAGTTCACCTTTAGGGTCCATGAATAAATAGGAAGAAATACATTTTAAAATATTTGGAGCAATCACAAATAATGATTTACCGGTACCAGGAGCACCGACAACAATCATATTATTATTTGGAAAGGATTTCGAACCGGATAAAGCCTGATTTACGTGTTTGGAAAGAATGCGGTTATTTTCCGGATGCTTAAGATCGGCCATGCGTTTATTTGCAGTGTCCGGATCATCCCATTCTGCAGAACCATGTTCGATGTCTGAATGTGTGTTGCGATGCGTATCCAAATAAAACGCAAGAAAAAATACCCATCCGGTCAGACCACATCCAAGACTAATCAATGTGTACTGATTAAAACAGCGCCATGGATGATTCATCCATGACGCTGTTTTAAGATTTATATCATTACCAGGTTCACCCAAAATACCTGCAAATACAAGGCAGATTAATTCGACCAAAATAAGAATAAGCACAAGACTTTTAATTGGAATCTTTTTTTTCTTTATCATTTTTTCTCCTTATATTAAAGCTTTAAGTCTTTTTTCCTTATAGGGGAAGATTTAGGCTTGTGTTTAGAAGCAGGATTTTGAGAAAACTTTAAAATCTTATTTTGATTCTGGCCGAACTGTTTTGTTATGTTTTTGCGTCGAACTGGATCATAATAAGGTAGTATTTGCGCTCCTTTCATATTCAATAAAGGATTCGATGTTGGTGAATCATTTTTAAAAATTTCATATTCCTTTTGTGGATCAATTGCTGAAACAAGAGTTTTTCCGTCATCAGCAATGGAAAAAAGAGGAAGTTTGATATGCAATTTAGAACCAGGAATACGAGAAATAAAAGTCTTGTCATCCATAATATCATCAACAAGACTACAATTAATGGTAACGGGAAAAGCTGCTTCTTGAGTAGAAACATCTGGAGAGCTTTGTGAAACAGTTTTTTCCATAGATTTTGCTTTTGATGATTGCTTTTGAGGAGCTTCGGACGGAGTTTCAGTTTCTGCATACGGAATATAATCTAAACGATGTGTTTCGTCAGATTGTTCTGTATACTTGGAAAATTCTTTTCCAGACAGACTGCCGGAAGGAGTCTGAAGAATCCCTTTTTCATCCGGACGATAGACATTATAATTTTTTTCCGGATCAAGAAAAATAATAAAGCCCTTACCATTGTCAACGGAAAGAGCTTCCTGAATACGAACATATTCTCGGTCACCTGTCTGCAGCGCAATTTCATCTTCTCTTCTGGCAGCTACTCTTTGAGAAGGAATATATCGTTCGATTAACCCTGGTCGGTTCTTTAAGGTTTCATAACGATCGACTTCTTTCCCAGCCAGGGCTTGCTCAAAAGACTGTGCATTCAGATTTTTTCCTTTCTGCCAATTTTTTGGATCGGTTTTTTCCTTTATTTCCGGCGAAGCTGTTTTCATATAATCTTCCTCTGACATACGGCCAGAATCAAAATATTCTTGTTCAGTTATATCTTCTACCAAATTTTTAGCTGCATCCGGAAATTCTTCTAAATATGCTTTAATAGCTGCTGCGAATTGTTGCAGAGATTGATTCGCAACGGCAATCTGGATGTGATTATCTCCATATTTAAGATCCGGAAGAACAGAATAGTTCACGCCACGTTCGTCCAATATATCCAGGAATTGCTCTAGTTGCTCATTATCTTCCGAAGCATCTCCGAGTGCAAGACTTTTGATTTTATAATTTCCGGAAGTAAGAGCTTTCAACTCTTCAAAATCCAGTGGACCACCAAGATCGAGCTGGTTTGTTACATAAGATTCGTATAATGCCTGCCATTTTGCAACGTCTTTTCCACGTATGGCAATTTGCTGGCAGGAATCCTGAATATCCAGATCAGGAAGGAGACAGTAGGTAATTCCAACCTCTGTCATGGAATCCATGAGTTTATCCAACTGTTCCGGATCGCGTGTGGGGAGATTTGCGATAATATAATCTCCATCACAGGCTTTCATGAATTGTGTAAAACTTTTGAAGTCTGACGTGGAGATTATATGTTGCTTATGTAGTTTCATACAAAATTGAATCAGTCGGAAGGGAGAAAGCAGAGCTTTATTTACTACCTTTCCGGTTACACTACCTGCGGAAGCTGCTGCTTTAACAGCCCCTTTAAGAACAATCATTTCTGTGTTGACCAAGATAGCAAGGTCACCACTTCCACCTGCATCTTCAGCTGCCATTTTTAATACCTCCTTTAAATAACCTTTTTAGTTGTCTTTTTTACCTGCTTCTCGGGTTTCTGCTCAGGACGTTGCATTTTAGAAAGTAATGTATTTGTTCTTTCCTGCAAATTACCCAATGTACGCTCCATAGCGTAAATCTTACGCTGGACAGAAGCAATCTTACCCTTTTCTGGGTCCCACGGGACATATTCAAGAAGTTCTTTTCCGGTCAATGCCCGGCCAACGTTTTTTACACTATTGGAAACATCTTGTACGGCCTGCTTTGCATCGTTCAGCCGCTGGAATAGTACATCGAGAGAATCCTGCGTATGCTGCATTCCCTTTTGCAACGAAGCCAAAGCTTTTGGAACATGAATTTTTTCAGCAAACGATAAAAGCGCATTTTTTCCAGCAGTTTTTAATTTACTCTTAGTCTGCAGAACAACATTGGCAAGGCGGGACTTGTTAAGTGTTATGAGTTTTTCACTCTGATCAAGATTATTCTGTACAGTATCAACACTGTCAGAATCATTAAAAAATCTTTCGTCAATAGAATTTACCTGTTCTTTGAGTTCCCGGAATTCTACTTGCATTTTCTGATGCTCTTCTTGTAATTTATCCAGATGACTTCCGAGATATTGCAACAGATTAGCTGCTTGAGACATATCATTTTTCAGAAGAGCCTGTAGTATCTCTTGAAATGGTTCCTGATCAACCAATGGAAGAGATATATCCATAAGATTTTCCATTTTTGCTTGTTGATGTTCTGCCTCCGGACTTTCCGGAGTGGTGTTTTGATGCTGCATAACTTCTTCATTGTTGGATGAAGGGATACTAATTTCAGGTGCAGAATTAAGATCAAGGACAGCAGTTTCTTCTGGAGTTTGTTCGGAAAGCGGAACTGCAACTTCTTCGTTTGGCTTTTCAAGAGTAATAGAACTTCTGGTTGGCCGCTGTGGAAGTTGTTTTCCAGAATTTAAACATTCCCTTGCTTCTCTTACATAGGAAAGTAGAGCATTTGCATAAGATACATTTTTTGAATCACAATTTAACTTCTGCAATCGTTTGGCTCCAAGTTCTGTATCGTTTAATTGTTGATGCCGCTCAAGGTAATCCGATAAAGCAGGTGGAGTGCTGTGCGTAACGCCATCCATTAACGTGTCGGCCACTTTAACTTTAGAAAGATCAAGGAATGCATTATACTCCTGCGGCGTACCATTCATCAAATAATGAAGTTCATAATTAAGAACACCGGATTCTTGGTGAATCAAAAAGCTATCTGCGTCTGATAATGGGATTTTGTCTCCGACGGACAACTTTTCTACTGTACTTTGCAATATAAAAATCATAGGCTCTTGTACATCTAATTTACTTTGAGAACCCCATGTTTCACGGCGTTGCTGCATAGTAGCCAAAGGGAGTTTGATTCCATTTTTAATCTCTTCATCTGGCATTCCAGAAGCTTTTTCCAAGTTGATTTCATTAAGCTCATCATTAGTCAGTTGATATATGTACCTTCGAATAACATCGTCCAAAAGCCCGGTCAAGTCCCAGTCTTTCTTTCGTTCTTCAAAATTATTTTCAATTTCTTGTGACATAAGAACCCTTCTTTCTTTTTAGTTCATGTGTTGTAACTGATCCTGAAAGGATGTTGAAGTGTTGGATAAACGATTGGCTGTACGTTTCATTCCATATAATTGCTGAGAGTATAAAGTGATCGCGTGTTCTCTTTGATTTAAAAGGTATAGATTGATTTCCTCTAATTCTTCGTTGGAAAGTTCGAGAGTATGACGATCCAGAAGAGTTTTTAATGTGGATGAAAAATCCCAATCCTTTTTCCGGGGGCCCAGTGACTCTGACATATGGTTTCCTCTTTTCTACAAGTCAAATTTTACTCATCGTTTTTTTGGGACGTTTCAGTGGATGCTGCGTAGGACGTGACTTCTGTTTGCGCTGCTCTTCATATTTGTGGTCAATATATGATAAGTCCTGATCGCGAAGCGCACGTACATTTTCAGCTCGTAATTCATAGTCAGATCCATTACTTGGCTTACCTTCTGCAGCGAGATCTGCCTCGATTTCA
Organism: Blautia sp. AF17-9LB; assembly: GCF_003479185.1. NCBI lineage: Bacteria > Bacillati > Bacillota > Clostridia > Lachnospirales > Lachnospiraceae > Blautia > Blautia sp. AF17-9LB. The sequence continues at coordinate 18,302 of NZ_QUGU01000026.1, forward strand.
TCAAGAGATTCATAGTATGATCGGTAAATACTCGCAACTTCTTCCACGTCTTCCGGGGTATAACCATTTTTCAAGGCAATAATTTTATGCTTTTGGACCCGAGGATCTTCTTCTTGCTCAACAGTCTTATTTGGTTCATCAAATGCTATTTCCTGATCTATTTCTTGACGTAATTTTTCTGCTTTCATTAGGTCAAGTGTAGACACCATCGCAGATAAAAGCTGTTTTTGATTTTCAACCAGTACTTCTTGTCGCTCAATTAATGTATCTATATCCATAGTTTCTTTCTCCTTTTTTGTAATAAAAAAGACTGCTTAGCAGTCTTAAATGATTGGGCGTTTTTGGGAACATTTTGTATGCTTGTTTACTGTTTTTTGCCTTTTGAAAATATTATTTGAAAAGATATTCTTTTTTGATATATTCTTCTAACGTCATTCCTGCGGCAGCAGATTCCTGATTAAGTTCTTCCTCTACAGGAATTAAATCCGGAACATAATCTGTAAATAGCGGCTCATCAGGCAAATCTAAACCAGAATTAAGGCAGTATCTACATTTGGATACATATTTATCAAAATCTGTCAAGTATTTTTGCTGCCATGATCCTTTCTTTACAGATTGCTCGTTAAAAATCTCGTGAATTTTCATGGATTTCTCAGAAAGTTCCGCTTGCATTTTGTCAATAGACTTATAGTATGATCGGCAAATACTAGCAATTTTCTCCGCTTCTTCTGGAGTATAACCCTTTTTCAAGGCATTAATTTTATGTTTTTGAATCCGAGGATCTTCTTCTTGCTCAATAGTTTTTTTCAGTTCAGCAGAAAGCTGTTTTTTATCTTTGATTGGTCTTTTTTGTTTTTGAATTAATGCATTAATATCAAATTTCATATTTCTTTCGCCTCTTTCATTTTTTCTCACTTTTATAATAACAGAAAATTAGGTATATGCAAGAAGCCGGGGATAGATTGCTGAACATAGGTTAAAGGGTTGGCTGTTTTTTTGTGGCTTTCTTATTCGTTGTTTGCTGCTTTGGAGAAATAAAATCATTTGCAGCATATTCCTCTACCGTCATTCCCGCAGCAGCAGCTTCCTGCTTAAGTTCTTCCTCTATTTTTTGCCTTTCTGCAATTAAAGCTGGATCGTAATCTTTTAACATCGGTTCATCGGGTAAATTCAAACCAGAATTAAGGCAGTATCTGCAGTCGGATACATAGTTATCGAAATCTATCAAGTATTTTTCCTTCCATGATTCTATCTCTACAGATGGCTTGTCAAACAGAACATGCACTGTTACTGATTTATCGGAAATTTCTTCATGTGCTCTCAAATACAGCACCAGCTTATTTAAAAGAAACAGTCCATTGGTACGGATTTTCTCTGCAAGTTCCGGTGTATTACTGGATGCCACCGAATCATAATACTCAGAATCATATGCATACATAAGTGCCATATTATGAAGGTGATCGATCAAGGAACCCTCATAATCACCGAAATCCTGGCGGCCTTCATAGGAAAAATTTTCTTTCCCCATATTATAATTCAACAGGAATTTTGTCTTTTCATAATAGTGGCCGCCATATTGTTCTCGAATATCGGCATCAATTAATTCAAACCTTTTATTTGCTTCTGCGATCGGAATAACCTCGCCATCTTCAAAATCGTTACACTCTGACCAAGTTATTGTAACAGTAGGTTCTTTACAGCGATCCTGATAGTCCTTTGCAACACGTTCGATGCAATCATATTCGGAATAAATACTGCTGTCAGCATACATATCATATGCCTCTTTTGCGAGATCTTTCGAATATTTATGTGGTACATCATATGAATTTTCCAATTCGGCAACCATAAAACTGGTAACAAATTCTTCGTGGGCTTCCATAACTTCTTCGGCCGTCAAGGTATATTCTTTCCCATCTCGTTGTATTTTCATGTTTTTAATTCTTCCTTTTTTTGATTTGTGGTTCAAAAAAGGCAGCCTCAAAATTAGGCTACCTTTTTCGGAAAATTTATAAGTATCAGTTTTCCTTGGAGACTATGAATTCCAGTTTTCGTTCTCCATATACGCTATTAAGATGTTATTGAGGCGCGAAATATTATGTTTATTTTGCTCGATTTGCTTTTGAATCCAGTTTTTCTGTGTCTGATTTGTAATGTCACTTAAATCATACTTAATAATAACGTAAGTATCATCATATTTTGAGATTGCCGGTGAATCCATGGGAAGAAAAATCCACTCGCCAAATATGTCTCCGGTTTTGTATAAGTAATCATCTACAACCAGAACATATACGCCGGTATGTTTGATTTTATTGATTTTGTTCTGCATTTTTCTCCATTTCATTTAAGGCAGATTCAGAAAGTGGTGCATCACCGGCATCAGAAGTATTATTGGAATCTTCCTGGTGCCCTGTGGTGTCTGATGTATTTGCATCCATTTTCTTCATTTCCAGTACCTCACTCTCTGTCATGCCGGCAAATTCAAAGGAAAAGTCCTGGGAATTTTTGTTGTATGTAACCAGAGTTACGGTTCGGTTACTGTCATTCAGTACGAGATAGAATGTTTCCTTACTTGGTTTATAGGTTCCATAGGCCAGATATTCACCTTCCGTTGCTGTGATATTGTTTTCCGTGATCCATTTATGCAGTCTGCAGGGAAGAAACCAGCTTTTATTGTAACCATAAGCGTCTGTACATATGGCTGTGATAGAGTGGGCGGAATCTTCTTTTACCGGTGTGCATTTCTTCAGCCAATCGTCTTTCTCTTCATCAGACATATAGATCCAGTTACTTTGATTGATAACTGGAAGATAGTCGTTATTTTCATAAATATAATCTTCCCCAAGGATATGGTATTTATCTTCTTCTGATACAGAGGAAGAAGTAACCTCCCTTTCACTGGAAGAAGATGTTTCCGTTGTCTGTGTTTCTTTTCGTTGCTCTTCTTTTTCACTCAAACTTCTTTGGTCTATGTAATCGAGTGTTTCCTGCAGCGTGCTTTCTATGGTACGTTCAGACTCAGCTTTTTGGATGTTTTCAATATTCTGTTTGATATAAGAGTCAATTTCGGATTGCTGGTCATCCGATAAGTCTTTTACGGCATCCTGAATCTGCTGGATTGCCTCTTCCTTTTTTTTACTGTAGTCTGATTGCTCCACGGTAATAGAATGTCCAGTATTTGAGTTGCTGGAATCTTTATGGATAGCGACCGCGCCTCCAACCGTTGCTATTGCAAGAGCGGCCGCCGCTATGCTTATGGCAACCTCTTTTTTTGAAAATTTTCTTTTACTCATAAATGCCTCCAACAAAAAATGTCGTAAGAGAAAGATGAAATTTCCCTTAGCGACCTTTTTTTCTTTTTAACACCTTTTTTATTTCGAAACATCAATCATGTAGTCAACAACCTTCTTGTAAAGCTGCCGTTTTTGTTCCGAATAACCGAAATATTCAAATGCAAGATCTGGGGAATATTCGGCTTTTTCGACAAGCCGCTGCATAGCCACCAGTTGCATCAGAACATCCTCTCGTTTTTCTTCCGTATCAAGCTGCAGCTCACTTCCTAGCTGCATCCCAAGAATTAAAATAGCTCCGGCTTTTATCCGTAGGATTTTGCATTCTATTTCTGTTATTTCCATTGAAATCCTCCCCATTTTCTTATAAGCATAGTCCAACCACTTTTTTCTTTAGCATTGGTTTTGTTTTCACGGATGTGATTGGCGTAACTGCCATGTCGGAGTTTACTATTGCAGGTTGTTCATCATCTTCCAGTATAAGAGCATCTGTTCCTTTCTCATCCATGTTCAGGAGCGCATTCAGTTCTGCCAGTCGCTTTAGCTTTTCAGCGAGTTCTTCTTCCTGTTGGAATGGTTTCGTTACTTCTATTTTCGCTGATTCTAATTGATTAGTTAAGGTTTCAAGTCTGTCTTTGGCTTCGGCAAGCTTATCCGGCATGGTTTTCAAAACATTGTTCAATCGAATAATATTTCCAACTGGATCAGGACCAATCTCAACAGGGTGGTTCATAGCTCCCTTAAGTCTCAAAACGAATTTTCTATTAAAGGAATCGAATGCTATATTCATTGAAAATCCGAGATATGTTCCGATTTTGGCAGTTCCATCCGCATCAGTTTGAAAAAATTTTATGATAGCGTTTCCTGCATCCTTTCTTGTGTCATACACACCTGATCCAACCTGCATATGGAACTTATCTTTGCTTGTGGCAGCATTTTGTTCATAGAGAGCTATATCCTGTTCAAGTTTTTCGATTAGTTCTTTCACCATAACGATTTGGCGTGGATAATGCTGAACAATATTATCTTCCATCCGGTATTTTTGACTTGTATAGTTTGCTTTTAACAGTCTTAAACGTGATACCTGAATGTCAAGATCCATTTTTTCTTTGATATATGGATTTCCGGTTGCAAGAGCCTTTACTTCCGCATAGGATAGAGCGGATTCGTCTACATCTTCACAGCTACGGACCGGCGATTTGCTTGTCATGATCTGGCTGATGAATTTTTGCTTGTTTTCGATCAGCTGCCAGGAATAAGCATCAAATGTTCCTTCTGTAACATAACGGAATATTTTTACCTTGCGGTTCCGGTTTCCCTGCCTTAAAATACGTCCTTCCTGCTGTTCAATGTCAGTCGGTCATTTTTTGCGGACAGTTCATACATGCTATCCTTTTCTGTTCTCTGCTCCTGCGTTTGCTCTCGTTTGATTTCTCCCTCCGTATCTTCTTGGCACAAGCAGGACAATACCTTGATGCACCAGAGCCCGGGACATATTCAACGCCGCACACCGTACAATTTTTAGCGGGCATTGCTGCCCACCGTTTTGTAGGTATGATATGTAATTCATCGACAAAGCCGATGAATTTATAGTAAATCTTGATTTCCTGCTTCACTGTTCCGTCTGCCATCTTCTCACGCTCCGAAACAAGTATCTTGTCTATGAGTGCGTTTATAACTGTTGCATCCAGTTCTTTTAAGCCTTGATAATTTCGGATAAGGGCGAGGAAGTCACGGATTCCCCGTGATTTCTCGTAGCTTTCATTAAGAGTTTCCGTCACCTCTTTCAGCCTTGCTTCAATTTCAAGCTGCTCTTTCTGGTATTTCCCCGACATCATCTCAAAATTCCGCTCGGTAATACGCTCCATGACCTTATCCTCGTAGAGAGAGGAAAACAGCCTGTCCAGTTCCGCAAGGCGTTTGTTCAGCTTCTTACGTTCTTTCTCTAATGCTTTCGCCCTGCTCTGGTCTGTTTCCGTGAGCCGCTTTTCTATGGCCCTGACCGCCTTTTCATCATTCACTGCCATATCCGCAAAACAGTTGATGTCGGCAAGAACGGCATTGAATAAATCCCTTGCTTCTATATTGTGGGCACTACACTCGCTTCTTCCGTTTCTTGCATAATTATTACATGAATACTGTACACAGTCGATAATCTCTGGGCGTTTCCTCCTGTGTACGTTCATTGCCCGCAGAGCACATCCGCAGTCCACACACTTGATAACGCCTGCAAAAATATTTACAAATCCTCCCTTGTTCTGTGGAAGCCTACGACTTGTAATAAGCTGTTGGACAATATCAAATTCCTCCTGCGTGACTATTCCCTCATGGGTATTGGGTATCACTTCCCATTCTTCGGGCAGCTTAGAGGGGCGTTTCTTGCTTTTCATATTGGCGGCAATCCGTTTGTAGCCTACAAGATTTCCCGCATATATCGGGCTTCTTAAAATGCTCCTCACGCTGTTCCCACTCCAAATATAGCGTTTGTCCTCGTTCCCCTCAAAATGACGTTCAAAGCCTGTTTCGCCACGCTCCGCCGCATAAGCGGCAGGGCGTAGGATATGCTGTTTATTAAGATGTCTGCAAATTTTGGCAACTCCATTCCCTTTTAATGCAAGGTCGAATATCTCTTTTACAACATGTGCCACTTTATCATCTATCAGCAGATGGTTGTGGTCGGCAGGGTCTTTGATATAGCCATAAGGGGCGGTAGTTCCCATGAATTTCCCCTGTTGAAACCTCGCCCGATATGCCGATTTTATCTTAACAGATATGTCAGCGGCATACATTTCGTTTAAAATGTTGCGGAAAGGCGTGATGTCCATAGCAGATTTATTCAAGGTATCTACGCCGTCATTGACCGCTATATACCTCACGTTATGCTCTGGGAAGAAAACTTCCAGATATAACCCACAATCAAGATAGTTTCTCCCCAGACGGGATAAATCTTTCGTAATCACGCAGTTTATCAGACCGCTTTCAATGTCTTTTATCATATTCTGGAAACTTGGTCTTTGGAAATTTGTACCAGAATAACCATCGTCCACATACGTTTTTGCTATGTGCCATCCCTGCTTTTTCACATAATCCGTGAGGATGGATTTCTGTGTCGCAATGCTCGCACTCTCGTTATCCGTACCATCGTCTTTAGATAAGCGGCAATAAATGCCGACTAAATAGATTTTCTTTTCTTCTTTGATTCCTGCCATACTGTAAAACCTCCGTATCTGTCCTATCTGTTTTCATGTCCCATTGCGTACATTCTAAGCGGACAGCCCCTCATTGTCGAAGGTGTCGCCCTCGGCAATCTTCTTCCGAATATCCTCGGAGATAATCGGGACAAACGCTTCTGTAACGGTCTGTGTGCCGACATATTCACGGCTGATTATCATCTGCACTGGTGCTTTTGGCACGATACGCTTTCTCTTTTTATCTGCTTTCTTATCCTCGCCCATACTTAAATCTTCCTTTCCAGACAGGGCAGGGAAGAGTTTGGAAATGTCCCCGCCCTGCCAATCAGATACCATTAATCCTCGCTGTTTAATTCTTTCTGTAATGCTTTAAGGAGTGCCGCCGCTTCATCAGCGTTCAGCGTGATTCCCTTGCCGCACTTTTCACGGTTCGGGGAAAAGCTGCGGATGTCATACTTCGGCTCTTTCCCATTCCATGAAATGAGATTGATTTCCTTTGTGTAGCCACTGTCGCCCGTAGACAATACTGCGATTTCCTTTACGATTTCATACTGGATTTCTCTCATTCTCCATACCTCAACTCTCTGTATTTACTTCCCGAAAAAAGAAGATTAGCGGCTGTCACGGTTGCGTTTCCTCTGCAACTCACGCTCCAAAAGTTTGATGATGGTTTCCTCCATCTGCTTCGGCGTTGTGTTCTTCGGAAAGTATTTTTTCAGCTTGCTTGTGTTGATTTTCAAGGTTTCTTTCTGGTTGCCCTTTTCCTCCGTCATAATCGCAAATATCGTATCCATGTCAAGCCGCCCGCTCTGGCTTAACTGTTTCATCCGCTGTGCCTGTGAGAGTGAGGGCGTTGCTTCTTCGCTCTCCATCGTGGCAAAGAGGTTTTCCTGCTCGTCTTTCTTCAAGAAGGACAGTTCCACCGCAGGCGTGAGGGCGATTTTCCCCTCGTCCACCATCTGCAAAATCGGCGGTATCAGTTCCGTCAGGCGGATAAAACGCTGCACGGTCATCCTGCCCACGCCGAAGCCCTGTGCCACCTTGTCGTCCGTCCGCAACTTCGTCACAACTTGTGACGAGGTTAAGTCTGTGCGGAAACCCTGCCGCTTCATGGCTTCGGATTTCATCTTGTAAGCAAACGCCCGCTCCGATGGCAGGATATTCTCACGCTGCAAATTGCTGTCTACAAGGGTGATGATGGCTCGGTCACGGTCTAAGGGCAGGACAAACGCAGGCACGGTATTTATCCCTGCAAGTTCAGAAGCACGGACACGCCGCTGTCCTGCAATCACTTCATAACCGTCCCCGTCCTCTTTCGGGCGTGTGATTATCGGCGTGACAATGCCAAATTCCTTGATGCTTTCCGCTAACTCTGACAGTGTTTCATCTTCTGCCACATGAAACGGATTGTCGGGGAACGGGTACAAGTCTTTGGTCTTTAACACCTTAAAATCCTGTTTCTTCATTCACATATCTACCTTTCTTTCGCTCTGCTTCTATGATTTTTCTGCAATTCTTCCAACACTTCGGGCGGTATTTTTGACAGCAGCCGCCCCATCTGCTCGTTGGTTCTCTGCAATTCAAATATCTTCTGATTCGCTTTCTGCACCTTTAGTTCCTGCTCGTACTTTTCATCACGCATACGCCCCGCATAGTCTGATTCCTGCCCAATTCTCTCTTTCAAACTGTCGATATACGCCTGCTGTTTCCCGATTTCCTTAGAGAATTTCTCCACGTCTGGCAGCCATGCAGAGAGTAAATCTAACGCTTTATCCCTTTTCTTCCCTGCGTTAAAGGCGTTGATGTCGGATAGGGCAGACACGATTTCTTCATACTGTTTATCAAGCCTGCCGCCTAATTTATAGAGCCATGTGGGGACGTGTTTCCGCTTGGTTTCCATTGAGGACTGCCCCCGTTCAAGCTGATTCCACCGTGAGGACATCCGCTCATGGTAGGCGGTCTGCCACTCGGATAATGATTTCTGGTTGCCTAAGATAGCTTTCGCTGACAGCTTATTGTCTGGCGTAATCGGCACAAAGCAGAGGTGCATATGGGGCGTTCTCTCGTCCATATGGACGACAGCGGAGAGGATATTCTGCTTTCCAACACGCTCCGAAATGAAGTCAAGAGCCGTCTGGAAATACGCTTTTTGTTCTTCGGGCGGTAACTGGTTCATAAATTCTGGTGAAGCTGTGATGAGCGTTTCCACCATCATCACGCTGTCTTTCCTTGTCCTGCACCCCGCTTCGGCTACCATGCGGTTAATCTCTTTCTTGTAGGTGTACTTTGGTGGTGCTATGAGATGGTAATTGTTTTTAGAGCGTTCCATATCTATATCTGGGTTGCTTTTGTAGGCTTCTTTCTTCCGCTCGTTGTGGCGTTCACAAGCCGCAACGCCGCCCGCTTTTCGTTTCTGGAAACGCAGGATTGCATAAGGCATAGGCGGATTCCTCCTTTCTTTCGGCGGGTGACCGTCCTTTGGGGTGACAGCGGTGACGGTGGTGACAGCAGTTTTGGGATACCCCCTGCCGACTGCCGCAACTGTCACCCTCACCCCCTGCATGACGGTCATGTCGATGATGACGGTGTTTTTGGGATACCCCCCTCGCAAGAGCCGTCACCGTCATGCCGCCATTCTTTTATCCGAAGCCGTAAGGCGTAGGATAGCAGGGCACAGCCCTGCCTTAAGGGAGTCCAGAGGGAACGTCTGGCACACGACTTTGCAGGGCAAAGTGTAGTGTGTTACACCCTGTAAACGCAGTCGGAAAAATCGGAATGATTTTTCTGACCGCAGGGGTGGTTTTACACGACCGAAAAGGGCGAGTAAATCTCACGCCTGCATTTTGCGTTTACGGGGTGTTCTCCCGTAGGGATGACAGCGGCAGGGTATCCTAAAATCACTGTCACCACCGTCACTGCTGTCACCCGCAGGGCAGAGCCGCCAGCTTTACATGGCTTTAAGCGTCAATGACAGTAACAGGGGGGTATCCTAATATCGCTGTCACCACCATCACCGCTGTCACCCGCCCTCCTTGCAAGGGCAATCCGCCTGCCGTCTTTCCTGCGGCTGTACTGGTAGCAGATACGGTTCTCGCTTAAAAATGTGGTGCGGTATTCATTCAGCCATTTCGTAATCACCGTGGGTATGGTTTCCGTTTCCCCCATAGCGGCTAACAGTTCCGTTGCCGTGCCTATCCATTCTTCCTTATCCCTCATAAAATCCACCAACCGAAAAAGGACATCTGGTATCGTTTCTTTCGCAAGCTGCTCCTGCGTTTTCCGCTCCACAAGCTCCCAACGGCAATCACGGAAACGCAGCGTGTATTCCTGATAAGGCGTGTCCCTGCCCGTCACATACAGCTTGGCGGTGTCAGACGCACGTTTCTCCTTTTCCAGAACAAAGGTAGCGTCCGCACTCCCCGTTAATCCTGTCGTCCCAGACACCTTGTTGAACACGTCGCTGTCATTCTGCTTTCGGATGTGGTGTACGACAATGACCGCCAGAGAGTGCCTGTCGGCAAAGTCTTTGATGAGGGAGATGTCCCCATAGTCGCTTGCATAGGCATTGTCTTTTGAAGCTGTACGGACTTTCTGCAAGGTATCAATGACAATGAGCCTGCTGTCTGGGTAATCTTTCAGATAATCTTCAAGCTGCACGATAAGACCGTCTGACAGCTTGCAACTTGCCACGGCAAAGTGGAGCCGCCCGCTTGCTTCGTCCGTCAAACGAAATAACCTGTCCTGTATGCGGCAGAACGTGTCCTCAAGGCAGAGGTAAAGCACATCGCCCTCCATTGTCGGCATATCCCATAAAGGGATTCCCTGCGACACGCATAAGCATAGCTTCAGCATGAGCCAGCTTTTGCCTATCTTCTGTGAGCCGCAGAACAGCGATAAGCCTGTCGGGATAAGGCTGTCCACCACAAAGGATGGTTTCTCAAGCGGTTCATAAAGGAGCGTTTCGGCGTTGACTGTCTGTAACTTCTGCATGGCTTTCCTCCTTTCGGGCGGTGTCTTTGTTTTCGTTGCACATAGGCGTTGACCTCCTTAAAAATAGATTTACTCCCACGGAAAAAAGTGAGAGTATGTAATGCCGCCAATCCCACACAAATAAAAAACAGATTTCTTTTTCGGGCGGTGTCGGTCACGGTTGGAGATATTTCTTCAATTTCCGCCTTTACTTTCTCCTTTGCAATCGCAACAGATTTCTGTATTGCCGAAGCGGTGCAATGCTCCATAGCGGCGATTTGGTAAAAATTGAACTCATACTCGTAGTAGAGCAGGAAACGCCGCCTTTGTATCTCTGGAAGGCTCCCAACCGCCTTATAGAGCGTTTCATTCCGTTCTTCCTCAACCATGCGTTCATCAAGGCTCTTAGGCACACGCAACGCCCGTCTGTAAAGGGTTTCGTCCCATACCTCGTTAAACTCCCTGTGCCGCTCGTCCCATTAGAAAAGATTCCTGTTCCTGCGCTCCATCTGCCGAAACTCCATAAAGAACTGTTCCGACACTTCCAACTCGTGGGATTTGCCCTGCCCGTCCTTAAAGCTGATAAAATACCTTGTGCCGCTTTCCGTGGATTCCTCCCGAAGCGTGTATGCCTTAACCCTGTATGCCATCCTGTTGTCCTCCTGCAAAAAATGAGTGAGGGGATTTCCATCCCTCACCCAGTAGCCCGCAGGATGGCAGGCTGTTTTAGAAGCTATAAAATTTTCCGCAGCTTCTTCCGCAGATGGTCTAACCTCGCATAGATGGCACCAGTCGTCAAATGCACAAGCGGGGCAATCTCCTTTGTGGAATACCCCTGCATTTTCAGCAGGACGATTTTCAAGGTACGCCCGTCCACCGTGACTAATACTTGATAGAGATTTTCGCTCTCAATCTCTTCCAGTAACTCCGCAACCGTACCCACTTCCGCCTGCCGCTCCCTGCCTGCCATGTCCTCAAGATATTCCGCAACGTCATTCGTCCATCGGTAAAACCGCCTGTTGGAATTGAAGTCTGCCCTGTCCGCCATGCGTATCTGCTCAATGGTCGCTTCATCAACGCCGCACTCACGCAGCAGCTTTTCCTCCGCTTCTTTCCAGATACGCCATTTCCTGTCCTCCCGTCCGTGGTTGTATGCCATTCTTACTTCCTCCAATCAGAATTGATTGAGAGGGCAGAGAAAAGCCCCCTCATCTTCCCAAAGGAAAAAACAAGGGGGCTGAACGCCTTAAATTTTAATTTTCTATTATCTTTCTTAGTTTTATTAGGATTCTGGCTTTGCGTTTGTTTACAACGCTCTGGGTTATGCCCAACCTCGCCCCGACTTCACGCTCGGAAAGTCCGTCAAAAAAGATTGCCTGTATCAGCTCCTGTTCACTATCCGACAGCAAAGGCAGGGCGGCTTTCAGCCTGTCCACCATGACCGCATTGACAACGGTTTCTGCAATGTCCACCGCTTCATCAGTGATAAAGTCCAGAGGATTCCCCTCGCTGTCCGTAAATCCGTCGAGAGATAGCAGTCTATTCTTTGTATCTAATTTTTGCAGATAACGCCACCGTTCCTTGTCACGGTAGAAGTCTGTGTATTGCTCCCTCACGACTTCAAGCAGACAGCCTTGAATGGGGATAAACAGCTTGTCCATATAGGTCTGGTCGGATTCCCTGCAACGGCAGAACTCCGTGTAGGATAATTCCACATAGCCGCCACTTTCTCTGATATATACCTTTCTTGGTGCATATTTCACCATAAATACCTCCCATCTGAATTTTTGAAATGTAAAAAATCCAGATGGAGAGGCGGAGAACGACACCGCATATCAGAAACAGCCCTACGGCACTTTCCAACAAAAATCGACAAAAGAAAAACCGCAAAGGCTCTGTGACCTTTACGGTTATAGGAAATAGTAATTCTATTGTATGGAGATTGTACTTCTACTTTCAAGGTGAGAAGTACCGTTGCACTGGCAGAAATTTTTTTAACTGGTTTCCTGCCGTTCTCTGATATGCTATGTATTGATAAATTTTGCTTCGTATGAGCAGATAGATAACTGCCCGAAAAAAGGACATAAAAAAATCCCTCCAAATTTAAAAACAAATTCAGAGGGTAATTTAGGGTATAACAAAATAACCCACCCGAATATCGTTTTTTTTATTTGGTGAGTTTGTTCTTTCAAATACGAAACAAAAAGAGCCGATGATTCGTGAATTGTTCCACAATTTCATCGGCTCTGCGTCTTAAGCGTCTGGCTCTTTGATGACAGTTATCTTCAAGTTGTCAACTTTAATCAATCTTTCTTGTCTGCATTTTGGACAATAAAGGGGATAATTCTCCAAAACAGTGTCCTTCCTAATTTTATTACGGGTTTTGCTCCCACAAACAGGACACAATATCCATTCGCATTTCATCATAATTAGTCTCTAATCCTTTCAAATCTCATTTTATATGACTTTTGCAAGCTGTTAAGCTAACTTGTGGAACATATGCCGAACCTTATCTATACGGCTATTCGGGCGGCGGGGTTGGCAAATAAATTTACCAATAGCTGGCTGGTATCCTTTTAACTCTGTCAAGCAGACTCCCTGCCCATTTGTGAAATAAGTTAAATCGTTCCTGTATTCTTGAATACATCTAGCAGGGATTTCTCCTTTCAGAATGACCTCGTCATTCTTTATCTGAGTACTTACAATATCTGCACAATACCTTGGAGCATCATGATACGCCCGTGAGAGATATTCCTGCGGTGCATAAATTTCAAAGTGGAGATATGGCTCTAATAGTTCTGTCCCTGCTTTTTTTAAAGCCTGCTCCAATACGATAGGGGAAAGCAGCCGAAAGTCTGCGGGGGTACTTACAGGACTATAATACAATCCATATTCAAAACAGATTTTACAGTCTGTCACTTTCCATCCATACAGCCCCTGCTCGCAGCCATAAAGAACCCCCTCCATAACCGCATTTTGGAACGATTGATTTAAATATCCAAGTGAAACTCTGCTTTCATACTGCACTCCGCTTCCAATAGGGAGCGGCTCTATGGACAACCCGACAGAAGCCCAGAAAGGATTTGGCGGGACTTCTATGTGGATGGTATATTCTGCTTTTCTAAGCGGTCTTTCCATATATATAACAGTAGGCTCTTTTATTTCTGCCTCCACATGATATTTTTCCTCAAGGATGGCACAAATGACTTCCATCTGCACATTCCCCAAAAAAGAAAGTATAATCTCATGCGTTGTAGTATCCACATAATATTTTAAAAGAGGGTCGCCATCTGAAATTTCTGTAAGTGCCCCAAGCAATATTTCCCGCTGTTCAGATTTCTTTACTGCAATCGTTGTTTGGAGCATAGGGAGAGGATTTTCAATAAATTTTCTCTGCGGCAACAGTATTTCGTTCCCCAAAATACTGTTTAGCTGCAAAACATCATTTGGTAAAATTACAATATCACCAGAGCAGGCTGTATCGGATGAATATAATTCACCGTTTGTCGGAACACACATCTCTGTGATTTTTATTTTCTCTTTTTCAGATATTCTAATAACATCCCTCAAATGCAATGTTCCGCTATATATACGCACATAAACAAAACGCCGCCTTTTCTCTGAATATTCAATCTTAAAAACCTGCCCGCATAGTTCAGATTGACCTTCAGGCGTTGATGAATAAAATTTACTGGCAATTACTTCTATAAGCTGCCGAATCCCCAGATTGTTTTTAGCGCTTCCGTGATAAACTGGAAATAACGTTCCGTTTTGGAATCTCCTGTTTTCTTCCTGTTCCAGTTCTGACATTTTAAACGGTTTCCCTGACATATATTTCTCTAATAGTTCATCGTTTCCCATAATTACCGCATCCCACTGTTCCATATCGTCATTGTCCGTTACATTTATATGGGGATGCTGCCCAACCTTTTGCTTCACTATAATTTCCGAAGAAAGCTTTGCTTTCATTTCCCGATATACCATTGGCAAATCAATCCCCTCTTGGTCAATTTTATTGATGAAAAAAATTGTCGGAATCTTCATTATCTGTAGTGCATGAAACAGTATACGGGTCTGTGCCTGTATGCCATCCTTTGCAGAAACTAATAATACTGCTCCGTCTAATACGGATAAAGAACGGTATACTTCCGCCAAAAAATCCATATGGCCTGGCGTATCTATAATGTTGACTTTTACATCCTCCCACTGAAAAGATGTCACTGCTGTCTGGATAGTGATTCCCCTTTGACGCTCCAAATTCATTGTATCTGTCCTTGTTGTGCCTTCATCTACGCTCCCTAGTTCTGCAATTGCACCACTGGTATACAATAAACTTTCCGTTAATGTTGTCTTTCCTGCGTCAACGTGAGCCAGAATGCCTAAGTTAATTATTTTCATGTGATTTTCCTCCTATCAACACCCAAAAAGGGCAATCGAGTAGGAGAAAATTCCTCTTGATGAGGAATTTTCGACCTCTCACACC
>NZ_QUGU01000027.1:0-27380 GCF_003479185.1 Blautia sp. AF17-9LB
ACAGAGGGTGTCTTTCTTTTGTGCAATATTTTGGATTTGCTCATTTATAGTTTTTAAAATTAATTTGTCTTTTCGGTAAAAACAGATAATGCCGCCATACCATGGAAATCCCGCTTCGATCGTGGCTTTCACATCTCCATTGGTAATTGTGGCAAAATCTTCGTTTCCCTCTATGATACAGTTGTCTTCCGTCGCAGGCGGAAGTAAGGTCCAGTTTTCATCCGAGATACAGGCATTTCTGGTCGCTCTGGTTCGCAGACAGTTCCTGCCGTATGCTTCAATGACTACCAGTTCGTCTCTTCTCTGAAAGATCAATCGATTCTGTTCTAACACTATTTTTCCCATGCATACACCTCTCTTGAAATTCATCTTATTTGTAACAGCATTGGATTTCTGTTAATTTATTATAGCAATGATGACTTTTGATGGCTTGATTTTTCTTGATAAAAACTAACACAATCTTGATGTGTTAAAAAATTCGTGATATGGTTTTTGTAATATGAATTCCGGGGAGAAGATTTTATGAATTCTTATACCAATGACTCTTTTTATGAAAATATGTCACATCAGACAGAAGCGGCTCCGTATTCGGTTCACTATACCGAGGCGGCCGTGGATCATGAACCGGTGTTATATCTCCATTGGCATCATGAAATGGAGTTTTTAGTGCTGGTACAGGGAGAAATCACCGTTCATATGGAAGATCGATCGTATGTCCTGCAGGCGGGAGATGGGATTTTTATTCCGCCTGGGCTGCTTCATTACGCCAATAGTCGGTCAGAAATCCCGCCGGCGTTTTATGCTTTTGTTTTATCGCCGATGTTCTTGTTCCCAGAGTCTGAAACGTACAGTTATAACACCTATGTACTGCCGGTGCTGCATAATAATCTGGCTTTCGCGACGGTTTTGACGGAGGGGATTGACTGGCAGAAAGAGATTCTTACATATTTAAACCAGATCATTCAAAACCAGGAGGCAGGAGAACTCTATATGAGGGGAACCTCTTTATTGATATGGGATAAGCTTTTTCATCACCACATATCCAAAATCGGAGGAAAGAAAGCATTTTATGTAAATGCCGATCAGTTATCGGATTCCCTTGTTTATATACACAAAAACTATCATCAGAATATCACTTTGGAAGAATTGGCAGAATATGCCCATTTGAGTGAAGGGCAGTTCTGTCGTTCCTTTAAGGAATTAACAGGAATGACACCGTTTCGTTATTTGATACGATATCGTATCCTGCAAAGCTGCAATCAATTGCTTTTGACAGACAAAAAAGTAACAGAAATCGCTCTTTCCTGTGGATTCAACAATATCAGTTACTACAACCGGGCATTTTTTAAGATCATGAGGATGACGCCCACAGAATATCGCAAAACGACAGAAAAAAATAGTACTTTCATCATTTAAGAACATTCAGCAACAAATGGGAGCAGGTTAGCAAGTGATAAGAAGAAAAAAAAGAAGAAAAAAGTTACACTTTAGATAAAATCATGTGGGAGATGCTAAAAGACAAGGGGGAAATGCGTTTGGGATGAAAACAGGAAAAAACAAAAAGTGGATGTTGATCATTTTGCCAGCGGCGGTTGCGATGCTCTTTGGCGTATTTGCGGAACAGATGACGAAAGGAGAGTCTGAAACATCACAAAAAGAATCGGAGACGGTAGAAAGGGTGGAAATCATGCAGGAAGAATCAGAAACCAACACAGGAAAATATGCAGATACCAGTTCTTATGAGGAACTGGATGAACTTTATAAAGAATATTTTATGCTGGGAACCGGCTGTGAAGCCATTGACCATTGGAACAATCAGCTTGCAGAAATCGGTAATCCGGAGAAAGAAGCATTAATCAGCAGAATGTATAACAGTATTACGTTTGGCAATGAATTCAAACCGGCTTACAATTTTGATGCCTCATCGGAAACGTTGTTTACCGTTGATTTTGCGGCGGAGGAATTATTGGATTGGGCCAAAGAAAATGGAGTAAAAGTCCGTGGACATGTACTTGTGTGGCATGCACAGGTCAATCCATCTATTTTTGCAAAAGATTTTAAAGCATATTCTGGTGGAAACCTGACGGTTAGCGATACAGATGTTCTGGATGAAGATTGTCTGGTGAGCCGTGAAGTTTTGCTGGAAAGGTTAAAAACTTATATATATGGAGTATTGGAGTACACTTATCGGAATGGGTATGCTGATATTATTTATGCATGGGATGTGGTAAACGAAGCATGCGATGAGAGTCAGCCGGATGGTTTGCGCAATAGTTACTGGTATCAGATTATAGGGCCGGACTATCTGTATTACTGCTTTTTATACGCAAGAGAAGCAGAAGTTCTGTATTCCAATCAGTATGCTTCCCTTTATGGATTGAATCCGGAAACGGATGATCTGTCTTCTATTCAGCCAAAACTGTTTTATAACGACTATAATGAATGGGTGGTTTCCCGTAGCGATGCAATTGTACATTTTCTGACGGAAGAACCATGGAATGAAAATCATGAAAAAGTTACCAGTCCGGTGATTCACCCGGATGGAGATGGAACCATATATGGAGATGGTCTAATCGATGGAATTGGAATGCAGGGTCATCTGGATGACACGCAGAATATTGAACAGTATATGACTGCGCTGGAAAAGTATGATGCAGCTGTGGATGAAATACATATCACGGAGCTGGATGTCGGTTGTACAGGAAGTGACGCAAATGCAGAATTCTACCAGGCAAAGTTCTACTATGATTTTTTTGCAAGGTTGATAGAGGAAGTAAAAGGTGGGGTAAATCTTACATCCGTCACAATATGGGGATTGACCGATGACGCATCCTGGAGAACTGATGTAAATCCGTTGCTTTTCAATGGTGACTTGTCAAAGAAACCCGCTTTTGAAGCGATGGTTATGGCCGGAAAAGGTGAGGAGTTCTCATTGACAGCGGTTAAGCTCGCTGTTAACGCAAAAGATATGCATGTTTCTTTTGAACCCTATGTGGAGGACGGTAAAACGAAAACAGTAACGCCGCAGAGCGTAGGGGTTTACAGCCGTGGAACAGGACATCAGTCGGTCATTACAATGGTAAATACAGAAAATCATACAGAAGATGCCGTAATAGGATATGCTCTTAAAATAAGCAGAAGCGAACAGGATGCATCCATGAAGATGGATCTGTCTTCTTATATTGGCAGAACTGTGAAAATAACAGCATTTGTTAAAACACAGGATAAAAAGATCCGAATGGGATTAGATACAACGGTATCCGAACAGCTCATAGAAAAAAATGCTTCGGATGATTGGGTGGAAGTATCGGCAGAGTGCACGATTCCGGAGGATTTAAATTCAGCAAATCTTTATCTGGAAACGGACGGAAGCGCTGATTTTTATGTGGATGATATTGATATTTCTGTTGTTTCTCAGAATGCGGCAGGTGCTGAGAACAACGTATAACTGGTACGGGATTCCTATGAAAGAATTATGCAGTATATAGAGAGGAGATAACTATGAATAATACAGGAAATCAGGAAATAAATCCTATCACCCGTTTGGATTATCCGGATCCGGATGTCATCAGGGTCGATAATACTTACTATATGGTCAGCACAACGATGCACTTTATGCCTGGATGTGAAATTCTGCGGTCTTACGATTTGGTAAACTGGGAGCATGCATCCTATGTCTATGATGTATTGGATTCCACTCCGGGACAGAAAATAGAAGGGGAGGAAAATATATACGGACAGGGAATGTGGGCGGCTTCCCTGCGTTATCATAAAGGAATCTTTTATGTGTGTTTTGTGGCAAATGATACCGGGAAAACATACATTTATTCAGCGCCTTCTATCGAAGGACCGTGGAAAAAGAGTTATATCAAGGGCTTTTATCATGACTGTTCCATTTTGTTTGATGATGATGACAGAGTCTACATAGCATCGGGAAACAAATACATTCGTCTGCAGGAATTGGATGCGGATTTGAGCGGTCCGAAAGAAGGCGGTATCGACAGAATTGTTGTCAAGGACGAAGGACATCCCGGCCTTGGTTATGAAGGTACTCATTTTTATAAAATAAACGGTAAATACTATCTGTTCTTTATTCACTCTCTGAGAAAAGAGTGGAAACGGGTGGAGGCATGTTTCGTGTCGGATTCTCTGGAAGGAGAATTCACAGGCGGCGATGTGCTGAATGATGATATGGGATATTGTAATCAGGGAGTTGCCCAGGGAGGAATTGTAGACACTCCGGATGGGAAATGGTATGCAGTGTTGTTTCAGGACAGAGGGGCAGTGGGGCGTATTCCGGTACTGGTTCCGATCCGATGGGAAGAGGATTATCCGGTGTTTGGTGTGGACGGAAAAGTACCGGCTGATTTTGAAACGGTAAGTACCAGACCGGGATATGAATATCTTCCTTTGGTACAGAGTGATGATTTTAAGGGCGGTTTCTCTGTGGATGGAGAGGTAAAGGCATCCGGAAGAATGACGAAACAGTATGATTATGACAGTTTTGGGTTGAAAAGCTGCTGGCAGATCAACCATGAACCGGATTTGTCTCTGATCAAAAGAGATTTCGAGACTGGAACAGTGGAAATTACCACGGATAAGCTCTGCAAAAATGTAACACAGGCGAAAAATACCCTGACGCAGAGAATGCGTTTTCCGGGCTGTGTTGGGGAGGTAACGGTAGATGCTTCTTTGCTGAAAGACGGTGATTATGCAGGACTTTGTGCATTACAGGGATGTTACGGTCTTGTGGCTGTCACAAAGAAGAACGGAAAATTGTTTGCAGTAATGAAGAACCGCCCGGCGGATAACGCATCTCTGCAGGGAATGGAGAAGGACACGCAGGCAGGCATTCTGCAGGAAGAAGTGGAAATCCATACAGATCACGTGAAATTCAGGGTGGAAGCAGAATTTGAAAACATGAAAGATGAAGCAAGATTCTATTATGATGCAGGAGAAGGTTGGAAACAGATAGGAATCAGCCAGAAGCTGTATTTCAAGATGGATCATTTTACCGGCTGTCGGTTTGGATTGTTCATATACGCTACAAAGGAAATTGGAGGCAGTGCGGGATTTTCTGAATTTATATACAGATAATACT
Source organism: Blautia sp. AF17-9LB (assembly GCF_003479185.1). Classification (NCBI taxonomy): domain Bacteria; kingdom Bacillati; phylum Bacillota; class Clostridia; order Lachnospirales; family Lachnospiraceae; genus Blautia; species Blautia sp. AF17-9LB. The sequence goes on from NZ_QUGU01000027.1 coordinate 5,102, forward strand.
TGTCGAATGGAAAACAAAAGATACACAGGAATGAATTTTTAAATGCACTGCGGTCGTAAAATAAAACACCCCCAAACATCTGCACAAGCGGCAGGGTTTGGGGGTGTTTTGCTTTATGGGTTATGAAAAGTATGTTCTTTGGAACGATACTCGCTGGGAGTGCAGCTTTTGTGCTGCTTGAAGAGCCGGTTAAAAGTGGAGATACTGGGAAATCCTGCCTGGATAGCAACCTCGGTAATGGAGAGGTCAGCGTTGGCCAGAAGTTCTTCAGCGGCTTTGATGCGTCTGTAACATAAGTAGTCTCCAAAAGTGAAATTAGTATATTGCTTAAACAGTCTGGAGAAATGATATTTACTAAAACCGACAGATTTGGCAACGGTCTCAAGATCTAAATTTTCCGTATAATGCGTGTCTATGTAGGTCATGAGAGCGTTGAATTTCTGTATATATTCTTTCTGTTTATCTAATTGAACCTTTGGAAACAAAGCTTCTGCGTTGATGCGATTGTAGGCAAATTTGACAAAGAAATTGATAAGCAGAGAGTAAATGATCAGTTCGCTGTATTCTTTTTGGCTGAAATATTCGTTGCACATCTGCGTAAGCAACTGGTATATGTCGTTGTAAATTTTAGGATAAGTTTCGGGAGTGACATAAAGCGGCTGCGCCAGGAGGGACTGAATGCCGGAGAAACTTTTCAGTTTGGTAATTAAAGTGATGTCAAACAGGAAAACGAATCGTTTCCCCTCGTTCGGAGCAATCAGTTCGTGGAGTTCGCCGGGAGGAATTACTAAAATTTCACCAGGCAGCAGGTGATAGCTGCTGTCGTTAACGATGACATCGTAGTAATTTTCAACCGGCATCAGAATTTCCATGGCGGTATGCCAGTGGGAAGGGAAGTCCGCCGATTGTTCATTGAACCAGATGCGTATAGTAGTAGCGTTATGGAATTCTACTTCTTCCTGATCTATTGTGAAATATCTGGAACCGGTAAAATCGCTGTTGATACTGTATAGATCTAAATGATTTCCGTTAAAAAGTTTCGTCATACTTCCTCCTATAATAGCAAAATAAGAATAATTAAATTTTGCGTTTTTTGGCGCTCGCCTAATTTGGTGAATATTATAAATAAAGCACAAAAAAGAAATGAAATACACAATGATTTTATAAGATAAGTGTAACATTTTGACGCAAATAAGGCAATAATAAATAGATAAAAAGTAAATTTGAACAAAAAGTGAGCAAAGGATGAAGAACGAATAGCAAAAACTAAGAAGCAATATGTTAAAAATCATAGTAAAATACAAATACAAGAGACAAATATATTATTACTATTATTTTAGTAGAAGTCATGGAGGCATTTATGAAGGGGTCTGTAAAAAAAGCAATTATTATAATCGGTGTCCTGATAGTACTTGTTATTTGTGTATTATTGAACTTGAGACCGGTGGAAAATTTTCAACAGAAATATGAAGGGGTCGACTTGAGCGCTGATGTAGAAGGCGCCGTCAGAGAAGGTACATATACAAAGTATTTGAATGCCCATGAAGATGCAGCATGTCCTGCCGAAGATATAGAAGTGGATCTGTTTGCTTACATGGAAGGGGAAGGCGTAGAAGTATATGAAAATTATGAGGGGGAAGAGAAAGCTCTTTATACAGATACGGAATCCACGGTTACCTGGAAGGTAAATGTTCCTGAGGCAGGTTTCTACAACCTTTATCTGGAGTATATAACAGTAGAGTCCCGAGGGGTTGCGATCGAACGTTCTGTATACATCAATGGAGAACTTCCGTTTGATGATGCGGGAAACATTATTTTTACAAGAACCTGGACAGACGCCTCAGAACCTAAGGTAGACAATCAGGGAAATGAAATTCGTCCTTCGCAGGTGGAAGTTTACAAATGGCAGAGCACTTTCTGCAAAGATGATATGGGATATATCATAAATCCTTATCAGTTTTATTTTGAAGCCGGAGAGAATACGATCACCATGGAAGGTGTAAACGAACCCATGGTTTTGAAAAAACTCACACTGGCTGCAATCGATGATTCCGTTACATACGAAGAATATCTGGCAAACTGTCCGGGGGAAGGAAATTCAGAAACCAATATTAATTATGTGCAGGTGGTACAGGGAGAGGATTCGACGATACGATCAGAATCATCTCTGTATGCGAAATATGACAAATCGGCGCCGAACACTCAGCCATACAGTGTGACGAATACAATTCTGAATTATGTAGGCGGAGAAACATGGTGCAGTGCAGGCCAGTGGATCGAATGGGAGTTTTCGGTTCCGGAGGACGGTTATTACAATATTACTGTTAAGGGAAGACAGAATTATGCCCGCGGCAGTGTATCTTCCAGAACGGTATATATCGATGGAGAAATCCCATTTGAAGAAATGGAAGAGATTTCCTTCGAATATGAGAATGACTGGAACAATCTGACTCTCGCAGATGCAGATGGAAATCCGTATAAAATTTATCTTACAGAAGGAACACATACCATTCGTCTGGAAGCTACATTGGGCGGTTCCGGTATTCTGCTGGAAGAACTGGAAGATTCTATTTATCGTCTGAATCAGATTTACAGGAAACTTTTGGTATATACCGGAGCAACGCCGGATCAATACCGCGATTACAATATTGATCAGGTATATCCGGAAGTGATGGAAGCTATGGATCTGGAATCCAAACGCCTCTACAAGATTGTAGATGAAATGGTTGCTTATACGGGACAAAAAGCCGATAAGATTGCGACGGCGCAGACTCTTGCGCAGCAGCTGGAGCGATTTGTAGAAAAGCCGAACAAGATTACGGAAGAGTTTACAACATTTAAAGACAATATTACTTCTCTCGGTACTGCGGTTCTGAATATGGGTGAAACGAAACTGGATATCGATTATCTGGTAATTACCAGCACAGATACAGAACCGGAAAAAGACGAAGCGAACTTCTTCTCTAAAATGTGGCATGAGATCAAAGCATTTGCGGCAACTTTCTACGTTGACTATGATGCGGTTGGTGATGTCTATGAGGAGAATGATGAAGAAGTAGTTACGGTTTGGATCCTGAGCGGTCGTGACCAGGGCACTATTTTGAAATCCATGGTGGACGATACCTTTACTCCTGATACGGGAATTAAGGTCAATGTGGAAGTTGTAGCGGCTAATGCTTTGCTGAGTGCAGTTATGGCAGGAAGAGGACCGGATGTGGTTCTTTCCGTCGGAGCTGACCAGCCTGTGAACTATGCGCTTCGTGGAGCAGCTGAAGATCTTACTCAGTTTGAAGATTATCAAGAGGTTTTGAGTAGCTATACAGAAAGTTCATATCAACAGTATTGCCTCGACGGTGCAATTTATGCGATTCCTGAAACGCAGACATTTAATGTGATGTTCTATAGAACCGATGTTTTGGAACAATTGGAACTGGAAGTTCCCCAGACCTGGCAGGATTTGATTGAAATGCTTCCTACCATTCAGGGCAACAATATGTCCATCGGCATTCCATCGGCGGCAGGCAGCAGCGGCAGCGCAAGCGCCAGCACAACGATTGCATCCAACGCAGCAGACCTGTCCTTATATTTCAGTTTGCTATACCAGTACGGCGGAGATTTGTACAACGAAGCAGGAACCAAAGCTGAGATCAACGATGAAGCGGGTGTTGAAGCGTTTGATGTATATACCAGATTCTTTACGGATTATGGAATTCCTACCTATTTTGATTTTGTCAGCCGGTTCCGTTCTGGTGAAATGCCTATCGGTATTGCGAGCTATTCGACGTACAATACCTTGATGGTATCTGCGCCGGAGATTAAAGGCTTATGGGACTTTACATTAATTCCTGGTACTGAAAAAACAGATGAAAATGGTAATACTTACATCGATCGTTCCGACTTTATTACCGGCAGTGGGACAATGATGATTGCTTCTGATGATGAGGATACAAAACAGAGAGCGTGGGAATTCATGAAATGGTGGGCAAGTTCGGACACGCAGGTACGTTTTGGCCGTGAAATTGAAGCGTTGCTCGGATCTTCTGCAAGATATGCAACCGCAAATATAAATGCGTTCAGCCAGCTGGCATGGACTGCAGATGATATTGAAGTATTAACAGAGCAGTGGCGTCAAACGGTAGGAATTCGTGAAATCCCTGGCGGATACTATACGGGACGGCATATAACAAATGCGGTTCGAAAGGTTATTAATGACCAGGAAGATCCGAGAGAGACAATTATTGATTATACCATTACCATTAATGAAGAAATTGCCAAGAAACGTTCAGAGTTTGGTCTGCCGTTGGAATAGGAGGTAAGTAAGAAATGAAAGAATATATCCGCAGATATTTCATGTTGCGCAGGCATAATATGAAGGTTGCGATAAAAAAGGCCAAAATGAGTAAAATGTGTTATGCGTTTCTGGCGCCGTATGCAATAATATTTGCCTTGTTTTACATATTGCCGGTTATAACCTCTATTTTTTACAGTTTTACTTATTACAACATTCTGGAATCTCCCAAGTTTGTCGGGCTGCAGAATTATATCAACTTAATTTTACAGGATGATGTATTTCTGATCGGTGTAAAAAATACGTTTGTCATTGCTGTTATCACAGGACCGTTGGGCTATATCGCCTCTTTCCTGTTTGCATGGCTGATCAACGAATTGCCACGATGGGTTCGAACGATTGCTGTTGTTGTGTTCTATGCTCCTTCCATTGCGGGCAACGCGTACGTTATTTTTTCTATCTTCTTCAGAGGCGACGCATACGGATATGTAAATGCAGCTTTGATGAATATGGGTATTATTAATTCGCCGATCCTCTGGCTGACGGATCCGGATTACATGCTTCCGATTTGTATGCTGGTTATTTTATGGATGAGTTTGGGTACCGGCTTCCTTTCCTTTGTAGCAGGTCTGCAGGGGGTTGACCGTGCTCAGTATGAAGCAGGTTATGTGGACGGTATTCGAAATCGTTGGCAGGAATTATGGTACATCACACTGCCGAATATGAAACCGATGTTGTTATTTGGCGCGGTAATGTCCATTACTCAGTCCTTTGGTGTTTGCGATGTAACCATGGCGCTTTGCGGCTATCCGAGTACAGATTATGCAGCGCGAACAGTTGTCACCCATTTGTTTGACTACGGCTATTCCCGATTTGAAATGGGTTATGCATCTGCAATTGCAACTTTGTTGTTTTTGATTATGATTTTGTGTAATAAGGCAATTCAAAGCATGTTAAGAAGAGTGGGAACCTGATATGAAGAAACAGAAAAAAGAAGCAAATGTGACAAAAAAGAATTTAGTAAAATTAAAAAGAAGACAGCCGAATCGTTCCAGGATTGGAGATTTTATCATCTACTTCTTTTTGATACTGGTAGCATTAATGATGGTATTTCCATTAGTGTTTGCTATTAACAATGCATTGAAGCCGCTGGATGAGTTGTTTATGTTTCCGCCAAAGGTTTTTGCTCAGAATCCTACACTGGATAACTTTTCAGATTTATTTGTAACCATGGGAAAGAGTTGGGTTACATTTCCCAGATATGTGTTCAATACGGTATTTATTACGGTTGTAGGTACAGCGGGACACCTGATCCTGGCATCCATGGCTGCCTTCGTGTTGGCGAAGTATGACTTTCCCGGGGGAAAGACCTTTTTCAAACTCGTTACAGTCGCGTTGATGTTCAGTGGTTATATAACGGCAATTCCCAACTATTTGATCATCAACGAATTGGGATGGATTGATACATACTGGGCAATTATTATTCCGGCGTTTGCGTCTCCCATGGGATTGTTTCTTATGAAACAGTTTATGGAAGGATTACCAATGTCTCTGATCGAGGCGGCCAAGATTGATGGTGCAAATGAGTGGAAGGTATTTATCAGTATCGTAATGCCGAATGTAAAACCGGCGTGGCTGACAATGATTATTTTCTCTGTACAGGGACTTTGGAATAATCAGGCGGCGACTTTCATTTATTCCGAGGAGAAAAAAACCCTGGTCTATGCTTTGCAGCAGATTCAGAGCGGTGGTATTGCAAGAACCGGTCAGGCAGCGGCAGTTACGGTAGTAGTTATGGCAGTACCGATCCTTATTTTCATATTGTCAGAAAGTCAGATCCTGGAGACAATGGCAAGTTCCGGTTTGAAAGATTAAGGAGGTTGGTGCAGGTTATGAAAAAAACAATGAAAAGACTTAGCGCACTGCTGATCGGTATGATGATAGCACTAAGCTCCGCTATGGCAGTTTATGCAGATGAGGGTTATACGTACAACTATGATTACTGGGGAGATATACAGTATTCTCCGGATGCATATGAAGTGTCTGGTGTATATTCAGCCGTAGATTTTGGTCTGGAGACAGGATTGAAAACCCCATCCGGTTTGTTTGTGTATGAAGATATGATTTATATCTGCGATACCGGTAATAACAGAATTCTGGAAATTCAAAGAACCGGCTCCCAGACTCTGGAATTGATTCGTGTGATTGACAGCTTTAAGGGCGGTGAGGGACCGGAAACCTTTTCCTCTCCGCAGGATGTGGCGGTTACAGATGATGGTTACATATTTATTGCTGACACGAATAATAGCCGGATATTGAAGCTGGATATGGATCTGAATTACGTCATGGAATTTACAAAGCCTGTGGATGCTACTTTTGACCAGGATTTAAGTTTCCTGCCTTGCAAGCTTGCGATCGATACTGCGGGCCGTGTATATTGTGTGGCAACCAATGTGAATAAGGGCTTGATCAAATTCGAAGCAGACGGGGAATTTTCCGGTTTTATAGGAGCTACGGAAGTCACCTATGATTGGACGGATTACATCTGGAAGCGCTTTGCTACACAGGCACAAAGAGAACAGATGGAATCTTTTGTACCAACCGAATACGACAACATTTATATGGATTATGAAGGATTTATTTATGCATGTACGACTCATGTTACAAAGTCAACATTGGAGGATGGGACTGCAGATCCAATTCGCCGCCTGAATATGATGGGAAGCGATATTCTGATCCGAAATGGTGAATGGCATATTATTGGTGATATCTATTGGGGGGATGGCGGCGGATATTCCGGTCCTTCTTTGATCACAGATATCACAGCGTTTGATAATGATGTATATGTGGGATTAGATAAAGTAAGAGGCCGTTTATTTGCTTATGACGATCAGGGGCGTATGTTGTTTGCGTTCGGCGGAAACGGTAATATGGACGGGTATTTCAAACTTCCAAGCGCCATTGATCATATGGGATATGATTTACTGGTCTTGGATCAACAGGACAACAGTCTGGCGATATTTACACCTACGGAATTTGGTAAGTATATTTATCAGGCGATCGATCAGTTTCAGGCAGGTGAGTATGCTGAGTCCGGTGACAGCTGGCAGAAAGTTCTGGAGTTGAATGGTAACTATGATCGTGCATACATCGGTATCGGACGTTCTCTGCTTCGCCAGGAAGAATATGAAGAAGCATTGGATTATTTCAGACTGAAATGGGACGATGAAAACTATTCAAAGGCATTTAAGCAGTATCGTAAGGAATGGGTAGAAGAGCATATCGGTGTTATTTTTATCATAGTATTCGCAGTGCTTTGTATCCCGTTATTGGTGGGTAAAATAAAAGCGATCAAGCATGAAATTGATCAGGCAGATATCTTTAGAGATTATAAGCAATAGGATATGAAAAACAGAACGGAGGCAGGCATGTTAGCTTCACTGAAAAAAAAGGAAACGTATGAACATTATTTGGAAACATTGAAGTTTGCCCTATATTGCATTACACATCCGTTGGATGGATTTTGGGATTTGACTCATGAAAAGAGAGGATCCATAGCAGCGGCAAATACCATATTGCTTTTAACATTGCTTGCTAATCTATTTAAGTTGCAGTATACAAGTTTCCTGTTTAATCAGGTATATTGGCCGGAGGAAAATCTGCTGATCCATATAGCGAGTATCGTTTTTCCTCTTGCTCTCTGGTGTGTGGGAAACTGGGCATTGACAACGTTGTTTAATGGTAAGGGACGTCTGAATCAGATATATATGGCAACTTGTTATGCATTAACGCCATATCCGCTCATTCAATTTCCACTGATTATTTTAAGCAATATGGTAACTGTGGATGAAGGTGCGTTCTACACGGTACTGAGCGGATTATCAATTGTATGGGCAGCCTTGCTGATTATATCAGCCATGATGCAGATCCATGAATATTCGGTGAGTAAAACAGTGCTTTTTACCATAGCAACCATCTTTGCAATGCTTGTAATGGTTTTTATTCTGTTGATTTTTTTCAGTATGATTAGCCAGGGCGTGTCATATTTCATATCTTTGATACGTGAGATTCTATTCAGAATGTAGCAGGTTGGAGGAAGAAGAGACATGAAGAAAGAAAAATCAGTTAGAAAGGCAGAATTTCAGGCTGCGCTTTTCAGGCAGTTAAAGAGTCTGATCGTTCCGTTCATTATCCTTGCTATTATCCTGATAGGTGTTTTGGTCATCAGTTTTTCGCAGGGAGAAGCAGAACCGGAAGAGGTTGTCAGAGTAAACGGATATGAAGGGGAGGAAACGGAGATTACTCTGGAAAATGATAAATTGCTGTTTTCCATGAATTCTCTTACTACTCAGTTTTCTGTTACGATGAAAGAGACCGGAGAAACATGGACTTCCAATCCGGAGGGAGCTGCAGAAGACAGTGCGGCCCTTGAGATTGAAAAAAATAAACTGCAGTCCACAGTGCTTTTAACTTATAGCACTCAGAATGGTGTAGATGCCCTTCTTGATAACTATGAATACAGTATTGCAAAAGGTATTTATGAGATTGAAACCGGCGATGGCTATATCAAGGTGAATTATTCTATCGGTGATCTGGAACAGGAATATGTGGTTCCTCTTGTTATGGAAGAGGATCGTATGGAAGAATATTTGAGCAAAATGGGGCAGAGAGAAAGCCTTATGATTGGCGAATATTATAAGAAATTGGACATCAACGATCTTAGCAAGAGTGATAAGGCTGCAAAAGATGAATTGACAGCACGTTATCCATCGATGGAGACTACGGTGATCTATGTCCTGCGTGATAATGTAAAAGCCAGTATTCAAACAAAACTGCAGCAGTATTTTGAAGAAGCTGGGTATACCTATGAAGAGTATGTGGAAGACAAGGAAAAAGACAAGCAGGAAAAAGTCTCAGAAAAATCGGTATTTAATGTAAGTGTGATTTACCGTTTGGACGGAGATGATCTGATCGTGGAGGTCCCATTTGACGATCTGGAATATAAAGAGGATTATCCCATCTATTATTTGAGCGTGCTTCCTTATTTTGGAGCGTCCGGAACAACAGATGAAGGTTTCTTATTTGTGCCCGAAGGCGGTGGCGCACTGATCGAATTTAATAACGGTAAGACCAGCCAAAACAGTTATTATTCAAATGTATATGGCTGGGATATGGGACAGGACAGAGACGCCGTTGTTCATGATACGCGAACCTATTTCAATGTTTTTGGCGAGTCGAAAAATGATTCCTCTTTTATCTGTATGCTTGAAGATGGGGTGCCGTATGCATCCATTCAGGCGGATATCAGTGGAAGAAGCCACAGTTACAATTATGTGAATGCAGTATATTCTGTATTGCACAGGGAACAGTACGATGTTTCAGACAGAAGTACGCAGTCCATGTTCGTATACGAAGATGGAACTGCCGAGGGGGAAGGAATCGTACAGAGATACAGCTTTATTGATTCCGGGGACTATGTAGATATGGCGGAGGACTATCGCAGTTATCTGAAAGATAAGTATGGCGATTACCTTACGGTGAATGACGATACAGAAACTCCGGTAGCTTTAGAAATTATCGGAGCGGTAGATAAAGTCAAACAGGTATTTGGTGTTCCGGTGTCCAGTCCGTTGGAACTGACCACATACAAAGAAGCCCAGGAGATGGTGGAAGAACTTTATGGGGAAGGTTTAAGTAATATGTCTGTGAAGCTGTCCGGCTGGATGAATGGCGGAGTACAGCAGAAAATGCTGGATTCGGTGAATCTGATCTCTGATCTGGGAAGCAAAAAGGATTTGCAGAACATGATCGATTCAGCAGAAGAAAAGGGCATTGCCGTTTATCTCAATGGCATTACAAATTATGCGATGGACAGTGGTATCACGGATGGATTCTTTGTTTATACAGATGCAGCGAAATTTGTAAGCCAAGAGAGCGCGAAATTGAATGTGTATGACACAGTCACTTACGAAAAGGCAGAAGAAGACAGAGATCCGTTCTATCTGTTAAAGGCTGATCTGGTATATGAAATGATGGATAATCTGGCAGATGCCGCAAATGGTTATCACGCAGGTGTTTCTTTTAGTGATATAGGCTATGAATTATCCTCTGATTTTTACCAGAAAGATCCTACCAGCAGACAGATGGCAATGGAAGAGCAGGCAGAAAAGCTGAAGAGCCTTGATGATAATGGAACGGATATAATGATCAATATGGGCAATGATTATGCAGTTGCTTATGCGGATATGGTCACAAATATGGATCTGGAAGGTACCGAATATTCGATCATTGATAAGAAAATTCCATTTTATCAGCTGGCAATTCATGGCTATGTCAATTATACCGGAGAAGCGCTCAATTTGACACAGAATACACAGAACGAGCTTTTGAATTCTGCGGAGTATGGAGCCGGTTTAGCTTTTACTTTTATGAAAGAATCAGCATTTGAGTTACAGAATACGCTATATACAGAGTATTTTGGTGCAGATTATTCCGCATGGCATGATGAAATGCTGGAGATATATACTCGATACAATGAGGAATTGGGTCACACATTTAACCAGAAGATGGTGGGACATGAGTATGTAACGAGTGAACTGACTTGTACGATTTACGAGGACGGCACGAAGGTTTATGTAAATTACAGTTATGATGAGCTGCAGGCAGACGATGGAACTGTGGTTCCTGCAAGAGATTATGTTGTGGTTCGATAAACCGAAACAAGATTTATTGGAAGATTAGAAAGGATTTGACTATGAAGAAACAGAAGAAATTGAGGGGTCTTCAAAGGCGTAAGGCAATATCCGGATACTTGTTTATCATGCCGTTTGTTCTGGGATTTTCAATGTTTATGGTAAAGCCTTTTTTTCAGTCGCTTTACATGAGCTTTTGTAATGTGGAAGTAGATTCGGGTGGTTTTAAAAATATTTTTGCAGGATTATCAAATTATATCAGAGCGTTTACTGTGGATCCGGAATTTAATCAGATGCTGGTAGAAGAAATTGGAAGCATGTGTATCAATGCACTGGCTGTTATGGTATTTAGTTTCTTTGTGGCAATGATCTTAAATGAGAAATTCAAGGGACGTGCTTTTGTAAGAGCAATCTTCTTCCTGCCTGTGATCCTTTCTTCCGGCGTTATACTCGGGGTGGAATCCAATAATGCATTATTGTCCAGTGTGCAGGATATGATCCAGGAAAATGGCTCCAGCAACAGTATTACGGTAGCCATTCAGGATATACTGATGACTTCCGGTATGGGTTCCAAAATCTTTGAGGTTGTCTTCGATATTGTGGATGGTATCTATGATGTAGCTATTGCTTCGGGTATTCAGATTATTATTTTCCTGTCAGGATTGCAGACAATTTCAGAAAGTATGTATGAAGCGGCTGCAATTGAAGGATGTACGAAATGGGAAAGTCTGTGGAAGATCACGTTCCCAATGATCAGTTCTCTGTTTTTGGTAAATTGGATTTATACCATCATAGATTTCTGTATGAGGTCAGATAATGCGGTAATGGAAAAGATAAGTGATGAAATGATCGTTCAGATCAACTATGGATATTCATCGGCCCTGGCGTGGGTGTATTTCCTGATCGTTATGGTCATCATAGGCATAAGCTCACTCATTATCTCAAAGGGGGTTTACTACTATGAGTAAGAAGACAAAAACAGCATATCAAACAATAGGTTTCTGGGAAAGAAATCGAAGATCTCAGGGGTATTTATTAAAAAAGACTGTGCGAAATATTGTCTATAAAATTGCAAGAGCAGCTTTGTTATTCGGTATGTGTTTTATGATCTTACAGCCTATACTGAATAAAATTTCTATCAGTTTTATGGCAGAGGAAGATTTGTATAATCCTATGATCATTGCGATACCGGAACATTTTACGAAAGCAAATTATGAACTGGCTGCACAGTTTATGTCCTATGGGACTTCGATCATAAACACGATTGTGGTCTCGCTGACAATAGCTGTTCTGCAGATCGCAGTATGTACACTGGTAGGTTATGGTTTTGCCAGATTTGATTTTCCGCTGAAGAAGTTCTGGTTCTTATGTGTTATGCTGGTCATTGTCGTACCGCCTCAGACTATTTCAACATCCTTATATCTGCATTTCAGATATTTTGATCTGTTTGGAATTATAGAGGCCGTGACAGGATCGAGTTTGAATTTGAGAGATTCGGTGTTGCCATATTATCTGATGAGTGCAGGGTGTATGGGATTGAAAAACGGGTTGTACATATTTATGATTCGCCAGTACTTCCGCAATATTCCTAAGGAATTGGAAGAGGCGGCATACGTGGACGGATGCGGCACCTTGAAGACATTCGTAAGAATTATGCTTCCGGATGCCAAACCGATTTTAACATCCTGTTTCCTGTTTGCGTTCGTATGGCAGTGGACAGATAAATTTTATTCCAAGATGTTCCTGGGCAATATAAAACTTCTTTCAACGCAGTTAGCGATGATCGCGGACCGGCTGGATTTTTATATTGTAAATACCTTGGGAAATCCGGCAGGAGCATCTATCGGATATACAAACTGTATTACATCTACAGGTACTTTGATGGTAATTGTACCGTTGCTGATTTTATATCTCTTTGCACAGAAAGGTTTTGTGGAAAGCTTAAGCACTTCGGGTATTAAGATGTAAAACGCAAAGAACTATTTTGTATATTATTCCTGAAAGGAACTTGCTGTCCCAGAAAGTGCAGGTGAATGAAAAAGGAATCATATAAAGAAAAAAGGAGGAAAAAAATGAAAAGCAGATTTGTAAAGAAATTAATCGCAGCATCGCTTGTAACTGCAATGTCAGTATCTATGGTTGCCTGCGGAGAGAACACCGATGATGCTCCTCAGAGCAGTACATCTTCGGAAGAGTCAGATGATTCTGAAAAGTATACGGTCATTACTGATGATGAAGGAAATCCTATTGATTTGGGAGGAATTGAAGTTGTCATCCGTGACTGGTGGACTCCAAGCGAAGAAGAAGAACCGAACAACGCTTATGAAGAGGCACGTCAAGAATATCGCGACTGGATTCAGGAAACGTATAACTTTACGATCAAAGAAATGGCTATTTCCGACTGGGGTTCAACTCCTGAAGATTTCTTAAATTATGCGACCAGCGGTGGAGATGAATATTATGTATTTGCGCTTCGCCCGGGCAGCGAATTAGTAGCTGCACTGAACAGCGGTTTAATGTATGACTTGTCTACGCTGGACTGTCTGGATTTCTCTGAAGAGAAATGGCAGGCAAACGGTGTTCATGAAGTGATGTCTAAGGGTGATGCGATTTATGGTATGAGAGGTATTGCTCCAGAACCGAAAGGCGGCATATACTTTAATAAGAGATTATTGGAGGAAGCCGGAATTACAGCAGATTCCATCTACGAATTACAGGAAAATGGAGAATGGACCTGGGATAAATTCGAAGAACTCTGTTCACAGGTTCAGGCGGATACCGATAACGATGGTGTGATTGACCGTTATGCAATGGTTAATTTTCGTTCCACCTTCTATAATGAAGCTGTTGCATCCAATTATGGCGATTACATCGCTATGGATGAAAATGGAAAATATTACAATGATCTGGAATCCAATGAGACGCTAGATGCATTAAACTGGGCTCTTAGAATGCTGGACACCTATGACTATCCGCAGCCTGAGGGAAGCGAATGGGATTACTGGGTAGAAGCATTCCAGAATGGCAAAGGCGCCTTTATCGCCGGTGAAGCTTATCAGGCAAGCGGTGACTGGGCGAACATGGAAGACGATTTCGGTTTTGTGTGCTTCCCGAAAGGACCTGCAGCAGATGACTATACCAACATCCGCAGCGACAACGTGTATGTAATCCCGGCTTGCTATGATGCCGAGAAAGCATGGAAGATTGCATTTGCTTATGATCTTTATACAGATCCGGTTCCTGGATATGAAGATTATAACGATGCGTTGTCAGGATATTATGATTCTTTCAGAGATACAGAGTCTGTTGACTTGACGATCACAAGATTGATGGAAAACGGAAGAGTCACCTACAATAATATGATCCCGAATCTGGATCTTGGTGCAGATTTACTCTGGGGTATCAGCAAAGATAATACTCCGGCACAGGCGGCTGAGGCAATCAGAAATACCTGGGCGTCTTATCTGGAAGAAGCAAATAAATAAATTGAAAGGGGGTGTTTCTGGGAGCCCCTTTTCTTGAAGTTAAGGAGAAATTTTCATGACAGTAATTGCAAAAAACCCTATTATGCCAGGATTTTATCCGGATCCTTCCATTTGTGCAGTGGGAGAAGATTATTATTTGATCAATTCAACGTTTGCTTATTTTCCCGGGCTTTCTCTCATGCACAGCAAAGACCTTGTACATTGGGAACAGATTGGCAATGTGATGGACAGAAAATCTCAATTGCCTTTGAAAGAGGCAGGGCACTCCGCAGGATTGTTTGCGCCCACGATCCGGTATCATGAAGGCGTTTTTTATGTAATCTGTACGAATGTGTCTTATGGCGGCAATTATATCGTAACAGCATCAAATCCGGAAGGACCATGGTCTGAGCCATATTATATTGAGGGAGCAGACGGCATCGATCCAAGTCTGTTCTTTGATGAGGATGGAAAATGTTATTATATTGGTACTCATCCCAATCCGGAAGGCTGTAAATATGATGGTGACTGGTATATATGGATCCAGGAACTTGATGTAAAAACCATGAAACTGGTGGGTGAACACAAAAATGTGTGGAATGGCGCCATGAAAAATATCGTATGGCCGGAAGGTCCTCATCTGTATAAAAAAGGCGAGTATTACTATATCATGCACGCAGAAGGCGGTACAGGACCTGATCATGCGGTAACGGTTTGCAGAAGCAAAAATATCTGGGGACCTTATGAAAATAATTTCTGCAATCCTATTTTGACACATAGACATCTTGGGCGTGACTATCCTGTTAAATATGTAGGACATGCAGATCTGATTGAAACACCTGCAGGTGAGTGGTATATGACTATGCTGGCAGTAAGACCCAAGGAAGGGTATACCACGATGGGACGGGAAACATTCCTTGCGAAAGTGGTTTGGGAGAATGACTGGCCCGTTGTAAATCCAGGTGCAGGAATGTTGACAGATACCGTAGAGATCGAACTGCCGGAGTGGAGACCGGAAACGGATGTAAATTCCTACACATACAGAACAGGTGCTAAGACCTGTGTACCGGGAAGCAGCAGGGAATATGATTTTACCAATATGAAAGTTCTTGGAGATGAATTTTTGTTCCTTAGAAATCCGGAAGAAAATATGTATCAATTAACAGAAAAAGGTCTGAATCTGCATTTCAGTCCTGTTACACTGAAAGAGAAAGCGAGCCCGTCTTACATTGCCATCAGACAGCAACATCACAGGTGTAAAGTAGAAGCATGCTTGAAAACAGATGGTCTTACTTCGGCAAGAAGAGCCGGGATTGCAGTCGTACAGAGTGATGAATATCAGTTACGCGTTGAAGTAGGTGACAGCAAAGCGGACGTAATTCTGTGCGAAAAAGGAATGGATCAATGTGTTGGCTCCGCGGTTGTGGAAGACAAAGAAGTGGTGCTTTCTATTGCCATAGATGAGTTGAAAGCGACTGTGGGAATGAAAGACAGTAAGAGGGAGATTATTCTGGCAGAAGATGTGGATATTCGCGCATTATCAACAGAAGTAGCAGGCGGGTTTGTAGGATGTACAGCAGGTATCTATGCAGTGGCTGAAGGAGAAGAGGCAGATGGATATGCCATGTTTAAGAGCCTTTCTTATGAGGAAAGAGAAGGCAAGTGAATGTGGCAGTTATTTTGTGGTCGATGTACTCTGAGTCTTATATCGTAACAGACATCCGGGATATTTTTCTTTTTGGTGATCTGTTTTTTAAAAAGGAGAAACAATTGTGAGTGATTTTTTTAATTGGGATAATAAATTCATGACTGCAATGTCAAAGGCCAGCGATGCAATCCTTTTAGGTATTCTTTGGATTGCATGCTGTCTCCCGATCGTTACAGTTGGAGCATCGTCCGCTGCGTTTTACTATGCATATCACAAGGCAGTTCGGCAGAGAAGGGGATATGCCTGGAAAGAGTTTTTCAGCGCCTTTAAATCAAACTTTAAATCTGCTATCATCATTTGGCTTATTATTTTGGGCCTGTATCTTGTGACCGGAATGGATTGTTATATTTTGTATACGTCATTGGAAACCATGGATCACGCATTGTTTTTGCTGCTGATGATCATGATCGTGATTGCCTTAATAACGATATGGGGAATCTACGTGTTTCCGTATCTGGCGCGTTTCGAAAATACTACGAAAGTGATCATAAAAAACAGTATAGCGGTTATGGTCATGAATAAATCATGGTCATTATTGCTTCTCGTGATTTTTGTGGCAGCGGCAGCGCTGTTTCTTCTGGTTCCGCCGGCTGCAATTTTTGTGCCAGCCTTTTACATGTGGGTGGATAACAAAATTTTAGAACGGATTTTCCGGAAATACATGAGAAAAGAAGATTTAGAAAAACAGATAGAATTGGACAGAGCAAAATCTGGTATGATTTAAGCGATAACTTTGATTTTGCAAATTCTATCGTTTCATTTAATTACTGTCAGGAAGGAGCAGATATGCGAAAAAAAAGGACCAGCAATGCGTTAAAAGGGATTGCGAGTTGTATGATCTGTGCATGGTCTTTATGTGCCTGCGGAAATGTTGCCGAGGATTCATCGGACCGTAAAGTAATGGAAGAGAGCAAAGCAGCAGAATATGAAGCTTTGTTTGATGAAATTGAGGCGATTACGCCGTACAAATCATTGAGCAATACCAATCCGATCATGACTCAGAGATTTGGTGCAGATCCATACGCTATGGTTTATAAGGATCGGGTTTATTTCTATATGACCGGAGATACTTTTGAATATGATGCAGATGGAAGTGTAACGGAGAATACTTATGGAAAGATCAATACCATCAGCGTAGTTTCAACAACGGATATGGTGAACTTTGAAGATCATGGTACAGTATATGCAGCGGGTTCCAAAGGAGCTGCTAAATGGGCAGCTAATTCTTGGGCTCCGGCAGCGGCATGGAAAGAAATCGATGGAGAAGTAAAATTTTTCCTGTATTTTGCAAATTCCGGCGGAGGGATTGGCGTATTGACTTCGGATAGTCCGACAGGACCCTTTGAGGATCCGTTAGGAGAAGCGTTGATCAACAATCATACACCGAATTGTGCAGATGTCATATGGATTTTTGATCCTGCAGTTCTGGTGGATGATGACGGAAGAGCATATCTTTATTTTGGCGGAGGTGTTCCTGAGGGGCAGGCTGCCAATCCTGGGACAGCCAGAGTGGTGGAACTGGGAGAAGATATGATCAGCATTGCAGGTGAGCCGGTAATCATAGATGCGCCTTATGTATTTGAGGATTCCGGTATACATAAATACAATAATAAGTATTATTACACCTATTGCTCCAACTGGGATGTGGATCAGGCGGGAACAGATCAATACGGGTTCGAAAGCGGAGAAATTGTGTGCATGGAAAGCGAAAGTCCATTGGGACCGTTCACCATAAAAGAAACCATTTTAGAGAATCCGGGGAAATATTTCGGATTAGGCGGAAACAATCATCATTGTGTGTTTTCTTTTAAGGATCATTGGTATATTACCTATCACACCAGAGTATTGGAAGGAAATATGGGGATTGAAAAGGGGTATCGCTGTACTCATATTGATTCTTTTACCATGCAGAAGGATGGCAGTATTGGTCTGATAGATCAGACCCTTCAGGGCAGAGAACAGTTATCTTATGTGGATGCCTATCAGCGTCATAGTGCAACGGAAGTGGCAGTGATGAGCGGTATGAGTACAGTAGCAGGAGATGCAGTTACTGATTTCTATGGTTCGGGAACCATGGCGCTCGGAAAAATCCAAACAGGTTCTTTTGTTAAGGTACAGGGTGTGGATTTCGGGGAAGGAGCACCTTCCAAATGGATCGCAGAGATTAAGAATGCAAATGGAGAAGTTGGAGTGATACAGCTTCGTGCAGATGGATTAAATGGAGATATACTGGGCTATCTGACCATCGATGCCAATACCGGTACAAATTATGCAGAATTTGAGACAAATTTGAATACCGGTATTACAGGTGTACATGATGTGTATATGATTTTCTATGGAGAGGAATATGAGGTGTTATCCTGGCAGTTTGAAAAATAAATAGGGATTAATTGTAAGGAGAGGGAAAGTTATGGCGTATTTACTAAGTTATACTCGTTTACCTGTCGACAGTGTAATTTATGATCCGAGACTGGCATACAGTATGCACCTGGCGATCAGTGAGGACGGTGAAAATTACCAGGCGCTGAATCACAATTCCGGTGTACTGTTTGTGAAGGCAACCGAGAATGAAGATGGTTCTTTGACACCATGGAGTTTGAAAAATCCTGTGATCCTGGAATTGAAAGATGGAGGTTTTGGAGTAGTAGCCGAAAGAATCGGCGCCGATGGAGAAGAGGATACGGAAAGCGCAGGAAAGTTTCTTTATTTTACCACAAAAGACTTTTTGGATTATACAGAAGTAGGATTTCTGTCGAAAGAAGAAGCGGAAGAAAAGAAAAGAGAAGGCAATGCAGACCGTATGAAAGTACCTGCAGCAGAAAAATTGGAAATTCAAGGGGTTGTTCCGCAGAATGTCCTTGAGATTTCAGAAAGCGTGGCGGACAGACTGCGTAAAAAACTTCTGACGCCGGTAAACTGTGGTATGGAGTTCCCTGAGCAGGTAGAGGCATCCAGTGCAGAAGAACTGGAAAAATATCGGGCCATGGCTTTCTATACAGATGGTACAAAGGTAGCGAAAAGAGTGGATTGGGACTTGAGTACCGTGGATTTTGCAGTGCCGGGAACGTATAAGATAAAGGGAAACGTGCATCAGGAACATTTTGAATTTCCGATTGCGTTTTATCGTGCCGATCCTTGTGTGGCGAAGTGGAAGAATAAATATTATTTTATTGCAACGAATGATGCGGACGATAATCATACGCTTTATATCAGAGAAGCGGATACGATTCCGGAGCTGGTAAATGCAGAAGAAAAACTGATTTTGGATTCCACGACTTACCCTCATGTTGGAAATCTGCTCTGGGCACCGGAGTTTCATGAGATAAATGGTAAGCTTTATATTTTCCATGCAGCTACTCCGGATGAATTTTTCAAAGAAGAAAGCCATGTAATGGAATTGCGTGAAGGCGGAAATCCTTCCTGTAAGGAAGATTGGTCTGAGCCGAAGAGAGTCGTATGTCCGGACGGCAGTGATCTTTGTGAAGCGGGTAAAGAAATTACGTTGGATATGACTTGTTTTGAATGGGAAGGAGATTATTATGTAATCTGGTCCCAGAGACAATTTCTGCCGAAAGATTTAGGGGCGTGGCTCTATATTGCAAAGCTGAATCCACAGGAACCCTGGAAATTATTGACAGACCCGGTGGTGTTATTGAAGCCGGATTACGGATGGTCCAACAATCATACCTTTGTAGTGGAAGGACCTTTTGCGCTTCCGCGGGAGAATAAACTGTATGTGACCTTCTCAGGAGCGGCAATCGATACTTCTTATGTAGTAGGATTATTAAGTATCGAAAAAGGAAAGGATTTGTTACAGCCTGAAAACTGGAAGCAGGGAAATTATCCGATCCTGACTGCAAGAAGTGTAGAAAGCGAGTATGGTACCGGACATAATGCTTATGTGACCGACGAGGATGGCACCGTTTGGAATACCTATCATGCACGCCCGGGAGTGGAAGGAGTAAGAAGCAGCGGCATCCGCAGAGTGCATTTTGATATCGACGGAGCGCCGATGCTGGATGTGACGGAAGAATTGGATCTGTCAGAAGCGTTTGCACAGGTAGAGACGTGTGTCGTCGTGCGGTAAGCCCTGAAACAGATGAGACGCGCTGGATGTGTCGTGGTTACGTAAACGGGAGGTGTGTAATGAAAGAAATCGCAGGGAAAAAAGTAATACTGACAGAGGGTGAGTTTCTCCGTCGTGAAGAAGCAAACAAACGTTATTTGATGAAGCTTGAGACTCCTTATTTATTACGCAGCTATTTACATGAGGCAGGCAGATATTCCGGGAGAGGACCTGATGCAGAAGCCTTTGGAGGCTGGGAAGATCTCAGCTGCCAGCTAAGAGGACATTTCCTGGGACATTGGTTGTCGGCAGCGGCGCTGCATTATCAGGAAACGGAAGATGTAGAGTTAAAAGCAAAAACAGAAGTCATTCTGAAAGAACTGGAGCTTTGCCAAAAAGATAACGGCGGAGAATGGGTATGCCCGATTCCGGAAAAATATTTGTACTGGATAGGAAAGGGAAGGAACATCTGGGCGCCGCAATACAATATTCATAAGCTTTTTATGGGGCTGATCGATGTATATCGAATGATGGAACAGCCAAAGGCGCTTTCCATAGCAGATAAACTGGCGGATTGGTTTTATCGATGGAGCGGCAGATATACCAGGGAAGAGTTTGACGATATTCTGGATATGGAAACCGGCGGTATGCTTGAGGTTTGGGCAGACTTATATGAAATTACGGGTCAGGAAAAATATAAGATTCTGATGCAGCGGTATTATAGGAGCAGATTGTTTGAACCACTATTGGAGGGAAAAGATGTATTGACAAATATGCATGCCAATACTACGATTCCGGAAGTCCTTGGCTGTGCCAAAGCGTATGAGGTCACAGGAGAAGAAAAATGGCTGCATATTGTTGAACAATATTGGAAGTGTGCGGTTATAGACAGGGGATGTTTTGCTACAGGTGGCCAGACGCAGGGAGAAATCTGGACACCTATGAAAAAACTGAAAGCAAGACTTGGTGATAAAAATCAGGAACATTGTACCGTTTATAACATGATACGTTTGGCAGAATTTTTGTTTCGGCAGACGAAGGATCCTGCCTATATGCATTACATTGAATACAATGTTCAGAATGGTATTATGGCTCAAACGTATTGCCCGGAAGGCGGTCTGTTAACTTATTTTTTGCCGATGAAAGCTGCAAGCAGGAAGGAATGGGCCGGAGAAAGAGACAGTTTCTTCTGTTGTCATGGAACTATGGTACAGGCGAATGCTGCATGGAACCATCGTTTGTATTATCAGGAAGATGATCACTTGTATGTGACTATGTATGCCGATTCGCAAGTGTCTTTTGAAATGCAGGGCCGGAAGATTTGCCTTACACAGAATCAGGATTATATGAACGGAAGTCTGATGACCTGTTCGGAAAACAATGCCAAACAGACCATAAATGAAACAGTCAGTGCTTATGCGAATAAACCTGATTTCAGAAAATATGTTTTTACAATACATACACAGGAAGACACCCCATTTCATTTGATGCTTCGCATACCAGACTGGATCAGGGAAGACGCAATGGTTTACATAAACGATGATCTGTATGTAAAGACCAATAATACCGCGAAATTTGTCGCGATAAACAGGGTTTGGAGGAACGATGACAAAGTGACCGTACTGCTTCCGATCGGATTAAAATTTATCCCTCTGCCGGATGATGCGTCCATGGGAGCCTATCGGTATGGAGCCGATGTACTGGCAGGTATTACAGAGAAAGAACGTATCTTAAAGTTGGAGACGGAGAAACCGGAAGATGAGCTTTCTGCTGATACCGAACGGCAGTGGGGAGAGTTCCGTACCTTTTACCGGACAGAAAATCAGGATCCGGGTATTAGTTTCAAAAAGCTGAATGAGATTGGTAACGAACCATATCAGATCTATTTTAAAGTGAAATAAAGCATATGAGGTCCAAATACTCCAAGGAATGTCTGGACCTTATTTTTAACTTCTTATTTTTTACCTTCTCTGCAGGGCAAAGGTTTTTATTGTGCAATTAATATTTCTAACTATAAATGAGCAAATATCGAATTTTGCACAAACTTATCCCACAAACTTA
>NZ_QUGU01000028.1:0-24621 GCF_003479185.1 Blautia sp. AF17-9LB
AGAGGATCAGTGACTTTGCCCTTTTGAGGATCAACTGGGTTGCCCTGGGACATCACGCATCGCAATCACACCTCTCTTATTCGCAGCTATTTATGATATGGCTCCCCGCAGTTAATGCGGTAGCTCCGGTAAATCTGTTCCAGCAGAATAACCCGCATCAACTGATGCGGAAATGTCATTTTCGAAAAACTGAGCGCATAGTTCGAACGCTTCAGAACTTCCTCGCCAAGCCCTAAGGAACCACCGATCACAAAAATAATATGGCTCGTTCCCTGCACGCCGAGCGTATCTATTTTCTGGGCCAGCTCCTCGGATGTGAGCTGTTTTCCCTTAATTTCCAATGTAATCAGATAAGCGTCATCCCGGATATATTTGAGAAGGCGCTCTGCTTCTTTGTTTTTGATATTTGTCTCTACGGTTTCACTCGCGTTGTCCGGTGTCTTTTCATCCGCCACCTCGATAATTTCCAGCTTTGCATAGCGGCTGAGGCGCTTCGAATACTCGGCAATCGCATCCCGCAGATATTTTTCTTTGATTTTTCCTACTGTCAATACTGTAATTTTCATTCTGTAATCTTAAAACCCTTTCGGATATCTGTCAAAAACACCAAAAGCCATATAGATCACTTCTTGTCCGCGTCTATATGGCTTTTAGTTTAGAAAAGCAATGCCTTATGCATTTTTGCTTTTGATATACTCATCAATTCCTTTAGCTCCGGCTTTTCCGGCACCCATAGCAAGGATAACGGTTGCTGCACCTGTTACAGCGTCACCGCCGGCGTAAACGCCCTCTTTGCTGGTCTTTCCGGTTTCTTCCTCAGCTACGATACATTTTCTTCTGTTGACATCCAGACCGTAGGTGGTGGAAGAAATCAGCGGGTTCGGGGAAGTACCAAGAGACATGATAACTTCGTCTACTTCAATTTCGAACTCAGATCCTGGAATCTCAACCGGTCTTCTTCTTCCGGAAGCGTCCGGCTCGCCAAGTTCCATACGGATGCAGCGGATACCGGTTACCCAGTCTTTGTCGTCGGTCAGAATTTCTACCGGGTTGGTCAGAAGGTCGAAGATGATACCTTCCTCTTTTGCATGATGAACTTCCTCTGCACGGGCCGGAAGCTCTGCCTCAGAACGACGGTAAATAACGTGTACCTCTGCGCCGAGACGAAGTGCGGTTCTTGCAGCGTCCATAGCTACGTTGCCGCCGCCGACTACAGCAACTTTCTTGCCGTGTGCGATCGGGGTATCGTAATCATCGCGGAATGCTTTCATCAGGTTGTTTCTGGTCAGGAACTCGTTTGCGGAGAATACGCCGTTTGCGTTCTCACCCGGGATTCCCATGAACATCGGAAGGCCTGCACCGGAACCGATGAAGACTGCTTCAAATCCTTCGTCTTTTAACAGCTCGTCGATGGTAACGGATTTTCCGATGATAACGTTGGTCTCAATTTTAACACCGAGAGATTTTACGTTCTCGATTTCAGCGGCAACTACTTTGTCTTTCGGAAGACGGAACTCCGGAATACCGTAACTTAATACACCGCCGGCTTTGTGAAGTGCCTCGAAGATGGTTACATCGTAGCCAAGTTTTGCAAGGTCTCCTGCGCAGGTAAGACCTGCAGGGCCGGAACCGATAACCGCGATCTTGTGGCCGTTTTTCTCTGCTGCCGGAACCGGTTTGATACCGTTTTCTTTTGCCCAGTCAGCAACGAAACGCTCCAGTTTGCCGATGGAAACAGCGTCGCCTTTGATTCCGCGGACACATTTGCCCTCGCACTGGCTCTCCTGCGGACATACACGGCCGCAGACTGCCGGGAGTGCACTGGACTCACCGATAATTTTGTATGCTTCCTCGAAGTTTCCCTCTTTTACCTGTGCAATGAATGCCGGAATGTTGATATTAACCGGGCATCCTGTGATACATTTTGCATTTTTACAGCCCAGGCAGCGCTGTGCTTCTTCTACTGCTTCGTCTTTGTTGTATCCAAGACATACCTCGTCAAAATTTGTGGCACGTACCTTCGGCTCCTGCTCACGTACCGGTACTCTGTTTAATCCCTTTGCCATTATTTGTCACCTCCGCACTGGCCGCATCCACCGTGATGGGTTGCGCCTTCCTGGTATCTTAAGAGAGCTCTTCCCTCTTCTGTCTTATACATCTGCTGACGTTTCATAGCCAGGTCGAAGTCTACCAGATGACCGTCAAACTCCGGTCCGTCTACGCAGGCAAATTTTACTTCATTGCCTACCATTAGACGACAGGCACCGCACATACCGGTTCCGTCTACCATGATCGGGTTCATGCTTACAACGGTCGGGATGTTCAGTTCTTTTGTCAGAAGACATACGAATTTCATCATGATCATCGGTCCGATGGCAACACAGACATCATACTGTTTGCCCTGGTTCTGTACAAGGTCGCGGAGTACATCGGTACCCATACCTTTTCTTACGTAAGAACCATCGTCTGTGGTTATGTACAGATTGCTGACAGCAGACATTTCTTTCTCGAGAATAACGAGATCTTTTGTCTTTGCTCCGACAATGGCGTCAGCAGTGATTCCATGCTCATGCAGCCATTTTAACTGCGGGTAAACCGGTGCAGTTCCAACACCGCCGGCTACGAATACGATCCGTTTTTTCTTCAGTTCTTCGATATCTTCGCTGCAGAACTCGGACGGCTGCCCCAGAGGTCCTACGAAATCCATGAAAGCATCTCCCGCTTTGAGATCTTTCATTTTTTTGGTAGATTCTCCGATCGGCATGAATACGATGGTGATAGTTCCTGCTTCTCTATCGTAATCACAAATGGTCAGAGGAATTCTTTCTCCTTCTTCATCTGCCTTGACAATAACAAACTGTCCAGGGAGGCAGTGCTGTGCTACTCGCGGTGCTTCTACTACCATACGGTAGATATTATTCGCGAGCATTTCCGCTTCTTGAATCTTGTACATAATATCCTCCTAATCTTGTTAGAAATATTTTAACAAAAGCACGACTTGGATTTTCGCGCATTTTATGTTAATACTTTATCACGTTTCCGGTTATTTGTAAACAACGGACAACATCTTTTCCCATCATCCGTGTTCCTCCAGATAATTTTCGAACTGTTCCATGGACATCAGAACTTTTCTCGGCTTGGTTCCTTCCTCCGGTCCTACGACACCGGCATCCGCGAGCTGGTCCATGATTCTGGCCGCGCGGTTGAAACCGATTTTCAGCACTCTCTGGAGCATGCCGATCGATGCCTTATCTTTTTCGATGATAAATTTTCCGGCTTCCACGAAGTAATTATCGCGGTTATCTCCGCCGCCTGCGGCAGAACCGCCATCCAGGCTTACGGTGTGAATCCGTTTTTCGATATCCGGATCATAAGCGTTCTCGCCGTAGTGATCTTTTAAGTAGGCAACGACATCGCTGACCTCTTTATCCGAAACAAAGGATCCCTGCAGACGGGCCGGTTTCTGGTAATCCTGCGGCTTGTAGAGCATATCGCCTTTTCCAAGCAGTTTTTCCGCACCTCCCATGTCGAGGATCGTACGGGAATCTACGCTGGAAGAAACCGAGAATGCAATACGGGACGGCATATTTGCCTTGATAAGACCAGTGATGACATTGACGGAAGGTCTCTGTGTTGCAATAATCAGATGGATGCCGGCCGCACGGGCAAGCTGTGCCAGACGGCAGATCGCATCCTCCACTTCTCCCGGCGCAACCATCATCAGGTCGGCAAGCTCATCCACGATAATGACGATCTGCGGCAGTTTTTCCGGTTTTTTGCCGTTTTCATCCGGCGGCAGCTCGGCAACTTTTGCATTGTAGCCTTTCATATCGCGCACGTTGAATTCCGCAAATTTGTTATAACGGTCTGTCATCTCCGCAACCGCCCAGTTCAGAGCTCCGGAAGCCTTTTTCGGGTCTGTGACAACAGGAATAAAAAGGTGCGGAATGCCGTTATAAACAGAAAGCTCAACGACCTTCGGGTCGATCATGATCAGTTTGACGTCTTCCGGTTTTGCCTTATAAATAATACTCATAATCAGTGTGTTGATGCAGACCGATTTACCGGAACCGGTCGCACCGGCGATCAGAAGATGAGGCATTTTCGCGATATCTGCGATGACCGGCTGACCGGCGATGTCTTTTCCGACAGCAAAGGCCAGATTCGAAGAAAAGTTCTTAAACTCCGGTGTTTCAAGAAGATCACGCAGCATCACGGCCGTGTTCGTCTTATTTGGAACCTCGATTCCGACTGCGGATTTTCCCGGGATCGGTGCCTCAATGCGGACATCTGCTGCTGCAAGACTCAGCTTGATATCGTCGGTCAATCCGACAATCCGGCTTACTTTCACGCCCTGTTCCGGCATCAGCTCATACCGTGTGACGGTCGGTCCGCAGCTTACGTTATTGACTGTAACTTTGACACCGAAGCTGTCCAGCGTCTCCTCCAGTTTCCGCGCTACTTCCCGCAAATGCGCATCGGAATCGCCCATGGCACCGCGCATCCCTTTTTTCAGAAGATTCATCGGCGGTGTTTTGTACTCCGGCCGCTTTTCCTCTGCTTTTTTCCCGATTTCCTGACGAATGCCGTCTATATCCGCCTCGATCTCTTCACAGGAAGACCGCGGATTTCTCGTATGATCCGCAGACGTTTTCTCTTTTTTCGCCTCTTCTGCAGCTTGCCGTGTCATCTCCGGTCCTGTCTTTTCCGGCTCTTCAGCCGGCACAGAACCACGGTGAATCGAAAGCTCCGGCGTCTCCATCTGATGGGTATCGTCGTTTTCGTTTAAATCAGCCTTCGATTCCACATGAGAAAGAAGGCGGGATTTCTTTTTCTTCCCGGCTTTTTTCGGTTCCTCCACTGGCTCAAGAATCAGCTCTTTTCCTTCCTCTTCCTCCATCGCAGCTTGGCGCGCCAGACGCTCCTGGCGGCGCTCCTCCGCCATCCGGCGGTGGTCATTCGTCTTTTCATGGATCGGCGCGAGAATCGGCTTCTGCGTCATCACGATCACGGAAATCACGATGGCGATCACAATAATCACCCACGCACCGATCTGGCCGAATCCCATGCCGAGAATTTTCACGACAGACCCTCCTAAGATTCCTCCGCCGAGATGATCGTAGGCGCTGTCAAAATAGTAATCCAGAAATGTCGTATCTCTCGTATAGCCGGACGCCAGAAGCTGCATAAAAGCGCAGAAAAAGACGAAGCAGCTGATCGCTCCCCCGGTTTTCCGCACAATTAAAAAGTTCTGTCTGTTTGCTATGTAAAATGCTGTTCCAAAGAAGATCAGAACCGGTGCTGCCCACTCTGTCACGCCGAAAAGGCCGAAAAAGAAGTCGCAGACAGCCTGTCCGATCACGCCGCCCATACCGAAATTACTGAGCATCAGCAGAATCGAAACAGCAAGCACGGAAAGCAGAATAATTTCTGCGCGCACTCCCTCGTCCATCGGCTCACGGACTGTGTTTTTCCTTGTGCCGGAGGTACGTTTTGCGGTACTGCTCTTTTTCGCCGTTGTTTTTCTGGCCGTTGTTTGGGTCTGTTTCTTTTTTGCTGTTCCGGAAGCAGAAGTTTTTTTCTTTGTCTTCCCGCTTCCCTTTGTTGTATTTGCCATGCAGAACTTCTCCCCTTTCTCGTATTACAGCAGAAAATATCCTGCAATGGAGAATGTCCCGACAAGAAGACAGTACAAAGCAAAATATTTCAGTTTCCGTTTTTTCACCACACGCATCAGAATGCGGATCGTAAAGTAACCGGCAAGTGCCGCCATGAAAACGCCGACCAGATATACCGGATGAAAAACAATTTTATTTTTTCCCATGGTCGCAATTTCAACGATCGTTGCCCCGATAATCGCCGGAACACTCACAATCAGAGAGTATTTCACAGCGTACGAACGGGTCATGCCGCCGATCACACACGCAGAAATAGTCGAACCAAGACGGGAAAGACCCGGAATCGTGGAAAAGCCTTGGAAGAATCCGGCAATCAGTGCATCTTTCGGCTTCAAATTTTTCTGCGTTTTTTCTCCCTCCGGAAGCATATCTGCCACCACAAGCAGAATCGCCGTCAGATACAGACCAACGCCAGGTGCCAGCAGATTCGAGGAGGTCAGTGTGACAAGGCTCTGAATCATGCCGCCGATTACAGCAGTCGGGATGGTGGTCAGAATCAGCAGGAAAGCAAGCATACGGTAGTTGCTGCCGAGTACCTTCCGGTACTGCTTTCTCTCCTGATGCTGACTGGAAAAGTGTTCCTTTAAATTATGAAACAGATCGATTATGATTCCGCACAGCGCGAGGAAGAGACGTTTCCATTCCTTCGAAAATGTGAGCAGAATTGCAATCATGGAGCCAAAGTGCAAAAGCACATTGAAAAACACCGTCTGCGTATCTTCGATCTTCATAAAGTGACGGAAGATAATCAGATGTGCGGAGCTGCTGATCGGCAGGAATTCCGTGATTCCCTGGATCAGGCCCAGAAATAAAGCTTCTATTACTGTCATTTTTTTATCCTGTTCCCTTATTTTTCTCTTTTGTGAAAGTCCGGCCAAAACTTCCGTTCGAATTTTCACAGCGAACTCATTCTAACACAAAATCCCCTGAAACACAAGCCGCGCCGTGAAGTCAATTTTCTGTCCCTGCTGCCTTTTTCATCAGCTCATTCAGCTTTTCGAGCGCGCGGGCAATGCCGCCGACCTCGTCGATCAGGCCTTCTTCCACTGCCTGCGGGCCGTCCAGCATTGTTCCGACATCCTTGACCAGCATTTTCGTATCGAGCATCAGCTCCTCGAGCCGTTCCTTGGTGATTTTAGAATGGGCCGATACAAAACCTGTGATCCGATCCTGCGTCTTTTCCATATTACGGTACGTCTGTGCAACACCGATGAACATGCCGTTTGTACGCACCGGGTGAATGACCATGGTGGCACTCGGCACGATCAGCGAATAGTCTGCTGCAACGGCGAGCGGGACACCGATCGAATGACCACCCCCTAAAACGAGCGATACCGCAGGCTTTCGCATGGACGCAATCATCTCTGCAATTGCAAGACCGGCCTCCACATCTCCGCCTACGGTATTCAGGAGAATCAGAAGACCATCAATACTTTTGTCCTCCTCGGCACGGGCAAGAGCAGGGAGAATGTGCTCATAGCGCGTCGCTTTCGTGCGCTCGCCGAGTGATTCATGCCCCTCCACCTCGCCGATGATGGACAGCAGATAAATGTTGGTCTTCAGTTCTACAATATTTTCTTTTTCTGTCTGGTTTTTCTGTGATTCTGCCATACGGATTTCCTCTTTTCTGCTATTCCAAAATAGCTTCATCAGTATGCGCAGATTCTTATGATTCTATGTAATTTCCAGTGAAATTACTCGTCCAGGTTGGTATATACGTACTGTACGTCGTCGTCGTCATCCAGCAGATCCAGGGTACGGTTCAGGTCTTTTAATGCCTGCGGATCGGTCAGCTCTACGTAGGTCTGTGGGATCATGGTAACGTCTGCCTCTGCCATGGCGATACCGTCTTTCTCCAGAGCCTCACGTACTGCGGAGAAGTCATCCGGATCGGTGATGATTTCGTAGCTGTCCTCTTCGTCTGCGAAGTCTTCTGCGCCTGCATCCAGAGCAAGCATCATCAGATCGTCAGCATCCATTTCGCACTCTTCTTTGTCGATGATGATCTGGCCTTTTTTGTCGAACATGTAGGATACGCATCCCGGTGTTCCAACGCTTCCGTTTCCTTTGGTGAAAGCGCTTCTTACGTTTGCTGCGGTACGGTTCTTGTTGTCGGTCAGAGTCTCTACGATGATCGCGATACCATTCGGGCCATAACCTTCGTAGGTGATACGCTCGTAGTTGTCTGCGTTTGCATCTCCGGCAGCTTTTTTAATACCGCGGTCGATGGTATCGTTCGGCATGTTGTTTGCTTTTGCTTTTGCGATAACGTCTCGCAGCTTGCTGTTGTTTGCCGGATCCGGTCCGCCCTCTTTGACAGCGATTACGATCTCACGGCCGATGATGGTAAAGATTTTACCTTTTTTTGCGTCGTTTTTTTCTTTCTTATGCTTAATATTGGCAAATTTTGAATGTCCTGACATACCTCTTTTGTCTCCTTTATTTAAAGTATTACTTTTCTGTAAAAAGGTTTCCCCGAAAAACGGCAGAAGCCCATATAATATAGAATATAGCACGATCTTTCTCATTCGTCAACCGTGAACCGCGCCAAAAATACCCCTTATGTAGGCAGATCTAGGCTGATTTTCAGTGCTTCGTTCACAAGGGCCAGCTGTTCCGGCGTCAGATGACAGATTTTATCTTTCAGCCTTCTCTTATCGATCGTCCGAAGCTGTTCCAGTAAAATAACAGAATCCCGTACAATCCCATAGGCGGACGCTTCGATCTCAATGTGCGTCGGCAGCTTCGCCTTATTCATCCTCGATGTAATCGCCGCACAGATCACCGTCGGACTGTGCCGGTTGCCGATGTCATTCTGAATGATCAGCACCGGACGGACACCGCCCTGCTCACTTCCCACAACGGGCCGCAGGTCGGCATAATATACATCGCCACGCTTGATTACCACTTGTGCTCACTCTCCGATTCTTTCCGTTTTGCTTTCCCATACGATAACGATCCGGCGTTTTACGCCTTTTAAAATCGTTTCCATGTATTTAATATTGCCTGTTTTTCCGGAGGTATTCACAAATTTCATCCGGCGCTTCAAAAAAGTCCGCCCGGAGTCCTTTTGGGAACCCGTGATTCTGATCTGCTTTGCTCAGATTGACTGCAATCCTCTGATAATCTCGGATGCTGTTACATAGGAAGCACTGCTTTTTTCTTCCGCAGCCTCTCCCGCCTTTCCATGCGCATATGCCGCCAGTGCCGCTGTTTTGGCAAGGCTGATTTTTTTCTCGTTTTTTTCACACTGACGTTTTGCTGCAAAGGCGCCTGTGATTCCCGCGAGCACATCGCCGCTTCCCGCCGTCGCAAGCGCACTGCTTCCGCTTGTGTTTATGTAATACTGCTCACGCCCTTCCTCTGCTGTCACGGTTACGGAATCCTTTCGTACACAGCAGGCCTGGTATTTTTCGGCTGCCCTTCCGGCGCTTCCTGCCGGGTCACGCTGGCATTCTGCAATGGTCATGTGCAGCAGCCGTGCAAGCTCTCCTACATGAGGCGTTAAAATTTTTTCTGCCCGGCAGCCCGAAAGAATCTCTGCATCTTCTGCAATCAGGTTCAGCGCATCTGCATCCAGAACAAGAGGAACTTCTGTGTGCTGCACCGTAAAAACGAGCAGTTCTTTTGCCGTCCGGCTTTTGGAAAGTCCCGGTCCCGCAACAACAGCGTCCGCCCAGGCGAGATCCTGCAGCAGGGCTTCTTCCGGAAGCGGCTCATCCTCCTTCCAGAAATCCGCCATTGCTTCCGGCAGGGCACAGAAAAGCGGCGTACGGTTTCTTTCCTCTGTCACAACCTTTACCATGCCGGCACCGGATGCAAGGACTGCCCTGGCACACAAAACAGCGGCTCCGCACATGGCACCGGAACCGGCAAGTACCAGCACCTTTCCGAAGGTTCCCTTATTTCCCATCGGCGTGCGGGTAAGAAACCGGTCCAGATCTTCTTTTTCCACTGAACCGTACCAGGGCGTCTCCTCTTCTCCTGCATCAAAGCCGATTCCGATATCACGGACCAGGACCTCTCCGGCATATCGTTTTCCGGGATCAAAGAGAAGCCCTGGCTTTGCACAGGCAAATGTCACCGTGGCTCTGGCTTTCACCGCCGCATCAAGGACCTCTCCGGTATCCGTGTGGATCCCCGAAGGGATGTCCACGGCAAGAACAGGAACACCGCTTGCGCAGATTGCTTCCACTGCCCTCCGGTACTCCCCTGCCAGCGGACGGGATACGCCAATTCCAAAGATGGCATCTATGATAACAGTATATTCCCGGAAATCCGGATTCTTAACCTCACGGACCCCATAATTTTCCGCAATTTTCTTCTGTGCTCTCATGCCTTCACTGTATTTTTCCGGATTTCCAAGACAGAACAGTTCCGCATCCACCCCTTTCGTCTTTAAAATCCGTGCAATTGCCGCACCGTCCCCTCCATTATTTCCGGGACCGCACACAGCAAGGACTTTTCCTGTATCCCATGTTCCATTTTGAAGCTCCTCCACGCAGGACAGCGCTGCGCGCTCCATCAGTACCAGGGACGGTACCCCCATGGTTTCGATCGTATTGCGGTCTGCCTGCTTCATCTGTGCTGCTGTAAGAATCCGTTTCATCGCTTTTCCTCCTTTTCCTGCCTTATCCGGAAAGTGAACAGAAAAAGTCTCCGGTTTCCCGAAGACTCTCCTGCTTTTGTTTTGGTTTCTTAATTGTTCTTTGGATGCTCCGCCTCATATCTGGTCAGATTGTAGGAGAGACGCATCAGACTTTCGGAAAGATGGACGTTCTCGACGATCACATCTTTCGGAAGTTTTAAGTTTAGATCGGTATGTGCAAAATTCCAGATTGCTTTTACACCGTTGTCCACGAGAATCTCTGCCATCTCTACCGCTTTTGCTTTTGGCAGTGTCAAAGCCGCAATCTCTACATGGTGTTCCTTGATAAATTCCGGAAGCTCGTCCGCCATGCGGATTTCAATTCCGCGCACGGAGATTCCTTTTAATACCGGGTTGACGTCAAAAATACCGACCGTTTTGAATCCGCTTCTTTCAAAGGCCGCATAATTAGCAAGCGCCTGTCCCAGATTTCCGGCTCCGACAAAAATCATATTGTGGACTCTGTCCAGACCTAAAATTTTTCCAATCTCGCTGTACAGATACCGCACGTTATAACCATACCCCTGCTGGCCGAAGCCGCCGAAATTATTTAAATCCTGGCGAATCTGGGAAGCTGTCACTTTCATCCGCTCGCTCAGCTCACCGGAAGAGATCCGTTCTACTCCGTCCTCCAGCAATTCGCCCAGGTAACGATAATATCTAGGAAGTCTTTTGATAACTGCCCGCGAAATTCCTTTTTCTTCCAAGATAAATTCCTCCTTATTTACACCTGCATATATTCATATTATATATGGTTGATAGAAAATTGTCAAAGATTTCTTGAAATTTTGTGTATTACTCTCTATAATAAGGATGGTGTATTATGTCAAAATACAGAAATATGTTATCTGGAGGAACCACATGATTCTTGCATGTCAGAATATCTCGAAAGCATTCGGGACAACGGAAATTATCAAAAATGCATCTTTTCATATAGAAGAACGCGAAAAAACCGCACTGGTCGGCATCAACGGTGCCGGAAAATCGACGCTGTTAAAAATCATCATCGGCGAAATGAGGGCCGATGAGGGAGAGGTCATCCTCTCCAAAGGAAAGACGATGGGCTATCTCGCCCAGCATCAGGATCTGACCGGACACCTTTCCATTTACCAGGAAGTGCTGACCGCGAAACAGAATCTGATCGATATGGAGGAACGCCTCCGTCAGATGGAAAGTGATATGAATACAAAATCCGGTGCAGAGCTGGATGAACTTCTTTCCACCTACACCCGCCTCTCCCATACCTTTGAACTGGAAAACGGATACGCGTACCGCAGTGAAGTCGTCGGTGTTTTAAAAGGTCTTGGCTTTTCCGAGAGCGATTTTGAAAAACAGGTGGACTCCCTCTCCGGCGGTCAGAAGACCCGCGTGGCACTTGGTAAACTGCTGCTCACCAAACCGGACATCATTCTGCTCGACGAGCCGACCAACCACCTCGATATGGACTCGATCTCCTGGCTCGAAACGTATCTTTTAAATTACAGCGGAGCCGTCCTGATCGTCTCCCATGACCGTTACTTTCTCGACCGCGTTGTCACAAAAGTCGTTGAAGTGGACAATAAAAAAGTAACAACTTTTGAGGGAAACTATACCGCCTACAGTCAAAAAAAAGCAATGCTCCGTGAAGCCGCTTACCATGCCTGGGTCAACCAGCAGCAGGAAATCCACCATCAGGAAGAAGTCATTGCAAAGCTGAAATCTTTCAACCGCGAGAAATCCATCAAACGCGCCGAGAGCCGTGAAAAAATGCTGGACAAAATGGATGTGCTGGAAAAGCCGACCGAAGTACGCTCCGATATGCGGATCCGTCTGGAACCGCGCATCACAAGCGGAAACGATGTGCTGACCGTCGAGCACCTCTCCAAAGCCTTCCCGGGACAGACGCTTTTCCAGGATCTGAATTTCGAAATCAAGCGCGGGGAGCGCGTCGCAATCATCGGAAACAACGGAACGGGAAAAACGACGATCTTAAAGATCTTAAACGAAGTCATCCGCCCGGATGCCGGCTCTTTTACACTTGGAAGCCGTGTACAGATCGGTTACTACGATCAGGAGCATCAGGTGCTCCACATGGAAAAGACCATTTTCCAGGAGATTTCCGACGCGTATCCGTATCTGACAAACACCGAAATCCGAAATGTGCTGGCCGCCTTCCTGTTTACAAACGACGATGTCTTCCAACCGATTCATACCTTGAGCGGCGGTGAGCGCGGACGAATTTCTCTTGCCAAGCTGATGCTCTCGAACGCCAACTTCCTGATCCTCGACGAGCCGACCAACCACCTCGATATCGTATCAAAGGAGATTCTGGAAAACGCGCTGAAGGATTACACTGGAACGGTACTGTACGTTTCCCACGACCGTTACTTTATCAATCAGACTGCAACCCGGATTCTGGAGCTGACGGGACAAACACTCGTCAACTATATCGGAAATTACGATTACTATCTGGAGAAAAAAGAAGAGCTGACCCGCATCTATGCTCCTGCTGCCGATGCCGCCGCTCCGGAAGAAACAGCGGCTCCTTCCGAAGCCTCCTCCACAAAGCTGGACTGGAAAGCGCAGAAAGAAGAACAGGCACGTCTCCGCAAGAAAGAAAACGAGCTGAAAAAGACGGAGAAACGAATTGAAGAGCTTGAGACACGCGATTCGGAAATTGATGAGGAAATGTCGAAACCGGAAGTCGCAACGAATGTGGCAGAGTGTGTGAAATTAAGCAAAGAGAAAGCAGAGATTGCCGCGGAACTCGAAGAGCTGTATGAAAAATGGGAAGAGCTTGCCGAATAGGCCTGGTTTTCCCCGGAAAATTCAAAACAGAAAAAGCCGGTCCGGCGCATCCCTTTTTGCGGGAATGCCGGATCGGCTTTCTTTTTTGCTTCGTTTAATTATTTCTCCAGCTCCTCGCGGATGGCCAGGATGAAATCACGGCTGTTTAATACGGTCGGATTTTCCATGGTGGTGATCAGCGCAAGGTCTTTTGTCATTTTTCCGCTCTCGATCGTTGCGATCGTTGCTTTTTCCAGACGGTCTGCAAATGCGGAAAGTTCTGCGTTTCCATCCATTTCCCCGCGTTTTCTGAGTGCGCCGGTCCATGCAAAAATGGTGGCCACGGAGTTGGTGGATGTCTCCTCACCTTTTAAGTGACGGTAATAGTGGCGCTGTACGGTTCCGTGCGCAGCCTCGTACTCGTAATATCCGTGCGGGGATACGAGAACAGAAGTCATCATCGCAAGGGAACCGAAGGCGGAGGATACCATGTCGCTCATGACATCGCCGTCGTAGTTCTTGCAGGCCCAGATAAAGCCGCCCTCTGCTTTCATGATGCGGGCAACGGCGTCGTCGATCAGAGTGTAGAAGTAGGTAATGCCTGCTTCTGCAAATTTCTCTTTGTACTCTGCATCGAAGATCTCCTGGAAGATATCCTTGAAGCGGTGATCATACTTCTTGGAAATCGTATCCTTGCTTGCAAACCACAGATCCTGTTTCGTGGACAGTGCGTACTCGAAACAGCTTCTCGCAAAGCTTTCTATGGAGTTATCCAGATTGTGCATGCCCTGAATGACACCGGCGCCGGTGAAGTTGTGGATCAGCTCTCTTGTCTCGGTGCCGTCCTCAGCCGTATAAACCAGCTCTGCTTTTCCCGGTCCCGGAATGCGCATTTCTGCATTTTTATAGACATCTCCGTATGCATGACGGGCAATCGTGATCGGTTTTTTCCAGTTGCGCACGCACGGCTCGATGCCTTTTACGACAATCGGGGTACGGAAAACGGTTCCGTCGAGCATGGCACGGATCGTTCCGTTCGGGCTCTTCCACATTTCTTTCAGATTGTACTCGGTCATACGCGCTGCATTCGGCGTAATGGTGGCACATTTGACTGCTACACCGTATTTCTTGGTAGCGTTTGCGGAATCTACGGTTACCTGATCGTTCGTCTCGTTTCTGTGTTCCAGTCCCAGATCGTAATATTCCGTTTTCAGGTCAATAAACGGGAGAAGCAGCTCATCTTTGATCATTTTCCAGAGAATTCTGGTCATCTCATCTCCATCCATCTCTACCAGAGGAGTGGTCATCTGAATTTTTTCCATAGTAGGCCTCCTTTTTCTATTCCCGTTTATTGTATAAAGTATCCTATAGCTTGTCAAGTCAAAATTCGCCTGATTTTTTGGCATTTTCCCATAAATTCACACAATTTTTGCAGGATGAGAGGTGTTTTCCTTCATTTTTCTTTTTTTATGCTGCCGCACAGTGTCTCACAGAAGAGACAGAAAACGGTCTGTTTGAAGCATCCCATGCCCCTGACGGTTGCGCGGAAGGCCAAGGTCTCTCGCCGATTCGCAAAGCAGCATTTTCGCCTGGACATTTGTAAGATCCGGAACCCGTTCAAGTGCCAAAGCCACGGCTCCGGACACCCGCGGTGCCGCCATCGAGGTGCCGCTCTTCACCACATATTCCTTCCTGCTTCTTCCAGGCGCGCAGGAAATGAGACGTTTTCCAGGCGCGACAAGATCCGGTTTGCAGACGCAGTCCCGTGTCGGGCCGCATCCGGAGATTCCTCTTCTTGGCTCCAGCAGATCGCCCGCTCCCACGGTGATCACTTTTCTGCTGCTCCCCGGCGCCGTAATACTGCCCGGAGCGGGCCCCAGATTTCCGGCCGCTGTCACAACAGTGATCCCGTCATCCCAGGCGCGCTCCACCGCCTGTACTAGCAGATCATCCACCGTTTTTTCCTGCTCTGTTGTTCCCACTGAAATATTTAAAATGCGGATATTAAGTCTTATTCGCTCTTTGCACACCCAGTCAATCGCCGCGAGGATATCCTGCTTTCTTCCATTTCCCCTTCGGTCCAGAATCTTCACTACGACAAACCGGCATCCCGGTGCCGCACCCTGGTATTTTCCGCCGGACGCTCTTCCACTTCCGCCAAGGATACCACAGACATGCGTTCCGTGTCCATTGTCATCGTAAGGCGTCTCCCGCCCGTACACAAGATCCCGGAAGGCTACAATCCGGCCGTCAAAATCCATATGGGGAAAAATCCCTGTATCCAGCACGGCGGCTGTAATTCCTTTTCCTGTCAGATTTTCCTGCTCTTTCATCCATAAGTCCCTGTGTATTCTTATCTTATGGTATGCAAAAAAGGCTGCCTTTCGCAAAGAACAGCCTTTTTGTTTTTCTTTTCTATACTTAAAACTGAATCTGCTTTTCCCCTTTCCGTTTCCAGAGAGCTGCTGCAAGCGGGATGCCGCAGAGCTCAGCCAGGACAAAGGCGCCCCATATCAGATTCAGGTTTCCAAATCCTTTGAGAAGAAATGCAAACACCAGCGGCAGAATCGCCTGGCGTGTCATGGATATGTACATACTTTCTTTTCCAAGGGAAAGTCCCTGCAGCGCCGCCTGATAGATCAGACCTGGAATCGAAAGCAGATAGGCACCGACAGAATGCGGAGCGCCGGGACTCCAATGCGCATCAGATTGTCCGAGGCATCATATTGTATGTATGGCAATAAAAAACAGGAAGATATCTGCCAAAACCGTTTCGGTAAAGATCTTCCTGTCCTTTTTTCAGAAACTTTTCAAAAACATTACTTCTGCTGCTCCATTCGCTTCAGTTCCGGCAGAACCAGAATCAGCATGGTGATAAAGCAGAGACTTCCGCCGATTACGTTTGATACCGGTTCGGCAAGGAATACACCGTCCGTTCCCATGTGGAGTACGTACGGCATCAGATAGGTGAGCGGTACAACAATGAAGACTTTTCGGAGCAGGGAGAAAAAGATCGCCTGCTTCTTTTTATTCAGAGATTTGAATACGGTCTGTCCAATGTACTGCAGATCCATGAAAATGAATGCTGCAAAGTACTGCTTCAGAGCCGGAACCGCATCTGCGGTCAGTACCGCATCCGAACTGAAAATACCGATCAGCGCATGCGGCGCCAGAACAATCACGCTCCACATCACTGCGGTATAGCCGAGGATCATCGCACTCATGACACACATCGCCTTGCGCACGCGGGCCGGACGGCGTGCACCGTAATTATAGCTCAAAATCGGAGAAGTTCCCTCATTCATTGCATAGATCGGTGTCTCGACGAGCTGACGCACGCTCGATACGATCGTCATAACAGAGATGTAAATATCACCGCCGGTCACAGAGAGTACGTTGTTGCAGCAGATCGTGACAAGGCTGTTGGTCAGCTGCATGATAAATCCCGCGGTACCGAGGCTGACAATATTTTTCGCATAGCCTGCACACTCAGAAATTTCATTTTTCCGCACAAAGCGCACTTTCAGTTCCGATTTCCGGGTCAGGAAATACAGAACGAACACTGCGGAAAGTGTCTGGGAAATCACAGTTGCAATCGCAGCCCCCTGCACACCAAAGCCAAACACAAAGATAAACAGCGGGTCAAGCAGCAGGTTTGCGACCGCTCCGATCGTGACGGAAAGCATACCAACGGTCGAGTAGCCCTGCGCGTTGATGAACGGGTTCATGCCGGTTGCCACCATCGACGGCAAAGTTCCGATCAGATAAATCATCATATAAGGATACGCGTAGACCATCGCATCTGCCGATGCGCCGAACAGTGATAGCAGTGGACGGGCAAACAAAAAGCCGATCACCATCAGTATGACAGCACAGACACATACCATGGAATACGACGTATTCATAATACGTTCCGCCTTTTTTTGATCATTCTTTCCACGCTCAATCGAAAACAGCGGAGCGCCGCCGCTTCCAAACAAGTTGCTGAATGCTGTGATGATAACGATCAGCGGAAAGCACAGACCGACTGCACCGAGTGCCGCCGTTCCTACCTCCGGGATCCGCGCGATGTAGACGCGGTCTACAATATTGTACAGCAGACTCAAAATCTGAGCAACCAGCATCGGGAGCGCTGCCCCGAAGATGTTTCCGGTTACGGTTCCATGTTCGAAATCAATTCGTTTCATTTGTTCCCTCATTCCCTTCTTTTTCACTTGCTTTTCAGTATAGCATGGCGTATTCTATATGTAAATTATTGTTTTTATATTGAAATTGAATAATTTTTATATAGTTTTTTCAGGAGGATTTTTATGGAACTTCGACAACTCGAATACTTCCGCGCCATCGTGGACGCGGGAACCATCAGCGGGGCGGCACGGGTGCTGCATATGACACAGCCGCCGTTAAGTTATCAGATCAAAATGCTGGAGGAAGAGCTTCAGGTGCCTCTTCTCATCCGCGGTACAAAGAAAATCACCCTGACCGAGGCAGGAAAAACACTGTATGAACAGGCAGGAACGCTTCTGATGCTTGCGGATCTCACCAGGCGCGAAGTCGTAAAATCCAGTCAGTCTGCGACACTCCACATCGGCATGACGCCATCCACCGTTTCGCTGCTCGCCGACTATCTCCTGCGATTTTCCCGGAAATACCCGCACATCCATTTTGATGTCCACGAGGGTTCTACCTTTGCTTTAAAAGACCAGCTCGAAAATCACATGGTGGATCTCACCACGCTCCGCACGCCAATCGTTTTAAATGGCTGCGAGACGAAGACCCTTTTAAAAGAGAGCATCACCGCCATGGCACTCCCTTCTCACCCGCTTTTTGCCGGGCGTGAAACCCTTTCGCTTACGGAACTTGCCGAGCAGCCGCTGATTCTGTCGAACCGCTACCGGAAATACATGCTCTCCGCTTTCGAGCAGGCGGGTCTGTTCTGCGATATCTATCTCACCTGCGAGGACGCCCGCACGGCAATGACAATGGCAGAAAAAGGCCTTGGCATCGCTCTTCTGCCGGCCTCCATGCTGAATCTTACCCATAAATTAAAGGCCTGCACCATCACAGATGCAGACCTTACAACCGAAATCCTGCTTGCCTGGCGCAAGGGGCGCCTTCCGTCTGAACTTCGGGCTTTTCTGGAATTGTGGGATGAAAATGACTCCCTCAATAATCAAATTCATGTTCCCCAACCGTAATCGTCTGCGTCAGTTTTTCATTCTGATACGGTTTACGGATCTCAATTAGATTCAGAACGGTGTAACCACGCTTTCTCAAAAATTCAATCATCCTGTGGTTATTGGGATGGACATAGTTGTAAACCGTATCGTTTCCATAAGAAGCTGCAATTTCTTCTGCCTTGCCATGCAGTGCGGCAGCGACTCCCTGCCGGCGGTACTCTTCTCTGACAAAGATGGATTCCACCCACACCACCTCGCTCTCAATACGACAGACAACATAACCTGCGTATTCGCCATGCACCGTAGCGGCAAACACTGGAAATCCTGCTAAAAGGTATTCCTTCATTTCTTCCCGTCCGTCTTCCACGTTCGGTTTTGATGCAATTCCTTTATAGGAACGCAGTTCTA
Source organism: Blautia sp. AF17-9LB (assembly GCF_003479185.1). Lineage (NCBI taxonomy): Bacteria > Bacillati > Bacillota > Clostridia > Lachnospirales > Lachnospiraceae > Blautia > Blautia sp. AF17-9LB. The sequence continues at coordinate 18,681 of NZ_QUGU01000028.1, forward strand.
CTCGAAACAGCGCAACCATTTCTGCAAGGGCATCGTTTACCTGCCTGATTTCTACCAGTTCTATTTTTTTCATGGTTTCTCTCTCCTGCCACTGTCGTTCTTTTTCCTATTTGCAATTCGTCTCGCTGCTCATATCCGTGATCGAAGTATATCAGGCTTCTTTTCTCTTGCGAAACAAATATTCATCCAATTGTTTCCGAATCGTTTCCGGTATTTCTCTTGCCACCGGGCAGACCGCTGCGTTTGCGAATCTTCTGGTAAATACTGTCAGGAAATCAATATCTTTTTGCAGCTGCTCCATCGACATCACATCTTTGACATCGTAGCGGCAGTGAATCGGGGCGACATTTCCGTTGGCAATACGCGCAAACGAAACAGCCGGAACCCCATGATCGGCAAATGGCGTGGAATCACTGGAATAGACGCCGTTTTCTGCTGCGATTGGAAAGCCAACTTCTGCAGCCATATAGCTGATGTAATGGGTAAGCTTTTCTTCTGCCGATACGCAGGCGATAAATTTTCCCATATACGTTCCGATCATGTCCAGATTGATGTTCAGTACGATCTGTCTCAACTCTTTCTCATGATCTCTGACATACGCCTTCGATCCTAAAAGTCCTCTTTCTTCGCTTCCGCAGAATACAAACCGAAGACCATAATTCAGCTCTTTCCCTTTCATCTGCTCCATGATTCCAAGAAGCCCTGCGCATCCGCTCATGTTGTCATATGCACCATGCGAAAGCGATGTCGTATCATAATGCGCGCTTAAAACGATCCATTCTTCTCTTTTTCCCGGCAATTCTGCAATCACATTATGGGATTCTCCATCGTATTCCTTCTGCCGGATTTCCAGACGGATCTGTTTTACTTTATTTTTCACAAGTTCTACTGCCTGTGCGGAGTGAATCATAGCGCAGAGCACTTTCTTTTCCTCTCCGACAACGGCTTCCCGAAGATCTCTCTGATCAATGTCTGTATGTGGGTAATAGCTGTTTCCATATTGGAACAGAATCGCTTTCGCGCCTGCTTTCATCAAATCCTGGTACGCAAAAAATCCGATTCCCTGCGTATCCATCAGCACAATTTTATCTTTTGCACCGGCAACGGAAACCGGATCGGTTCCCGGCATATAGTAGAGTTCGCCTTCGACACTTCCGCTTCCGCAGCATGTGAGAGCTTTGCATGAAATTTCCATCCCGTCTGCATACAAATGTGCCTCTTCGATTTCGCCCATCGCAACGCGGAAACCTTCCAGTTTTGCCGGGACTCCTAATGCTTCACACTGCTCCTTTAAATAGTTTGCAACCTGCAATTCTTCTTTTGTACCGCTTGCATGTACAAAATCTGTCTGGTCAAAAATAGATTTTAACTTCATATTTTTAGTTCTCCTTTATAACCATTTTTTCTGTATATCATTTGCTAACATAACCATGTTATTTCGTACAACTTTTTTAAAAAACTGTGATGGTGTATCTGTTCCTCTTTCTCATTCCCATGATTTATGTTTTTTCCAGAGCTCAGAGAGACTCGATCAGTCCTTTGATTCCCTGCTCTTTATAGATATCTTTATAGTATTGGACTTCATCCTTGATCAGCTCATCGATCACCTGCATGCCAAGCAGCTCCACCGGCGCCTGGTCATCTGTGAGGATATAATTTCCTTTCTGATATTCTGTAAGATTTGACGTAACTTCCTGCATCATATTTTTCAGGTTTACGTTTGTAAGTTCCCCCGTATGTTTCGTCAGATTCTTTACGATGTCCGAATCGTCCGACGCAAAGAGTTCCCGGTTGGACGATCCTGCCACATCCACTGTAACCGCTGTATCAAAGACACTTCCAATCGTATCCGAAAGGTACTGATTGATGTTTCCTTCCTTCATTCCACGCATATTCATGTTTACCACCATAACGCCATCGTCCTTCAGATGTGATTTGACCAGTTCAAAGAACTCTTTGGAGGACATCTGGAATGGAATTGTGATATCCTGATATGCATCGACCATAATCACATCATACGTTTTCTGCGATGCATTTAAAAACGCTCTTCCATCGTAAGTAGTCACCGGAATATCCTCGGAAAGTGAAAAATATTTCCGCGAGAGATCCGTGATCTTTTCATCAATCTCTACACCCTCAATGTTCATGTTCCCAAAATATTTCTTACACTGTGTGGCGTAGGTTCCCGTACCCATGCCAAGGATCAGCACATCCATCTGATCTGTCGGCTTGTCTTTGATCATAAGCGGCGCCGCCATCGCATAATCATAGTACATTCCGGTCAGTTCATCCTGCTTCATATAGACAGACTGTACGCCAAACAGAACATTGGTAGACAATGCTACTCTCTTATCATTTTCGTACACCTGAAGATAGTTGTATACAGACTCTCCCTCATATGTCAGGTTGTTTTCCCAGAATGCGAAGGAATCGGAATAACCTGTTCCACAGCAGAACGCGAAAATAAGTACCGATGCAATCACTTTCTTTTTCCCTGCTTTTTCCATCACAAAATACACGATGGATAACGCAAGTAAAATTCCCGCAAAGATCAGAAAAGTGATCGATGTTCCAACCGCAGGGATCGTAACAAACGTCGGCACAAAGGTACCAATAATGCTGCCGATCGTATTGAATGCTCCCAGTGTTCCCACCGTTTTTCCGTTATCATCCAGATTGCTCACCGAATATTTGACCAGCGACGGAGTTACCGTACCCAGTAAAAATAACGGGAACACAAAAATTACCATACAGGCCACAAACGCAGCCAGGATCAGAAAATTGTTATTTACGGAAAAAATCAGAACCGCAGAAATGCCAACAATGATATATTTTCCGACCACGGGAATTAACGCAATCCATAAAGCAGCTACGATGATACGTCCATAGAGCTTGTCCGGATTGGGCGACTTGTCCGCCGTTCTGCCTCCATAGATATTTCCCAGTGCCATAGCAATCATGATGGTTCCGATGATGATCGTCCATACAATCTGTGAAGAACTAAAATACGGGGCAAGCAGCCTGCTCGCACCAAGTTCTACCGCCATCACAGACATTCCGGAAAAAAATTCTGTCAGATACAAAAATAACTTGTTTTTTAAGATGCCACGATTTTTTCTTTCCATGTCGACTCCTTTTTTATTTTATCTTTTTGCTGCCATCATGCCGGCAAAAGAGTGAAACATACCGCAAAATGGAACGCACAGAATGCGGAAATGATTTTTCAAACGCGCTCTACTATCATACTATAGACTTCTTTGGAATTTTGCAATATATTTTTCCATGACTCTTAATGTCCAAACAGCCATCCCATATTTTTTTCATCCCGACAGAACAGATAACCGCCTCCGTGCTGATAAGTCACTTTCGTTCCTGCAAAGTAATTTTTCTCTTTTATATCCAGTACCAGCAAATTGTCTATTTCGGATTTTGCTAAACCCTGCTCTGCATACAGCTCATATAAAATCTGATACGCTTCTTTAAACGGTTCTGATCCATAATATTCATCACTTTCGCCAATCACAAAATAGACCGGTGTTTTTGCCTCTGTCACCGGTTCATATGCTCCATCCCATTTGGAGCTGCACATGAGCGCTGCAGTAAACAGTTCCGGCTTTTTTCCCAGGATCAGCGCCAGCGTTTCTCCTCCGCCGGAATAGCCGTTACTATATACTTTTTCCGGTTCTGCTGCCCCTTCTGATGCTGCTGCCCCTTCTGTTTCTTCCAGCTCTGTCATTTCTTCTGTGTTTCTTTTTTCTTCTGTATCCTTTGAATCCTCTATCTGTTCAGATCCCGCTGCCGGAACATCCATATTCCTTTTTCCAGCGCTTTTAAAAAACTATCTGGATAGCAGAAGCGATATAGCAAAAATAGCAAAGCAAACCGTAATCAGCATTATTTTTCTTTTTGTCATAATGTGAATTCCTCCTTTTTTTACTATTTTTAATCATAGCAAAACGAGACCTCCATAAGAAGTCTCGTTTTTTTCAGTCATAACCTTTCCGTTTATTCTTCTGGTCAAAGCTCTACCACTTTCGTTGCCAGCTTTCTGGCAAACCTTGCATCATGCTCCACGATCAGCATCGTTGGCTGGAACTGCGCAATCAGTTTCTCAATCTGCATCCGTGAAAATACATCAATATAATTCAGCGGTTCATCCCACAGATAGAGATGCGCAGGTGTTAAAAGGCTGGCAGCAATCAATACTTTTTTCTTCTGTCCCTCGGAAAATTCCTCCATGTTTTTTACAAACTGTTCTCTGTCCAGATCCAGGCTGCGCAACATGGAAAGGAGCATTGGCTCATCAATTTCCTGCTTTTTGGCAAATTCTTTCAGCGTTCCGGACAGATGCGAGGTATCCTGGTTGATATAGGAAATAACGAGATTTGAGGCAATCGAACAGGTACCCGTTGCCATTATATTTTCGCCGGAAAGATTTTCGCATCCGGACATCGTAATTTTCCGCTTTTCGATTCCGCCATTGGAAGAATTTTGCAGGTTCTGCGTCAGAATATACTTGATCAGGCTGGATTTTCCACAGCCATTTTTTCCTTTCAGAAAAACACGGTCTCCTTGTTTCAGTTCAAAATTCAATCCGGTGATCACATTCTCTTTTCCATCCCGGTATTTTAAGGAAAAATCCCTGCATTCGATCAGCCGTTCTTTGTAATGGGAAAGCGGCATAATCTTTAAATCTTTTACCGTTTCGATATCTTTTAACAGCCCTTCCTTTTTCTCGATCTCCCGGTCCATTCTCTCCTCGTACGCTTTGACGCGCGACTGCATTTTCTTCGTCTTTGCTCCGATATACGATCGTGTCGATATCGATCTGTCATGTTCTTTGGCTGGATCATATCCAATCTTGGTATTTTCATTTTTTTCTGCCCAGCGCGAAGAACAATCGGCGGCTGCCTTTAGTTTTCCAATTTCTTTTACACGTTTTTCATGTTCCATTCTGGCAAAATGATCTGCTTTTTCCTTGTTTTCCCACCAGCTGGAAAAATTGCCGCTCTGTACTTCGATCGAGGCCCGGTTTAAAACCAGCACATGATCGATGCAGGCATCCAGCAGATCCCTGTCGTGGGATACCAGAATAAATCCTTTTTTTGACGCCAGATATTTTTTGATAATCTCTCTGGCGTCCTGATCCAAATGGTTGGTGGGTTCATCGATCAGCAGAAAATCATTTTCACCGGAAAAAAGGACTGCAAGCATAACCCTGGTCCGCTCCCCAAAGCTTAACGTACCAAATGGTCTGTACAAAAGTTCTGCGTCCATATCCAGTTTTTCCAATTCACAAAGAACTCTCCAGCTCTCTACTCCCGCTTTCCAGTCTTCCATCAGCTCCGCTGCTGTCCGTTCCAGATCTTTTTGTTTCACCGGATACGGAAAATAATCGAAGACAACCGAGCGGGTGATCGCTCCCTGGTATTCGTATTTTCCCAGGAGTAACTGAAGAAACGTTGTCTTTCCCTTTCCGTTTCTTCCCACAAAACCAAGCTTCCAGCTGGTGTCGATTGAAAACGATACATTTTCAAAGATTGTATCATAACTTCCTTCATACCCAAAAGTTAGATTACTGACATTGATCTGTGCCATAAAAACTCCCTTCTGCCTGTTTTTCTTTTTCTCACGCATAAAAAATTCTGCCTAGAGTATTTAAAAAGCGAGCCCGCTTTGCGTACGCAAAACAGACCCGCATCCTAAACAGACACAGCGTGCATGGCACTGGTGTCGGAACATAACGAATCGTCTGAGTATCTAATTTAAGCGTACACAAAATAACCTGTTTCAAACAGGTCCTATCAAAATACAATTGTGTTTTCCAGCTTAAATTATTTCAGATACATTCCCTCACCTTTACACGTTCATGTTCTTTCTTTTTTTCTAGTTAGCAACCACCAGTTCAACTGGTGGTTTATTATTAGCCCTCCAAAGGGCT
>NZ_QUGU01000029.1:0-18523 GCF_003479185.1 Blautia sp. AF17-9LB
GTCTGTTTGGAACTTTACTATCTATAAAAGTTCCAGGCAGGCATTTTTTATTTCCTGAATCCTGGAGGAAAGGAGTCAAGATGACTGAACCAAACAAGTGAAACGTCTGTTATTGAGAGGGTATGGGGAGATCCCCATCAAGATAAAACCCATAGGTTGACGGGAGGCAAAATGGCAATACCGTTAAACATGGGTGGATCTTGCTCTTATTTGTATCCCTCTATATAACGAAACGCTCAGAGGCTGTTTTACAGTGAGGGAAAAGAAAAAATATCAAAAAATTGATAATTAATGGTGAACTTGTGATAGAATGGAAAAAAGAGAAAAGCATAAAGGATGTAGTTGTGGAGAATATTTGTTATGATTAGAAAGTTGCTGAACGGAGATATCGATAGAGTCGCTGACATATGGTTAAAGACAAATCTGAAAGCACATTATTTTATTTCCAATCAATACTGGAAAAGTAATTATGAATTAGTAAAAGAAATGCTGTCACAATCCGAAGTCTATGTGTTTGAAGCAGATAAAATGATACAAGGATTTGTAGGACTAAATGATGAATATATCGAAGGTATTTTTGTCTCCGATGAAATGCAGTCATGTGGCATAGGTAAGCTTTTATTAGATTATATTAAGGATAAAAAAGTTAGCTTACGATTAAATGTATACCAGAAGAATGCCAGAGCAATTTCTTTTTACCAAAGAGAAGGATTCATTATTCAATGTGAAGATTTGGACGAAGATACTGGTGAAAAAGAGTACACTATGCTATGGAAACGAAAATAGAAATCGGAATTTGGAGAATTAGACGTTATGAGGAGCGTAAAAATATGAATGCTGACTTCAGAATAGACGGAAAAGTAATAGAAACAAAAAGGCTCATTCTTAGATCATTCAAACAAACAGATTTGGAGGATTTCTATGAGTATGCATCTGTCGAAGGTGTTGGGGAGATGGCAGGATGGAAACATCATGAAAATATTGCTGAATCTCAAAGTATTATGAATTCCTTTATCAGTGAGGATAAAGCATTTGCAATCTGTTTAAAGAAAAACAATAAAGTAATCGGTACTGTTGGCATAGAAAAATATGGGTTAGAAGATGCTTTGACAGAATTCAAGGATTATTACGGCAGAGAATTAGGATATGTTTTGAGTAAAGATTATTGGGGAAAAGGACTTATGCCCGAAGCCGTAAATGCGGTTAAAGATTATTTATTTGGCGAATTGGATTATGATTTTCTGATTTGTGGTTACTATGATTTCAATGAACAATCAAAACGAGTTCAGACAAAATGTGGCTTCAAACCATATCGTTCATTGGTCATGACAACGCAAATGGAGACAAAAGAACAAGGTACATTGATGTTGTTGCTGAATTCCAAGAAGAATATTAAATTAGTTTTTTCACATCCGGAAACCTTAATCTCCGAAAATTGGTAAAATCCAGTTTGTTGAACTGAATCCGAAAAGCATTAGGGCGCAGAGGAGATAGAATCCTTTGCGTAAAAGACTAACGAACATATTTAATGAAACATCGGAACCATCTTCTTTTTGTTGTCTACCTATAATAACGATTGGAGTAATCGATTATAGACACTGCAATCAAAAAAATCTGAAAATATATTTATCAACATTACATAAAAGTGTGTAGATACACGGAAATGGGGAGTGTAACGATGGAGATTAAAAGAGACGCTTACCTACAGCAGCTGATCGAGCGAAAAGATAATGGAATGATAAAGGTGATTACCGGCATTCGTAGATGTGGCAAATCCTTTTTGCTGTTTACCATCTTTAAGAGATACTTACTGGAGAACGGCGTTGATGTTGATCATATTATTGAAATTGCATTGGATGGTATTGAGAACGAGGAATTAAGAGATCCCAAGGTATGCTTCAAGTACATCAAGGATGCCATGAAAGACGACGGGAAGTATTATCTCCTTTTGGATGAAGTGCAGTTCATGCCACGATTTGAGGAAGTGCTGAACAGCCTGCTCCGCATGAGCAATATTGATGTGTATGTCACCGGAAGTAATTCCAAGTTCCTGTCCAGCGACATTGTGACCGAATTCCGTGGCAGAGGTGATGAGATTAGAATCTACCCTCTCTCCTTTGCAGAGTTTTATTCTGTCTATGACGGCGATTATGATGATGCCTGGGATGACTACATGATCTACGGAGGATTGCCGCAGATCGTAAGTTTCCAGAGCGAACGACAGAAAGCGGACTATCTGAAGAACATCTTTGCAAATGTCTATCTGAAGGATGTTATTGAAAGAAATAAGATTCAGAACGTGGATGAGATTGGGATTCTGGTTGATGTGCTTGCATCTGCAATCGGCGCACCGACCAACCCTTCAAAGATTGCCAATATCTTTGCCAGTGAGCGCCAGATGACTTATGCTAATAAAACCATCTCCAAGCATATCGACCATTTGACAGATGCCTTTTTGATTTCCAAGGCAAGCCGATACGATATTAAGGGCAGAAAGTATATCGGTGCAAATCTGAAATACTACTTTACTGATCTGGGACTGAGAAATGCACGTCTGAATTTCAGACAGCAGGAGCCTACTCATATCATGGAGAACATTGTTTATAACGAGCTGCTGATCCGTGGCTACAATGTTGATGTGGGTGTCGTGGATATCTTCGGTAAGGATAAAGAGGGCAAACGTGTTCGCAAGCAGTTGGAGGTTGACTTTGTGGTGAATCAAGGAAACCAGAGATACTATATCCAGGTTGCATATGACATGACTTCGGAAGAAAAACAGACGCAGGAGTTCAATTCTCTGCGTAATATCCCGGACTCTTTCAAGAAGATCGTCATTGTAAATGGCAGCAAAAAGCCTTGGAGAAATGATGAAGGTTTTGTCATCATGGGAATGAAGTATTTCTTACTGAATGCGAATAGTCTGGAATTTTAAGTCGATTTGAGTTGTTGCTGTGGTGTTGTTCTATTTCAAAAAAGAGTGAAATGATATAAATAAGGCCAGCCGATGTGGTAGCATTTATGTGGGAATACATGAAAGTACCGGAGGATTCAAGAGAAAAAGTTAAGAATCTGCTTAAAGATGCAAATGAAAATGGAGTAAAAATAAGTCATCAGGCACCAACACTGTATGATGTTGTTCCGAAAGAAGAAATTGCTGAATTTGAAGAGCTTATGCGCAAAACCATAGCTGACATTGTATCAGAAGCCAGTAGCGTTGCCTGTTGGGTGTATGTGCAGAAATATGTGAAGCACAAAACCCTAAACGAAATGCTGCAAGAATTGCCAGACGTAAGTCAATTCATCCTGGCTATGATGAGATAAGTGAAGAATTACTTCATTCTGCAAGAGCTATCATTGAAGCAGATAATGAAATGCAGAGAATAAAAGACAAAATTGGTATGTTACACGAAATTTATGGAGAAAACTGAGCAAGTAGGAAGGTGGAATATATATGAAGCAAGATACTTTAGAGGGCAAAGCAAAAACAAAAAATGGGGTAAAACGGCTGTGTTTTTCCATAGTCTGCATTCTTCTGGAAGTAATTTTTATTATTACTATCGTAACACGCTTGAATGAATATGCAGAAATTATAAATTTATTTACAAGGATTTTGAGTGGAATCTTGGTTTTGGGATTGTACGCATCAGATAAGACCTCTTCTATGAAAATGCCTTGGGTCATCTTAATTCTAATCTTCCCAATTATGGGTGTAGGCCTGTATTTGTTGATTGGTTTGAATGGTGGCACACATAAAATGCGTGAACGATATACAGAAATTGATAGTAAATTATTACCAATGCTTCCTGACAATCAGGAGTGTTTGAGTAGAATAAAAGAAACGATTCCGAAAGCAGGAAATATCGCAAGTTACATACAAAGAAATTCGCAGTATCCAATCTATCAGAATACAGATATTGTGTATTTTGATGAAGCAGTGACAGGATTAGAGGCACAGCTTAAGGATTTGAAGAAAGCACAGAAATTTATCTTCATGGAATATCATGCGATAGAAGACGCTGAAGCATGGCATAAGATTCAAGATGTTCTGGAAGAGCGAGTAAAAGCAGGTGTGGAAGTTAGAGTATTCTATGATGATATGGGTTCTATAGGCTTTATTAATACAGATTTTGTGAAAAAAATGGAGCGAATAGGAATTCATTGCCGTGTATTCAATCCGTTTATGCCAGGTTTAAATCTGTTTTTGAACAACCGTGATCATAGAAAAATAACAGTTATTGATGGAAAAGTCGGATTTACAGGTGGATATAATCTCGCAAATGAATATTTTAATTACACACACCCGTACGGACAGTGGAAAGATACAGGTATTCGTTTAGAAGGAGATGCTGTTCAGTCGCTTACGGTGACATTTTTGGAGATGTGGAATGCAGTAAGTGATAAGGATGCTAATGATTCTGATTTTAGTAAATACCTTTTCCATTATGATTATGCGGCACAGCAAACTGGGTTTGTTCAACCTTATGCAGACAGTCCTATGGATAATGAGCAGGTAGGAGAAGAAGTTTATATCAGTATGATAAATAAAGCTGAAAAATACTGTTGGTTTATGACTCCATATCTAATCATAACAGATGAAATGACACATGCGTTATGCCTGGCTGCTAAGCGAGGGGTAGATGTAAGAATTATCACACCGGGTATCCCTGATAAGAAGTTCATTTATAATATAACTCGTTCTTTTTATCATGGATTAGTTAAACATGGTGTTCGTGTTTATGAGTGGACTCCTGGTTTCTGTCATGCAAAAATGAGTGTGGCAGATGACTGTATGGCAACCTGTGGAACAATTAATCTGGATTATCGAAGTTTATATCACCATTTTGAAAACGGCTGTTTTATGGCAGATTGTCAGGCAGTTGTGGAAATAAAAAATGATCTGATAAGAACGATGGGAGAATGTCGTGATGTGACAGACCAATATCAAACCGGACGAAGTGCATATTTGAGACTGGGACAATTATTTATGAGATTATTTGCTGGATTGCTATAAGAATCTGATGAAACGACCTTTCAAAAAACAGTTGATTTAGAAGTTAACTGTTTTTGAAAGGCTGTTTTTGTTATATCTAACAGTCTGTTGTACAAAGAAGATTTTGCGTGGGTGAAAAAAACAAACCTTGTTGAGGTTAAATTGAGATTGACTTTGTATTGTATAAGTATGAAATAAAAAGGAATCAGGTGATGTACAATGAAAAAGCATAAAATATGCAAAATCCTTCTTGTTATACTGGCAATTTTATTATGTGTGGCTTTTTATGAATTGTTCGGAATCTGCATTGCATATAAAAAGCAGCCGGAAGTGTCCAATACAACCAAAAAAGAAACAAAAAATGGGTCATGGAACGAATGCAGTGAAAATACAGAACGGGCAGTAATCATAGAAAAGAATCCAGAAGCGCTTTTACAAAGAGTGCGTTTGATCAAGAATGCAAAAAAGGAAATTATTCTTTCTACTTTTGCATTTCAATCCGATGAAAGTGGAAAATTGATTTTAGGAGCACTGCATGATGCGGCAGACAGAGGTGTACATATTCGTCTGTTAGTAGATGGAATGGAGAGCTGGATTGATATGGAAGGAAATCCTTATTTCTATGGATTATCTTCCCATGAGAATGTTGAAATTAAACTGTATAATAAGGCCAATCCGTTGAAACCGTGGAAAATGATGGGTAGAATGCATGATAAATATTTGATTGCAGATGGAAAGAGATATATTCTTGGGGGAAGAAATACATACAATTATTTCCTGGGTGATTTTCCGGGACATAAGAACTATGACAGAGACGTGTTAGTGGTTTGCGATGAACCTGAGAAAGAAAATTCAGTTAACCAGTTGTCAGAGTATTTTGAAACCATATGGAATCAGGAAGACAGTAGTTATTTTCATAACAATAAAAAACTGGCAAATAGAAAATCTGTAAAGAACGCAGTTTTAGAGCTGCAGAACAGCTATCAGAAATATTTTGAAGAGAATAAGGAAAGAATCTGCGAGACCGATTATACGGACGAAACTTTTGAGACAGAAAAGATTACATTAGTGTCAAATCCTATTCACACCGGTTCCAAAGAACCAGTAGTGTGGTATCAGTTGGGAGAATTGATGAAAAATGCAAAAAATCGTGTGAAGATCCACACGCCATATATTATCTGTAATGATATGATGTATAATACATGGGAGGAGATTGCAGAGAACGTTTCAGATTTTTCTATCATGACAAATTCAGTTGCGAATAATGGGAATCCATTTGGGTCTGCCGATTATGCGAAAAACAGAAATAGAATCTTAAGTACAGGAATTAATATCTGGGAATATGAAGGCGGTTATTCATACCACGGAAAAAGTATTCTGATTGACGATGATCTGTCTGTAATCGGTTCCTTTAATATGGACATGAGAAGTGCATATCTGGATACGGAACTGATGCTTGTAATACGCAGTAAAGATATTAATAAACAGTTGGAAGAGGGCATGATGGAATATGAAAAAGTGTCCCGCCAGATATTAGAAGACGGAACTTATAATGATCCATATCATGTAGAGCCAATCGAATTAACAAAGAAACGTCAGAGAAAAATATTTTTGGTACAGCATCTGCTTGGATGGGCAAGGTATCTGTTTTAATAAGGAGGAAGGAAAACGTGTTTCAAATATTGATTGTAGAAGATGATAAAGAATTAAGCCAGCTATTCCAAAAAGTGCTTGAGAAGAATGGATATCAAGTCAAAAGTGCATCGGATGGAGCACAGGCATTAGAAGTATTGGATAAGGAATATATTGATCTGATCATTTCTGATATTATGATGCCGGTTATGGATGGCTATGAACTGGTGTCAGAACTTCGTTCAGCAGGATATCAGATACCAGTGCTTATGATCACTGCGAAAGGTTCCTTTGATGATATGCGTCAGGGATTTTTTTCGGGAAGTGATGATTATATGGTAAAACCGGTAAATGTGAATGAAATGGTTTTAAGAGTCGGAGCACTGCTTCGCCGTGCACAGATATTGAATGAACACAAAATTGTGATCGGTTCAACAGAGTTTGATTATGATGCAATGACGGTTACAACTGATAAGGAAAGTCTTGTTTTACCTAAAAAACAATTCCTGCTTTTATATAAGCTTGCAGCTTCGCCAGGCAGAACATTTACAAAACAACAGTTGATGGATGAAGTATGGGGATACGAGACGGAGGCAGACCCACATACAATAGAGGTACATATAGGAAGACTCAGAGAGCGTTTTAAAGATAACCCGGATTTTGAAATCGTAACAATGCGTGGAATTGGATACAAGGTGGTGAAAAAATAATGGAACAAAAGAAAAAAAAAGGATTGCGGATCCGATCATGTCTGACTGGTGCAATCTGGCTGGCACTTGTATTTTCAACAGTCATATCTGCTTTATTATTTGCTTTTTTGAATCATTTTTTTAATCTGCCGGATAGCATACCTTTGCTTGGCTGGCTTTTGATTTTCAATACATTGATTGCAGGGCTGATCACTTCCTTTATCAATGCAAAGTTACTGGAACCAATTACCAGACTTAGTAAAGCAATGAAGGAAGTTTCTCAGGGAGATTTTGAACAGCATTTGGAAACGAACAGCCGTATAGCAGAAGTTGGAGAATCTTATCAAAGTTTTAATGTTATGACAAAAGAACTTCGTGCAACAGAGGTGCTGCAGATGGATTTTGTATCTAATGTTTCTCATGAGTTTAAGACCCCGATTAATGCCATTGAAGGATATACAATGCTGCTTCAGGGAGAAGAACTGTCTCCGGATCAAGAGGAATATGTAGAAAAAATCTTATTTAACACCCAAAGACTTTCCGGATTGGTTGGTAATATTTTGCTGTTATCCAAGTTAGAGAATCAGAATATACCAATGAAAAAAACAGAATATCGTCTGGATGAACAGATCCGCCAGGCATTTCTTTCATTGGAAACAAAATGGACAGAAAAAGAAATTGGTTTTCAGGTAGAATTGGAGGAAGTTAAATATACTGGGAATGAAGGACTTTTTATGCATATCTGGATAAATCTTTTGGATAATGCGATTAAGTTCAGCCCTTCAAAGGGGACAATTACGATGTTTCTGAAACAAGAACAGGATTCTGTTAAGTTCATTCTGGAAGATGAAGGACCAGGAATAGAGGATGATGTAAAATCCAGAATATTTGACAAGTTCTATCAGGTAGATGGATCTCATAAAGCAGAAGGAAATGGCCTAGGTCTTGCACTTGTAAAACGGATTGTAGATAGTGCCGGAGGAACAATCAAAGCAGAAAACCGTGAATATGGTGGGTGCAGATTTGTTATAGAGCTGCCAAAGCAGAAAGATGAGATTATATAGTTTTAAGATAAATTAGAAAATGGGAGGATTTATATGACATTTTATCAGGAGTTGCAGTTAAATCAGGCAGGTTCTAAAAACCTGTTGAAAAAGAGTGAAACACTAAAAGAAAAATTATATCATATGTGGGTATATCTGGTGAAGATAGCTGTTACAATGGCATTTTGTTTTTTCTTTGTTAGTATTTTCAGCATCCTATTTGGAAATGAGAACAGCATTGTAGGTGTAGTAGTCTTATTATGTCTCATGGTGTTTAGAAATGCGGATCTGGGGATCCACACCGGACAATCTACGATGCTTTTGGCTTTGTTCTTTGTAATTATGACTGTATGTCCGCATTTAGCAAATCAGTTTTCACCGGTATTGGGAATGCTGTTAAATATTGCGGCACTGGCTGTGTTGATTCTGTTCGGATGCCATAATCCATTCATGTTTAATCAATCTACATTGGTTCTTGGGTATCTGCTGCTATATGGTTATGATGTTACGGGAAAAAGCTATCAGATGCGATTAGTCGGAATGGCTTTAGGTGCAGCACTTACCTGCTTCGTATTTTATCGAAATCATAAAAACAGAACTTATAAAAGAAATCTGAAAGATCTGATACAAGAATTTGATATCACTTCTTCCAGAACAAAATGGCAGATATGTCTGATTTTATGCGTACCGATTGTCCTTTGCATTGCAGAACTTTGTAATATGCCACGTGCAATGTGGGCTGGTATTGCGGCCATGTCCGCGATTTTGCCGTTTATGGAAGATATGCACTACAGAGTCCGTAAAAGGATTGTCGGAAATATTGCAGGTGTTATATGTTTTACAGTATTATATTTTCTGCTTCCTTCGTCAATCTATGCATATATAGGAATTCTTGGTGGAATCGGTGTAGGATTTTCAGCACAATATGGCTGGCAGGCAGTATTTAACACATTTGGTGCTTTAGCCATTGCTACAGAGACTTATGGACTACAAGGAGCGGTTAGTCTTAGAGTGATTCAAAATGTTTTTGGTGTTGTGTTTGCTTTAGCATTTTGTGTTATATTTTATTGGTTTATGTCTAAAAAAAAGGAAAGTAAGGTGACCGTACATGCAGAGTGAAGTGAATCAGGAAGAAAATTTGAATAGAATTATTACGGTTCCTAATCTTCTTTCTTTTTTTCGGCTTTGTCTGATTCCGGTAATTATATGGAGTTATTGTGTAAAGAAAAATCCTCTGTTAGCTGGTGAAATCTTATTGCTGTCTGGGCTTACGGATCTTGCTGATGGATATATCGCAAGAAGATTCCATAGGATTAGTAATTTAGGAAAAATACTTGATCCGGCGGCTGATAAGCTGACACAGGCAGCGATGTTAATCTGTCTGTTTACTCGTTTTCCGCATGTGCTTCTTTTAATCGTAATAATGGCAGGTAAGGAGCTGTATATGGTAGTCAGTGGATGTCTTGTGATACGAAAGACAGGAAAAGTACATGGTGCAGACTGGCATGGAAAGATAGTAACCTTTTTATTATATGGAACTGCAGCGGTGCATATTATATGGTTCCACATTACACCGATGGTATCAGATCTGTTGATTGGTTTGTGCGCTATAATGATGGTCATATCGGTCGCTCTGTACATTATCCAGAATACCAGGACTCTTAATGGAGAGACTGTATAAGCAATTTTATATTGCAATGACTAGAAAAATATTTAGGAGAAGATAGATATAAACAGTAAGTCAAACACACAAACTATGGAGTCTTTAGTCAGTTTAATAAAATTTTAGATAGAAAATAAATCATTATAAAAAGATCCTGTTCATACTATGATATATAGAACAGGATCTTTATTTACTTTATTTCGCCAGGAAATTGCTCTGAATCTCCATCGGCATATGATAAGCCTGGCCTCGTTTTGTCAGGCTGTATAATTTAAAACTCATTAGTTCCGGAGTCGCATTCAATGAACTGCAGAGTCCGAAATAATCCAGGTCCTCGTTCTGAACCATATCTTCGATTTTCTCATCTTCAATCAGCAGATCGGCAGCAAACAGATTGGCCTGGTATTCTGTATTATCCGTCATATTGTAGAGTGTATCATCTTGCATCGGAGCCATTTTCAGCTGGGAACGATGCAGGATGATGTGCCCTAATTCATGGGCGGCAACGATCATCTTCTCTTCTTCTGAAAGGAAACTGCTGATCATGACATAGATCGTCTTACAGCTCATAAAACAGTATCCTTTTTCTCAATAGGAATAAGTCCGTGATGCACTGGTGGATTTCATTTTCTATAGCACGTGACTGACTGCCACCGCTGTTAAAATGCTTGGCGATCTGATTTAGATTCGATCCGATCTTTCCATATTCACTGACCAGTTTTCTGAGATCATTCATGTCTGCAACAACTACCTTGACAATCAGCGATACCTTCATCGGCTAATGCCGGAACGATTTCACAGGGGGCCATGCTGGCATATTCTGGTCTGTTACAGATGTTTATGATCTCACGGCGTATCTCTGCGGGTATCTTATTAGCAGGATTTGAATGATCTGCGTGGGGACGTCCATCTTCATAGGAATCAGTATCCGCTTTTCGCTTTTTCCAACGGTAGAAAGTCCGTTCTGTGATTCCGAGGCGTTCACATGCCTTTTTACAAGACGCTCCTGATTTAATGGCTTCATTGATCAGCAGTACAGCATTTTCGCGATCTGAGGCGCTGATCATTCGTCCTCTGAATCCCCCCAGATCGCATTTGCTTTTTTTGACAGTACAAGTAAGGCAGCTGCTTCTGCAAGAGCCTTTTCCTTGCGCTGTAATTCTTTTTCAAGTTTTCTGCGTTCTTTCTCAGAATCCTTAAGTTCGCGGTTAAGCCGGGAAGCTTCTTTAGCGATGCCACCATTGGCATTCATGCAGGCATCTTTCCAGGCTTTGATCTGCTCGATATAAAGACCTTTTTTACGGGCATACTCGGCAAGTTCCGTTTCATTCATACTTGCTGTTTCAACAACAACTAAAAATTTATCCTGTGTACTCCAGTCATCAGGAACCGCATCCGTACCAGGAGCAGCATAGCCTTCCTTTCTGGCTTTATCCCGCCAGTTACGAAGTGTCTGTTCAGAGATTCCTTCTTCTCTGGATATCTTGGTAATAGATTCATTGTTTGGTGGAAGCATCCTCCTGAGGAGTGCATCCTTTAATTCTGGACTATAGTTCATAGCGAAAGCTCCCTTCCTGTGATAGCTACATACTACCGCAAAAGTAATTATCTTTCACTGACAACTATCCTAACACACAGGGATATTGTCAATGTCAACTGCACCAGTGATCTCACCCTTATTAATGATTATAAGAATATTTGTTCCGTCGTCGTCGACAGCAAAGCACAGTTCATCAAATTCTTTATCAGGATTATTCTCGTGAAGAGAATCTGTCATTGTCCATAAATCGAAACATGCTCTTATAAGAAGTTTTACCAAATGGAGGCAGGACATCCTGTTATCTTTTGGTTACGATCCCTTGTATTGTCCTCATTGCAAAAAAGAAATGCTTTTCGTAGAAATCTATCACAATCATAAACGAGTTCCTCTTCAAGAACTTTACGAAAGGGCCATGGCAAAAGCTAAATGCCGCTCTGCTTGATTTTTCTGCCTGTCTGTATCATACTGAACTTATTAACAGACAGGGAGGAATTTAAACCATGGATGCAAAGCTTATAGAGGAACTCAGACAAAAATACAGCAAGAATCCTCCAGAGGGAATGACATCCAATCTGGTCAAAAACATGACAGACTCTGACCTTTTGGATATGCACTATTTTCTTACCGATGATGATGACCTCGATGACGATGAATTTGAAGAAGGTTTTTACATCGACTTCTTTTAATCTATCGTCTGTTTTCTATGCCCGCTTTTGTGCGGGCTCTTTTTATCAAGAGTTCGACGAATGTAAGCGTCCAATAAGAGGGTGTATCGAAATTTCTGGCTGTTGCATGTAAACTATTGATTAGAGTTTTGGGAGTTGACTCTAAAAACTCTAAATCTAATCTAAGGAGCAGGCTTATGGATCTTTCTTCTTTGACTCCAGACAAACAGGTGAAACTTCAATACTGGCTGGATGTAATACGGCAATGCAGGGCCTCCGGACTGACAAATCAGATCTGGTGTGAACAACACGATATCTCTTTGAAAAGTTATTATTACTGGCTTTCCAAAATTCGAAAGCTTGCCTTGGAAGAACTGCCCCGCAAGAAAAACGGCATCCACATGTGTACAGACCAACAGTCAACTGCTTTAACGGAATCCCCGGCTGAGTTTGCGGAGCTTTCACTTCCGGACAGAAACATTTCCCGTTCCACTCCTGCAGCCATACTTCATATCGGATCCATAACAGTGGAACTTTATGAAGGCACATCTGCCCAGATGCTGGAAAACATTCTGAAAGCCGTGCAGTCATGTTAGGAGAGCTTTCCCATGTGGAGAAAATCTATATCCGATGCGGCTACACCGATATGAGGAAGCAGCTCAATGGCTTGCTGGATATCATCCAGTACAACTTCAAACTGGATCCTTACAGCAATTCCTTATTCCTGTTCTGTGGAAAGAGGGCTGACCGGATCAAAGCAGTCCATTACGAGGGAGACGGTTTCTGCCTTTTATACAAACGGTACGAAAACGGACGTCTCCAATGGCCGCGGACCGGCGAAGAAGCAAAACAGATTTCTGATCAGCAGCTGCGCTGGCTTCTGGAAGGTTTGAACCCGGAGCAGCCAAAGGCGGTTCAGAAATGGCTCCCGCATAAGTCTGAAAATACTGAAAATCCTTAGAAATGCTGGGAAATCTGACGATTCTATGGTATAATAATCCTATCGAAGCGAAAGGGTTTTCAGGTTATGTCAGCTACGGAACAGGAGTATAAAAATCATATCAAAGAACTGGAACAGCAGGTCCGGCTCCTGAAAGA
Source organism: Blautia sp. AF17-9LB (assembly GCF_003479185.1). Taxonomy (NCBI): domain Bacteria; kingdom Bacillati; phylum Bacillota; class Clostridia; order Lachnospirales; family Lachnospiraceae; genus Blautia; species Blautia sp. AF17-9LB. Next base: position 13,321 of record NZ_QUGU01000029.1, read on the forward strand.
GCAGGTTGATTTCCTGACCCGTAAACTTTATGGAACAAAATCCGAGAAGACATCTACTCTCGAAATCGAGGGGCAGATGTCTCTTTTTAATGAAATCGAAACCTGTGCGGATCCTGATGCACACGAACCGGAGCTTGTTGAGATAGAGAAGCACCTACGTAAAAGGAAGTACACCGGTCAGCGGGAAGAACTGGTAAAAAATCTCCCTCACAGCAAAGTACTCCATACCATAGATGAAAGGGAACAGATATGCGATAACTGCGGGAGTACGATGGTGAAAGTAGGGGAAGAATTCGTCCGCACGGAAGTACAGTTTATCCCTGCAAAACTCAAGGTGATTGACCATTACCGGGAAACGTATGAATGCAGGTCGTGCCGGAAAAACGGAACTCCTTATATGGAGAAGGCTCCGGTGCCATATCCTCCCGTCCTGCATTCTCTGGCATCTGCATCTACCATCACCTGGCTCATCCACCAGAAGTTTGAATTAAGCATCCCGCTGTACAGACAGGAAAAAGAATGGGAGGCTTTGGGATTACGTTTAAGCAGAGCGACTATGTCAAACTGGCTTCTGGTTGTCTATCGGGACTGGCTTGTACACATCGTCCACCGTCTGAAGCTGGAACTTCTGAAACAGAGATACCTTCATATCGATGAAACACATGTACAGGTGCTGAAAGAACCGGGACGGAAAAATACGTCCGATTCCTATATGTGGGTTTACTGCAGCATCAGAGATGCTGTAAATCCCATCCGCTACTTCGAGTACCAGCCGGGACGAAGCGGGAAATATCCGGAAGCGTTTCTGAGGGAATATGAAGGTTATATCCATACAGACGCTTACTCCGGATACAATGCAGTTTCAGGAGTAAAAAGATGTCTTTGCTATACGCATCTGCGCCGGGCTTTCGTGGATGCGCTCCCAAAAGACATCCATAATTCGGAAGCATCAAAACCTGCGGAAGCAATCCTCCGTCTGAATCAACTCTTTAACATAGAGTCAGAGTTGGAGGCGCTCCCTCCTGATCAGAAGAAAAAAGAACGTCTTATCCGCGAGAAACCGCTTCTCGAGGCTTTTTGGTCATGGGCAGAAAAAAGTGCCATCGGAGAGCTGCCGAAATCCAAACTTTCAAAAGCTTTTCATTACGCCTTAAATAACCGTGAAGGTTTTTGGAATTATCTGGAAGACGGGAATTGTTCCATCAGTAATTCGCTTGCGGAAAACTGTATCCGTCCCTTTGTGATCGGCAGAAAGAACTGGCTGTTCTCCGGCAGTCCGAAAGGGGCGGAAGCCAGTGCAGGAATCTATACACTGGTAGAGACAGCGAAAGCGAATGGGCTTGCCCCGATGAAATATATAAAATATATCCTGTCCGACATGCCGGGGAGTGCTTTTCTTGAACATCCTGAATATCTGGATGATTATCTGCCTTGGAATCCTCTTGTAAAAGAATTCTGTCGATAACCGTTGACCTTTTAGTATAAAAGGCTGACGGTTATTTTTCTATACACTGTTTTATTTGACACTTACCGACGAATGTCGAACTTTCCTATTATATAAGAAAATTCCGCATAGCCGCTGATGATAATGAGCTACATATCTTCCCGGATTTTTCTCAGCACTGAGCAGACTTCCAGTCCAAGTTCTTCCCCCAGGATCCTACCTTCCATCCTTTCTTTTCTGTCATACCCTGCTGTAAGTATAGCATAGACTTTTGTTTCCGGCATTAAAAATTCCATCGACATCCGTTTCTGCACACGGTATAATAGGTATCATGTAAAGAAAAAGGAGGTTGTTTTCTTATGTTATCCTGCACCTACGAAGTAGTCGCCATCGATGGTGATTACGCGCATTTACGCCGCAATGACATCGAACCGGAGGACAATGAAACGAAACTGGTTGCCCGCGCGCTGCTGCCGCCGGAAATTATGGAGGGCAGTATTTTGAAATACGAGATGCTGCAGTATGAAATCATTGGCTGATGCTGTTTTTCCGGCCGAGGTGTTTTCTCTCCCGCTCTTTCATGGCATCTCGGAAACCGGGCGGACGGCTCTTGTTTCGAGCGGGTGGCTGCGGACGTGTTCGTTTGAGAAAAACCAGACCATTTATCACATGGGTGACCGCGTGTCCGAACTGGGGATTGTGCTGTCCGGCAGCGTTTTCGTGGAGAATACGGATCTCTGGGGCAACCGCAGTATCTTAAGCAAGATCACCCCCGGCCAGGTATTTGCCGAAACGTATGCCTTCTGTCGGGAGCCGATGATGGTGAATGTCACGGCAGCCGAAGCCTCGACGGTTCTCTTTTTCAATCTTCGAAACCTCGACCAGACCGCCGATGGTGATGATGCATGGCTGTCCCAGCTTCGCAGTAATATGCTCCGCATCTCCATGCAGAAAAATCTTACCCTCTCCAACCGCATTTTCTGCACTACACCAAAGACGATCCGCGAGCGCGTGCTGGTCTACCTCGCCGCGCAGTCTGCCAAAACCAGCGCCGACACCTTTACGATCCCCTTCGACCGCCAGGGCCTCGCCGACTACCTGAACCTCGACCGGAGCGCCCTCTCCAAAGAACTCGGAAAAATGCAGAAAGAGGGAATCCTCGAATTTCATAAAAACAAATTTACGCTGCGTCATCCGTCTCTCTAGGCGGTACCGCAACGTAAATTTTTTACCGTTTCATCGTTTCAAATGCTTATTTTTCATAAACGAATATACACAAAAAGTATTTTTCCGTGGTTATAACCACATACTTTTCCTGTTATATCCGATATTCTGTACGTGTAAATTATGAAACTCCGCGCAGATCTGTTTTTCCCTCTGCGCTTAACCCCTCGGAAATACCCTACAGGAGGAACTATTTTATGGAACAGAACATGTTTTGCTACCAGTGTCAGGAAACTGCCGGCTGCTCCGGCTGTACAAAATCCGGTGTCTGTGGAAAGCGCCCGGAGACAGCGGCGCTGCAGGATCTGCTGATCTGGACGACGAAAGGACTTTCCGCCGTGACGACACAGCTCCGCCGCGAAGGAAAAACCGTCGATGCCAGCGTCAATCATCTCATCACCGAAAACCTGTTTACGACCATCACAAACGTGAACTTTGATGATGATACGATCCGCGCACGAATTGAGGCAACGCTTGAGACCAAAGCGCTTCTCGCTCAGCTTGCCGACTGCTCCGCTCTGCCGGAGGCCGCCCTCTGGAACGGCACAACCGATGAGTTTGCCGCAAAAGCAGTAACCGTCGGCGTACTTTCCACGGAAAATGAGGACATCCGCTCTTTACGCGAGCTCATCACCTACGGTCTGAAAGGACTTGCCGCGTACACCAGCCATGCCAATGTTCTCTTAAAAGAAAACGAGGAAATCGATGCCTTCCTGCAGCGTGCTCTCGCCGCAACGCTCGACGATTCCCTCTCCGCAGAGGAACTGACGGCACTCGCACTCGAGACCGGCTCCTACGGCGTGCAGGGAATGGCACTGCTCGATGAGGCCAATACTTCCGCTTACGGCAATCCGGAGATCACCACCGTCGATCTCAGTGTCGGCACCCGCCCGGGTATTCTCGTCTCCGGTCATGATCTGCGCGACCTCGAGATGCTGCTCGAGCAGACCGTGAACACCGGCATCGATGTTTACACCCACTCCGAAATGCTGCCTGCACACTACTATCCGGCGTTCAAAAAATATGAACATTTTAAGGGAAATTATGGTAACGCCTGGTGGAAGCAGAAAGAAGAATTTGAAGCCTTCAACGGCCCGATTCTGATGACGACGAACTGTATCGTGCCGCCGAAGGACAGCTACAAAAACCGTATTTACACAACCGGAGCGGTTCGTTATCCGGGATGCCCGCACATCGACGGCGTCATCGGTGATACAAAAGATTTCTCTCTGCTCATCGAACAGGCAAAGCACTGCGCACCGCCGACGGAACTCGAGCAGGGAACCATTGTCGGAGGCTTCGCCCATGCACAGGTACTCGCCCTGGCAGACCAGATCGTCGATGCCGTGAAATCCGGCGCGATCAAAAAATTCGTTGTCATGGCTGGATGTGACGGCCGTGCAAAGAGCCGCAGCTATTACTCTGATTTTGCACAGGCACTGCCGAAAGACACCGTGATTCTGACCGCCGGCTGTGCAAAATACAAATACAACAAGCTGAACCTCGGCGACATCAACGGCATTCCGCGCGTCCTCGATGCCGGCCAGTGCAATGATTCCTACTCTCTTGCCGTGATTGCACTGAAATTAAAGGAGGTCTTCGGCCTCGACGATATCAACGATCTGCCGATCATCTACAATATTTCCTGGTACGAGCAGAAAGCTGTGATTGTTCTTCTGGCACTGCTGTCGCTTGGTGTCAAGAACATCCACCTCGGCCCGACACTCCCGGCATTTTTAAGCCCGAATGTTGCAGCTCTTCTCGTTGAAAACTTCGGCATCGCCGGAATCGATACCGTTGAAAACGATATGGAATTGTTTTTCGGGAAATAAAGAAAACCCCTTGCTTTCTTTCATTTTTCCACGTATACTGTATATGTTCAGACAAAAATATCTTTGAATTTGGGCATATCAGAAAACGGACCTCAGATTCCATTTCTATACACGCCCGACACCGATGAGTCATCTCATCTTAATCACACATTTTTAGAACGTGCCTGGGAATTTTTTCAGACACGTTCTCATTCTATCACGGAGATTTATAAACTATGAGCATCATGAAAAATATCAATAAAGCCAAGGTTATGGTCTTAAAAGATCAGGTTTCCTACCAGGAAGGCCAGATCGTCAGCAAAACACTGGTACAGAATGAATCCGTCAGCATCACCTTATTTGCCTTCGACAAAGGCGAAGAAATCAGCACCCACGAGTCCGGCGGCGACGCCTTCGTCACCTGCCTCGACGGAACCGGTGAAATCACCATCGACGGCGTAAAATACGAACTCCACGAAGGCGAATCCATCGTCATGCCGGCAAAACATCCGCATGCAGTGTATGGCAAAGAGCAGTATAAGATGCTTCTGGTAGTGGTATTCTAACGTATCCTTTTTGAACCAATTATTGATATGCCTGGCAATAGGGCAGCATGTCTCAGGATTTCCTGTGGTATGCTGCCTTGCTTTTTTATTTAATTCTTTTTTAAGCTATAAATGAGCAAATCCAAAATATTGCACAAAAGAAAGACACCCTCTGTAGA
>NZ_QUGU01000003.1:0-261506 GCF_003479185.1 Blautia sp. AF17-9LB
AGCCCTTTGGAGGGCTAATAATAAACCACCAGTTGAACTGGTGGTTGCTAACTTAGAATTTGGATATGTGAAATGAACGATTCTGAACTTTTCTTGTGTCCGGGAGCGGCTTTTTCGCACTTGCGGACATCTCCCACATGTGATATGATGGGAACGACAAAAGTGTCGGAAAAACCGCATGATAGAGGGAAAAAACGCGGCAAATCAGACGACGCGAAAGAAAGCATAAAGGAGAATATGATTATGGCAAGAGAAATCATTAATACAGAAAAAGCACCGGCAGCAATCGGACCTTATGTACAGGCAGTCGCAGACAACGGCCTTTTATTTATTTCCGGACAGCTTGGCTTTGATGTAGAGCATGGCAGCGTGATCCCGGAGACTGTAGAAGAGCAGGCAACCCTCTCTTTAAAGAATCTGGACGCAATCATGACAGCAGCAGGAACTGACCGCACGAAAGTGATGAAAACAACCATTTTCCTGACCGATATGAACGATTTTGCCAAGGTAAATGAAGTATACGGTGCTTTCTTTGGCGAGTCCAAACCGGCTCGTTCCTGTGTAGCAGTTGCTGCTCTTCCGAAAGCAGCAAAAGTGGAAATTGAATGCATCGTATCCCTGAAATAAGAGAGAGAGATGAGTATGGCAGAGGAAAGAGTAATTAAAATCGGAATGCTGGGTCTTGGTACTGTCGGTACCGGTGTGTATAAAGTGCTGAAAAGCCAGCAGGAGGAAATGCTTCCGAAGCTGGGCGCACGTGTAGAGCTGAAAAAAATTCTTGTGCGCAATGTGGAAAAAGCAGCTGCAAAGGTTGACGATCCCTCCATCATTACCACCAGCTTCGAGGAGATTGCCAATGACCCGGAAATCGAGATTGTTGTTGAGGTTATGGGTGGAAAACAGCCGGCCATGAATTACATTCTTGCCTGCCTGGATGCTGGAAAGAATGTTGTAACGGCAAATAAAGATCTGGTGGCATCCGAGGGCAAAAAAATCCTTGCGACAGCAAAGAGAAACGGAAAAGATTTTCTCTACGAGGCATCCGTGGCGGGAGGAATTCCGATCATCCGTCCGGTGAAACAGTGCCTTGCCGCCAATCATATCACAGAGCTGATGGGTATTTTCAACGGTACCACAAATTTCATTCTCACAAAAATGTCGCAGGAAGGCATGGAGTTTGGTGATGCGCTCCGTCTGGCGCAGGACATGGGCTATGCAGAAGCAGACCCGACCGCAGATGTGGAAGGTCTTGATGCCGGCCGGAAAGTGGCAATCCTTGCTTCGGCAGCGTTCAATTCCAGAGTGACATTTGAAGATGTTTACACCGAAGGCATTACCAAAATCACGGCGACCGATATCGAGTACGCAAAAGAGATGGGATGCACGATCAAGCTGCTCGGCGTGGCAAAAGATACCCCGGAAGGAATCGAAGCCCGCGTTCATCCGATGCTGATCGACAGCAATCATCCGCTTGCGACTGTCAATGATTCCTACAATGCCGTATTCCTGACAGGCGATGCCGTACAGGATACGATGTTTTACGGACGAGGTGCCGGAGAGCTTCCGACTGCGAGTGCCGTTGTGGGCGATATTTTCGATGTTGTGCGCAATATTTTATGGAACTGCTGCGGCAGAATCGGCTGCACATGCTACCGGGAATGCCCGATCAAGCGTGTCGGCGAAATTAAGTCGAAATATTTTGTACGCATGCAGATTGAAAATCGGTATGGAACGCTGGCATCGGTAGCTTCTGTCTTTGGAAACAACAAGGTTTCGATTGCACAGATGCTTCAGAAACGTGTCAATGGAAAATACGCCGAGATCGTCGTCATTACGGACGAGGTCAAAGAGCGCCATTTTGAGGATGCCATGCAGATTTTAGGCGGAATGTCGATGATCCAGGAGATTTCTTCGACAATCCGGGTATACTAACAAAATGTAACAATTCCGAGCCATGCGAAATGGAAGAAAAATCGCGAATCCTGCTTGCATGAAGGAGCGCTTTTTCTGGAGTTTCATATGGCGAAAAGCAACATCGAGATGCAGCGTAAGCGGAATCGAGACGGGGCTCTGGATTGTTACCCAAAATTTAAGTAAAGAAGGGAATTCACAATGAGTAAAAAACCAACCGTATTAATGATTCTTGACGGATATGGACTGAATGACAAATGCGAGCATAACGCTGTCTGCGAAGCGAAAACTCCGATTATGGACCAGCTGATGAGCCAGTGCCCGTACGTAAAAGGACAGGCCAGCGGACTTGCTGTAGGTCTTCCGGACGGACAGATGGGTAACTCTGAGGTAGGCCATCTGAACATGGGTGCAGGCCGTGTTGTATACCAGGAGCTGACCAGAATCACAAAAGCAATCCAGGACGGTGATTTCTTCGAGAATGAAGAGCTGGTAAAGGCTGTTGAAAATGCAAAAGCAAACAATTCCGCACTGCACCTGTTCGGACTTCTCTCTGACGGCGGTGTTCACAGCCACATCACCCACGTATTCGGACTTCTGGAGCTGGCAAAACGCAAAGGTCTCGAGAAAGTTTATGTACACTGCTTCCTGGATGGCCGTGACACTCCTCCGGCATCCGGAAAATCTTATGTAGAGCAGCTGCAGGCAAAAATGGATGAGATCGGTGTCGGCGAAATCGGCGTAATCTCCGGCCGTTACTATGCAATGGACCGTGATAACCGCTGGGATCGTGTCGAGCTGGCTTACAAAGCTCTGACAAAAGGGGAAGGCGTAGAAGGAACCGATGCAGCAGAGGCTGTTCAGGCTTCTTATGATGCTGAAAAAACCGATGAGTTCGTTCTGCCGACCGTTCTGAAAAAAGACGGAAAACCGGTTGCAACGATTCAGGATAAAGATTCTGTGATTTTCTTCAACTTCCGCCCGGACCGTGCAAGAGAGCTGACAAGAGCATTCTGCGCAGATGAGTTCACCGGATTCGAGAGAGAAAAACGTCTGGATCTGACCTACGTATGCTTCACGGAATACGATGAGACCATCCCGAACAAATCCGTTGCATTCAAAAAAGAAGAGATCACCAATACCTTCGGTGAGTATCTGGCAGCACATAACATGACGCAGGCTCGTATCGCCGAGACCGAGAAATATGCACATGTAACCTTCTTCTTCAATGGCGGCGTTGAGGAGCCAAATAAAGGTGAGGATAGAATCCTTGTAAAATCCCCGAAGGTTGCTACTTATGACCTGAAGCCGGAGATGAGTGCTTACGAAGTATGCGACAAGCTGACGGATGCTATTCGTTCCCAGAAATATGATGTCATCATCATCAACTTTGCAAATCCGGATATGGTTGGCCATACCGGTGTTGAGAGCGCAGCAATCCAGGCAGTTGAGGCTGTTGATGAGTGCGTAGGCAAGGCAGTGGAGGCATTAAAAGAGGTTGACGGCCAGATGTTCATCTGTGCGGACCACGGAAATGCAGAGCAGCTTGTAGATTACGAGACCGGCGAGCCATACACCGCTCATACCACCAATCCGGTTCCGTTCATTCTGGTTAATGCAGACCCATCCTACACGTTAAGAGAGGGCGGATGCCTGGCAGACATCGCACCGACCCTGATCGAGCTGATGGGAATGGAGCAGCCAAAAGAAATGACAGGAAAATCCCTGCTGATTAAGAAATAAAGAGAAATCGTGAAAATGTCCCTGCCGGATTCGTTTTGAAACGGGTTCGGCAGGGATATTTTATTATAATAATCTGAAAATAAAAATAATTACGCAATAAGAGACAGAATAAAAATGGAAGACGGATAAAAAATCAAAATAAGGTGTTGACAAACGGTGAAAAAACTGATATAGTAAAGTCAACAAAAGAAAACGGAAGAAAAAAACAGAAAGAGAGGACGGACCACCGAGAACATAACGAATTACCCCATAAACTAAGAAAGCGAAGGTATGGACCCAAGAAAACGTAACGAAGTACCCCAAAGCGAAACAAAAGAACAAAAAAAGAAAGGATTCAGTCCAATGCACAGTTCTAACTTATGAAAGCCATCCGAAAATGGAAAAATCGGATGGCTTTCATATTGCGTTTTTTTATGTTTGAAAAGAATAAGGACTGGAAAAAAGAGGTTTCGACAGAGAGAGTAACATATTTTTCCCATAGCACGGTCATACTGTGAACGCAGAGAAGAAACTTGGTTACTGTTCACTTTGCAGCAAAACAGGAGGGAAAACTATGTTTCGATATTTACCAATTCGAAGCGTGACAGGAAGAGAAATTCTGGATTCGCGCGGAAATCCGACCGTAGAGGTGGAAGTGGCCGTCGGGGAGGGGATTCTCGGGCTGGAAGGCCATATGGGGCGTGCCCAGGTGCCGTCCGGGGCATCGACAGGAAAATTTGAGGCACTGGAAAAAAGAGATCAGGAAGTGCGCTATCTGGGGCAGGGCGTGAGAAAGGCTGTAGAAGCGGTTAATACCGTGCTGGCCGATGCCGTTGTCGGCGAGAATGCGCTCGAGCAGGAGCGGATTGACCATATCCTGTGCCAGGCAGACGGAACCGAAACGAAAGAAAACCTCGGGGCAAACGCCATTCTCGGTGTCTCACTTGCTGTGGCGCGCGCGGCGGCAAATGCGCTTCATCTACCGCTGTACCAGTACCTGGGCGGCTGCCACACAAGCCGTATGCCCGTGCCGATGATGAATATTTTAAACGGCGGCCGTCATGCCGACAACACCGTCGATCTGCAGGAATTTATGATTATGCCGTGCGGCGCTCCCTCATTCCGGGAGGGTCTTTCCATGTGCGCGGAGATTTACCATACGCTGAAGCAGCTCCTGAAGGAGAAGGGATACTCGACTTCTGTCGGCGATGAGGGCGGCTTTGCGCCGGATTTAAAGGATTCCGATGAAGCACTGCAGCTCATTGTCAATGCGGTCCAGAAAGCCGGCTATGCGCCCGGAAACGACGTGATGATCGCGATCGATGCGGCGGCAAGCGAGCTCTACGAGGAGAGCAGGAACGTCTACTACTTTCCCGGGGAATCCCGTCAGTGCGGAAAGACAGTATTTCGGGATACCGCAGAAATGGTTGCCTACTATGAGGAACTGATCGAAAAATACCCGATCGTATCCATCGAAGACGGGCTGTGCGAGGACGATTTCGAAGGCTGGAAACAGATGACGGAAGCGCTCGGGAACAGAGTACAGCTGGTCGGGGATGATCTGTTTGTGACGAATGTAAGAAGGCTTTCCTGCGGCATTGCACTTGGCACGGCAAATGCGGTTCTGATCAAGGTAAACCAGATCGGAACGCTCTCTGAGGCGCTGGATGCGGTGGAGATGGCGCAGAGAGCAGGGTACCGCGCCGTCATTTCCCACCGGTCCGGAGAGACAGAGGATGATTTTCTGGCAGACCTTGCCGTCGCGACAGGCGCCGGCCAGATCAAAACCGGAGCACCGTGCCGGTCGGAGCGGAATGCGAAATACAATGAGCTTCTCCGCATCGAGGAACGCCTCGGTGAGGAAGCGAAATACCGGAATCCGTTCCCGCAAAAGGGAACCGGCGTAAGAGAATGGTGAAAAATGGCGTAAAACAGGCAAATAACAGTTGAAATCGAACTCCTGCTATGGTAAAATAATATAAGTTGGCCGTAGGAGGTGTAATTGTGGAAATTTTAAGAACGATTTTGACAGTCATTTATGTCATTGATTGTATTGCTTTAACCGTTGTTGTATTGATGCAGGAAGGAAAACAGCAGGGTCTCGGTGCTATCGCAGGTATCTCAGACACTTACTGGGGAAGAAACAAAAGCCGTTCTGCAGAAGGAACTCTGATCCGTGCAACAAAAATCATGGCAGTTCTGTTTATTGTACTGTCGGTTGTATTAAACATGAATTTTTAGCAAAGTAAAGACATCCTTATTCCCACGAGAAGGCGTAAGGGTGTCTTTTTCTACAAAGAGGAGATAATAGATGAAAGATAATAAGAAGAAAAAAGATCGGAGGAAATATCCGCAGGGCAGCGCGGCGTCCCATGCAGGACAGAACAGCGGGAACCATGGCGGTCATGCGGGCCATCCGCGTTCCAGAAGTTCGAAACTGCTGAAAAACCGCAAGACGCTGCTCATTGATCTCGTAAGCTCGAAAAACTATGAGCCGATGCGTCTGAAAGACATTGCCATGCTGCTGCAGGTGCCGAAAGCAAAACGGTCGGAGCTTGCGGAGGTTATGGAAATCCTGGTAAAAGAAGGAAAAATCGATGTGATCTCCGACGGCCGTTACCAGAAGAGCCGCGGTGCATCCACAACGACGGAAAAACGGGAAAAAAGAGACCGCCGCGCCGGAGAGCAGGGCAGAAGAGGACGCGATGACCGATTCCGCAGAAAGAATGGAAAGGACGGCGACACAGAGAAGAAGCCGCGTATCCAGACTGTCGATATCCAGGCAGTCGTGGACGCTTACCAGATCCCGGAGGAGTTCCCGGCACGCGTGATCACACAGGCAGAAAAATGCCCGGAGGAAGTAATTCCAAACGATTACAACGGCCGCCTCGATCTGAAAAGCTGGCAGATGGTGACAATCGACGGCGAGGATGCCAAAGACCTCGATGACGCCGTATCCGTCACAAAAGCGGGCGATACGTGGACGCTTGGCGTTCATATCGCTGATGTCAGCAACTATGTGCAGGAAAATTCCGCCCTCGACCGTGAGGCGTTAAAGCGCGGCACCAGTGTCTATCTGCCGGACCGCGTCATTCCGATGCTGCCGAAGCGTCTGTCAAACGGCATCTGTTCCCTGAATGAAGGACAGGAGCGCCTGGCACTCTCCTGTATTATGACGATCAACGAGAAAGGCCGCATGATCGGCCATCAGATCGCTGAGACGGTGATCCGCGTGGACCGCCGCATGACCTACACCGCCGTCAATGCAATCCTGACCGAGCCGGAAGCACATCCGGAGCTGCTGGAGGAATATCATGAGCTGGTTCCGATGTTCCGCCAGATGCAGGAACTGTCTGCACTGATCCGGAGCTGTCGGAAAGAACGCGGAGCAATTGATTTTGAATTCCCGGAGAGCAAAGTAATTCTTGATGCAGAAGGGACGCCGGTGGAGATCCGCCCGTATCCGTCGAACGTGGCAACACGGATGATCGAGGACTTCATGCTGATGGCGAACGAGACCGTGGCAGAGGAATACTGCACACGCGAAATCCCGTTCTTATACCGGACGCATGACAAGCCAGACGGAGACCGCATGGAGGCAACGCTGACGCTGATCCGTGAACAGGGCATCAAAGTCGAAAAGCGTTCCCATGAGATTACGCCGGGTGAGGTGCAGAAGATTCTCACCAGCATCGAGGGAACCCCGGAAGAGCCGCTGATCAGCCGCCTGCTGCTCCGGTCGATGGCAAGAGCCATTTATACCCCGGAATGCAGCGGCCACTTCGGACTGGCAGCGTCATATTACTGCCATTTTACCTCACCAATCCGCCGTTACCCGGATCTGCAGATCCACCGCATTATCAAGGATGATCTGCGGGGACGTCTCGACAAGGGCGGCAGAATCGGCAAATATTCGTCCATTTTGCAGCATGTGGCGGAGCAGTCGAGTGCGATGGAGCAGCGTGCTGCAGAGGCAGAAAGAGAGGCTGTGAAACTGAAGAAAGCCGAATATATGCTGGAGCATGTCGGCGAAGAGTACGACGGCGTCATTTCCGGCGTGACCGGATGGGGCTTCTATGTGGAGCTGCCAAATACCGTTGAGGGACTCGTTCACATCATGACACTGAAAGACGATTATTATAATTTTGATGAAGAAAATTACCGTCTGGTCGGAGAGCAGCACGGAAAAGTATTCCGCCTTGGTGAGCCGGTGCGTGTCCGTGTACGAAACGCCGAGCCTGCCAACCGGACAATCGATTTTACGTATGTAGAAAAAGAAACCGAGACAGAATAAATCCCTGGAGGAAAAAGCTATGGCAAAACAAAAAGGAAATCGAATGATTGCCAACAATAAAAAGGCATATCATGACTATTTTATCGAGGATAAATACGAGGCCGGCATCTCCCTTGCCGGTACCGAGGTAAAATCCCTCCGCATGGGAAAATGCAGCATCAAGGAGTCCTTCATCCGCATTGAGCGTGATGAGGTATTCATCTACGGCATGCACATCAGTCCGTACGAGAAGGGCAACATATTCAATAAAGACCCGCTGCGCATCCGGAAACTGCTGCTGCACGACTATGAGATCCGCAAACTTGAGGCGCAGATCAAGGAAAAAGGCTACACGCTCGTTCCGCTGCAGGTGTATTTTAAAGGCAGCCTCGTAAAAGTCGAGATCGGTCTGGCACGCGGTAAAAAACTGTATGATAAACGGCAGGATATCGCAAAGAAGGATCAGAGACGTGAGGCGGAGAGAGATTTCAAAGTTAAAAATCTGTATTAAAAATCCTTGACAAAAAGTATGGGGAAAGACTATAATACAATATACGGCAGTTGAAAGAGAGCTTTCACTGCACCGGGACGATCTGTTTGCGTCCCCGTATCAAAGAAAAGCGTCTGTAGAACCAGCACGGGCTTGTACTGGTTTCGACGGGGGTTTTGAAGTTTGGGAAGCCATTCGTGGACTCCGGGGCCGCGTCATCAACCTGGAACCTAAATTTAAACGCAGACGATAATTACGTAGCGTACGCTGCCTAAGTGCGGCGTTGTCAGCTGAATAGTTTTCCGCGGCTATTCTCCTGGCATCAAACAGATGCGGAGCACTTCGTTTCCAAAGCTTTGCGGAGATGGAAGATTTTATGAAGCTACCGAAGCGGCAAGCCTGTCATCCGGCGTGCCGATGGGGGAACCTTTAATAGAATGACTGTAATGGGAGATGCCTGAATGAATAGGCTTTCGGACAGGGGTTCGATTCCCCTCAGGTCCATACCTGAAAAACCGCTAAAATCCAGTGTTTTAGCGGTTTTTTTGTACATTTTTGATGGAAAAAACAGGGCAAAAATGCCGCTTTAGACCGTTTCAGACCGTTTAAAACCGCATGAATTTTGGTCAAAAAAGAAAGGAAAAATTCGAAATTTTGTCAAACTTTATCTTTATTCGCACTGTTAAGAACGTAAAAGAGACCGTTTCAAAGTGCTGCAGGCACATGAAGTAGAGATACTTGATGTGTCTGCTTTTTTGTACAATAGGAAAGTTCGACTTCCATCGAACTCTTGATAAAAAGAGCCCGCACAAAGGCGGGCATGGCAAACAGACGATAGATTAAAAGAAGTCAATGTAAAAGCCTTCTTCAAATTCATCCTCATCAAGATCGTCATCTTCGGTAAGAAAATAGTGCATATGCACTATTTAAAAACGGTGGCTCCTTATAACAAAGATTTCTGTTCACAATATAAAAAAATATCCAGCAGGTTAACTTTTGAAGCGGTAAAACAAATGCTTAAGGATGTTTTGAGTTGGTAAGGGACTAATAGATTCTGTACTTTTCGCCCTATGATTGAATCTGATCATGCGCGAGAAAAGGAAAATAATAGAATTGACAGACTTGAAAAAATGAATTACGATTTTTAAAAGTACTGCATTGCTTGAATGAGAATTATATGTTAAGGTAACAGATATAAAGAGAACTTTAAGCATTGATTTATTAAAATAAACACGGATAGCGAGGTGTATTTATGACCATAGAAGAAATTCTTGCAGGAGAATCCAAAAACGTAGAATTCAAAGAGAACCTGCCGGAAAAGAGCATCAAATATATGAAGTCTGTGGTTGCCTTTGCAAATGGAACCGGAGGAAAAATTATTTTTGGAATTGCGGATAAAACCCGAGAAGTGGTTGGCTTTGACAAGGAAGATGTATTCAAAAAGATGGATGCGATTGCCAATGTCGTCTCGGATAGCTGTGAACCGGCAATTATTCCAGATATTACGCTGCAGACAGTTGATGGCAAGACGGTTATTGTGGCAGAAATTTCTGAAGGCAGACAGCGGCCATATTACATTAAAGCGCTTGGACGAGAGAGAGGCGTATATGTCCGTGTTGCTGGAACAACCCGGCTTGCTGACGAGTATATGATCAAAGAGCTGATGCTTGAGGGAAGCAATCGTTATTTTGATCAGGCGTTATGTACTGGACTGAGTGTTACAGAAGAAGAAATTGATACGCTTTGTAAAGCGATGAAGGAGCAGGCAGTCAAAAATGCCCATAATGAGGAGCAGAAAGCATCGGTAAAAGACGTTGGAAAGCAGCAGCTTCGATCATGGGGTATTTTGATTGAACGTGATGGAAAAGACTACCCTTCTAACGCTTATGCTATCTTAACGGGCTGTGGAGGGCTTCATGTTGCCATTCAGTGCGGTGTGTTTAAGGGAACAACGAAAGCGGTTTTTGTTGATCGAAGGGAATATACGGGTCCTTTGTGGGAACAAATAGAGGAAGCATTTCAGTTTGTTCTGCGAAATATTCATCTGGGAGCTACGCTTGTCGGCATTTACCGTCAGGATATTTATGAAATCCCGCCGGATGCAATTCGTGAGTTGATTATCAACGCGGTGGTGCATCGCAGCTATCTGGATCATGGTACAATACAGGTTGCGGTGTATGACAACCGACTGGAAATCACATCGCCGGGGAAATTGCCGATGGGACAAACGTTGGAGCGTATGAAAGAAGGCTATTCCAAAATCAGGAATGAAGCCCTTGCACATGCCTTTTCGTATATGAATCTGATTGAACATTGGGGAAGCGGGATTCCGAGAATTATAGACAAGGTAAAATCTGCTGGACTACAGGAACCGGAGTTTATCGGTGGAGAAGTTGACTTGCGTATCAATATCTATCGAGGACAAAACGATACAAATAACGCCAGAATCAACGCCAAGAAAACAAAAAATGGCGTTAATGATATAAAAAATGGCATTGATGGCGTTAAAATATCACGAACGAAGGAACAGGTTCAGATAGAAAAACTGTTACAGGCTATAGAAAAGAACCCATTTGCAACCCAGGCGTATTATGCGGAACAGATCGGTGTGTCCAAAAGAACTGTTTCACGAATATTTGTTTCTTTACAGCAAAATGGTGTGTTGGTACAAAATGGAACAAACAGAAAATCGAATTGGGTAATCATAAAGTAGGAGAAACAGAAGAATGCAAATATTGGTCGATGCAGATGCCTGTCCGGTAATTGAGACGGTTGAGAAAATTGCAAAAGAGCATTGTGTTCCGGTAACACTGTTGTGCGATACCAATCATGATTTGATATTTGATATCGGATTATAGCGAAATAGTCGTGGTTGGTGATGGAGCAGATGCTGTGGATTATGAACTGATCCGTGTCTGTCATAAAGGCGATATTGTCGTATCGCAGGATTATGGTGTGACGGCGATAGCGTTGGGAAGAGGTTCTTATGCGATTCATCATTCTCATGGAGCGTTATTTAAACAACGAAGTGAAAAAATACCCGCATCATCGTGTCAGAAGGACAAAGAAGCGAAAAAAAGGCGGATACTGAGGGATTTGAACAGTCTTTTGAAAAAATGTTAGGGATGATACAGGAGAAAGAAGGAAAAGAGTTTAGAAGATAAAATTATCAGAGAGTGAAATAAAGTGATTTGATAATATTAGGAGATATGCCCGGATGCTATTTTTCAAAAAGGAAAAAGTGTCAGGGCATTTTTATGTGCAAAACTAATAAAAATAATTCTGAAAATATAGTAAAAATAAGCATATTGTCAAATGAAACGGAGGGTATATAATAAAATATAGAAATATAAGCGGTGAGAAAAATTGAAAGGAAAAGTGCCTATGAAAAAACTCGGAAAATATGGTAAAAAGGTATCCTGCGTGGTAATTGGAATGCTATGTGCAGCAGCGATTGGCGCCTGTGGAAGCACACAAAGTGGGTCCCAAGATGAAAAAGATGTGAGAAATGATATTTCTGTCTATGAAGAGGGAGCTGATTTGGAAGGAACGCTTACATATGGAACCTTATTTATTGAGCCGCAGACCCAGCATATGATTGATTTATTTATGAAGGAGCATCCAGGCGTAAAAATTGAAACAAAGGTTGTTTTTGACAATGATGTTACGGATGAACAGTATAATGAAGGCTTAAATACCTTGCTTACAGAACTTGCATCGGATCAACGGGCGGATATTTATGATGCAACGTATTTACCATCGGAAATTAAGACGAAAGGCAGCGGCTATTTCGAGGACTTAAATCAGTATATTGATGCAGATCCTAATTTTAACAGAGATGATTATTACGATAATATCCTGCGAGCAGCAGAAGTCGATGGAAAACTGTATCAAATTCCGGAAGGTTTTTATTATGTTATGCTTCGGTTGAATAGAAACATAACGGATGAACTGAATTATGAAGTCCCGGACGAAATGGATATCAATGATTTATATGAGTTATATCAGCAGGCCAAGCCAATTGCAGATGATGATTTTACGATTGATGTACAAAACAATATTTACGTGTTTCTGCCGATGACAGAGGACAGAGCTTATTTGAAGAAGGAAGAAGTAAATTTTGATTCAGAAAATTATGTGGATTTTCTGAGAAAAATGCAGGAACTGTATCAATATCAACCATCCTATGCGACCCATGCATTTACGGATATTAAAAGCTTTTCCGGAAAGAGTGTCCTGCTGAATACATTTACAAATTTACTCGAAGGTTCTACGAGCGGAATGTTTGAAGAAACCGATACGGCAACAAAACCGATCCTGTTGAAATCAACGGATGGAAAAATTCCTTTCTGGAGAATTGGTGAGGACTTTTCCATGAGTTCAGGCTGCAAAGATAAAGCGCTTGCATGGGAATTTATCAAATTCTGCATTGGTCAGAAACAATTTGAGTTCGAAGATGCAAACAGTGATTCTTACTACAGAAATTTCTTTACCTATGGCAGTATGCTGAACAAAGAAAACACACGGCAGCTTGTTGCGTATCAATTGGAAAATGATGACGACACAGCAGAAAAATGGGAAGCATACAATGAAAAAGTTTCTGCAAAAGCTTTTCGGGATTTACAGTTAGACAGTATTTTGACTGAAATTCGAAACGAATGTATGGAGCAGAAAATCACCCCAGAGGAATGTGCGAAGCTTTTTCAGCAAAGAGCAGAGCTTTATGTTAATGAGTAGAAGCTGTCCTTAATCCATGGAATCAGGTATATGAAATGAAAAAACGAAATTTTATTTATATGTGTTTTATCCTTCCAAGTTTTATCGGGATCATGGCTTTTTATATCGTGCCGTTTCTTCTGTCCTTGTATTTTGCAGTGATTGACAACATGATGAACAAGGAATGGGTGGGTCTTAAAAACTTTAAACTGTTATTCGAAAATGAGTTATTCCTTTCAGCACTCCGTAATACCGGAATTTTTTGCGGGATTGCAATACCGCTGGGAATGGCGATTGCTTTGCTTCTGGTACTGGTTTTGAAAAAGCAGAGGAGAGGTCGAATTCTTCTTATCCTGCTCCTGATCCCATTAATCGTTCCATCTGGAACGGTGATTGCTTTCTGGAAATATTTGTTTGAGAGAAATGGTTTTCTGGATGGGTTTTTACAGCTTTTTGGAAAAAACATGTTCGATATTGAGAATTCCAGATGGGCCATTTTGATTATTATCCTGATGTATCTGTGGAAAAATATCAGTTTTTCGATTGTCCTTTTCTGGTCCGGGATAAACTGGATTCCGCAGATCTATCATGAGCAGTGCCAGCTGGATGGAGCTACAGGGCGGCAGGAATTCCAATATATTACATGGATCTTATTAAAACCAACGACGTTAGTTGTGCTGTTGATGTCGATCGTGAATTCTTTTAAGGTTTTTAAAGAGATCTATATGCTGTATGGGGCCTATCCATCACCGTATGTTTATATGCTGCAGCACTATATGAATAACCAGTTTTTGTCACTTAATATGCAGAAACTGTCTGCTGCAGCATGGTGTATGTTTCTCATACTGGGAATCTTTCTGGGCATCATTTATCGGGTCCAGAGGAAGAATCTGGATTATTTGTAAAGATCTTTTGTGGGTGATTTTATGAAAAAGAGATATTCGAATTTTTTCGAAAAGCTGATCTGCATGGGAGCTGTCATTTTGGCAGTCATTCCGTTGTTGTTTGTGGCTGGAAAGTCGGTACAAGTTCCAGAAGAGTATCTTATATTGCTCTTTAAGAGACCTTTGTATTTGCGGATGATGTGGAATTCCCTGATTATTACTATTCCGGTTTTGATTGGACAGCTTTTGCTTGCACCGCTTGCCGCATACGGCTTTTGGCAATGCAGGTGGAAATACAAGGAGATTTTGTTCTATCTTTACATGATTGTCATGCTTATGCCGCTGCAGCTGACTTTAGTGCCAAATTATTTAGTGGCGAATTGGCTGGGCATTCAAAATTCGTCCTTGGCAATTATTCTTCCGGCAATGTTTCAGCCATTGGGGGTATTTCTGATTCGTCAGCAGATACAGGATTTTCCGCAGGAAACGTTAGAAGCAGCCAGACTGGACGGAGCCAGCGAATACAGAATTTATCGTTCCATTGTAAAGCCTAATTTGAGTTCAGCCATTGCTGCTGCATTAATCCTGATTTTTATTGACAATTGGAATATTGTAGACCAGGCGGTCATTTTTTTGAGAGAGCCATATCAGCAGCCGTTATCCGTGTATCTTTGCCAGATTTTAGAGGAACAGCCGGATATCTTTTATGCAGCGTCCGTTTTTTACGCAGTACCAGTTTTATTGATATTCTTAATGGGACAGGACTATTTGATACAGGGAATCAGTATGTCCGGTGTGAAAGCGTAGAGGGGAAGAAAGTACGATGAAGTTCAAAAAAATAAGTATAGGGTTAATCGCTCTGTGGTTTCTGTTTTTAACTGCCGCAACGTTTTGGTCGGTCAAAGAAGAGAACAAAACGCTTCCTTCCGTCTGGACAGAGGAGGCACAGGAAGGCAGCATTGAGTATGAATTTCCAGTTGATTTGGAAGTAAGCGCAGCTGATCAGGCAATTGGCTATATCAGCGTGTATGATAACGTTCCGGAATCTTTGCTGCAGGAGGGCAGAGATCTTCTGGTTGGAAAAGTGTGTTCTGTCATTCGAAAGGATGATTTGTATGAGCTTACGGTAGATCTGTATGAAAAACATTCGATTGGTGAAAACGTTGAGGGAAAAATCGAAATCACTTCTGAAGATGTTTTTCCAAAAGTGATCACACGGCAGGCGATTCATGAAGGAGACTTTGGAAAAACGTGTGTCTATTATATTAAGCGTCAGAAGGGAGCCTGGGGGTATGAAAATATTCTGGAAGAAAAAGCTGTGACATGTTTTCCAAATAGAAATTCAGATTTCGTGGTACTTTTATCAGAAGTAGACGAACCGATGGTCGTAAGCACATCAGAACTGACAAATGGAGAACGGGTGAAATTAACAGAAAAAGATTAAGGAAAAGAATACAGCCTCACTACCGGGACTTTCAGGGGTGAGGCTGTTTCATTATGTTCTATGCATGTGCCGATTTATACAGGCTTTAAAACACATTATCATCCGAATAATGCGTCATGATACCTTTCGCATTGTAGCCCAATATATTCCGTAACTTATCAATTGCATTTGCTTCTATATATTGATTATGCCATAACCGCTTCATAAGAACTACGGTCCTAATCGTAAGAACTGGAAACATTGTGAATGACAATGAAAAATGTACGACTATCACCAAAGCCGGAAGCCTAGAAACAGGAGATGCGACCTTGACCGGCATTTTAATGGCGCTGGTGGCAGGATTTTTCGGTGTGCTGGAAGAAACCGTCCGCAGAAAAAACGCCAGTAATGCGGTGGTAATTTAAAAAATATGGAAACAAGGAACGATATAGCTTAACGGCTATGCCGTTCTTTGTTTTTTACTTAAGTACATGTTAGAAATTCCCTGGTATCTGACAATCACACATTATTTTTACGTAATTTAATGTGTGTTCGTCGCTTTACAGTTGACAATCACACATTATTTCAATATAATATAATGTGTGATTGTCAAAGAGGGGTGAGAAACATGAATGTTAAGGAGAAAATCGAAGAACTGCGAGAAGCGTCAGAGGACGGTACGATTACCGCAGCGCAAGTAACAGAAGCCGGACTGCACCGCAGCGTTTTACAGAAGTTTGTCAAGAGCGGCGAGATATACCGCTTCGGGCGTGGCCTGTATGTGTGGAGCGACGTATGGGAGGATGATTTCTACCTTTTACAGCGAAAGTATGGGCGCGGAATTTATTCGCACGATACTGCTTTGTATCTGCGGGGCTATTCGGATCGTACCCCGGCAAAATATACGATGACCTTTCCCAAAGGCTACAATGCTTCATCCTTGAAACGGGAAAATCTAATTGTCAAGCGCGTTGTGCCGGAGAACTATGAACTTGGCAGAATTGAAATGAAATCCCCATCCGGCAATCCAATTCGTGTTTACAATTTGGAACGGACGCTGTGTGACATCCTGCGCGGCAGCGGCAGTGATATACAGATTGTCGGAGAAGCTATGAAACGCTATGCAGCATCCAAGGATAAGAACATTCACAGACTGATGCAGTACGCAGATCAGCTTCGTGTGAAGCCCAAGGTGCTGCGATATATGGAGGTTTTGCTTTAGACCGTTTCAGACCGAAAAAAATGGCGTCAAAATCGTGATCGAAAATTAAGGGGAAAAGGAAAAATTTTCCATAAAAAAGTCGATTGTCTGATAGAAAAATGAAAAGGGGAGCAGATATGCAGTTACTAATCAAACAACGTGTATTTTCCTGGTCAGACACGTATGATATCTATGACGAGCAGGGGAACCAAAAGTATTTTGTGAAAAATGAATTTATCTCGCTGGGACACCGTCTGCATGTGTACGATGCGGCGCATAATGAAATTGGGTTTATCAAACAGAAATTATTTTGCTTTCTTCCGACTTTTGAAATTGAATGGAACGGGCAGTTAATGGGACATATCGAAAAACGTTTTGCACTGTTCCGCCCCAAATACGATGTAGATTTCATGGGATGGCGTGCAGAAGGTGACTTCATGGGATGGGATTACGATGTATATGAAGCCTGCAGTGCAGTCGTCCACGTACATAAAAAACTTCTGAGCTGGGGTGACACGTATGTCATCGAATATGATAATCCGAGCAATGAAATTCCGGCATTATTACTGGTGCTGGCGATCGATGCGGCAAACTGTTCACAAAATAATGGATAGCTGGTGGTGTCTGGAATGGCGTCAGGGGAGATGCGGATATGAGAACTTTGGGAAATATTCTGTGGTTTATATTTGGAGGCATGTTCGGCGGACTTGCATGGATTTTTGCAGGATGCATCTGGTGTATTACGATTGTTGGAATTCCGTTTGGACGGCAGTTTTTCAAGATGGCAAGGCTTTCGTTTATGCCATTTGGCACGAGTGTAATTGGATAAAAGGTGTATGGAAAAAGATCGGGTTACCGGTCTTTTTCTATGCATATCATGAGGCGGCCATTCCTTTGATGCAAATAGAAACATGATAAAAGTATTGCGCAGCAGAATAAAGTATGATACCATAAATTTACAGAAAAAATAAAGAAACGATAGAATATTCAGTATTAATTAAAAAATCAGGAAACAGAAGGGGGGAAGTTTATGAAGATAAGACAGACAATCTTTTTATTACCTTTGTTTTTGCTGGCGGGCTGCGCATCTGCAGGAGGATCACAGAGCAGAGATCTGGATTTAAAGGAACTCTGTACAGAGGAGCAGGTTTTCCAGTATGCGGATTTTGAATGGGGAACGGATTCGGAACAGCTTTTCAAACAGAGCTTCCTGAAGTTTGATGAAAAAGATCTGGGACAGGGTGATGAGAGCAGCACAAAGACATACGAGAGCAAAGAAAAATTTTCCCTGGAAAATGCAGAATCTAACATGGATCTGGAATTTTCGGACGGTCAGCTGAGTCAGGTTTCCTTTACTTTTGACATCGAACAGGATGCCAATACATGGATTCAGAAAGAAGTAGACGAACTGAATTCTTTATACGGCGGAGGAATTGCAACTGGACTCGGAAATCAGATTTATCAGTGGCAGGGGGAGCAGGATACGGTTCTGCAGCTGACGGCTTTTACGGAAGGGGATGAAAGCGCAACCGTTATCTTAAGCGTGGCATCGATGGAATACTCGATTGGATCATAAAATTGACAGATACGGGCGCATCAGACGGCAATGTCTGGTGCGCCTGCTTTTTTGTGAAAAAACTTTCCAAAGCTTTTAAAAGCCAGAAAGATAGAATGACAAAAGTGTCACAGATGTGATATAGTAGTAGAATAATGTGAAAAAGAGAAGGAGTTGACAAAAGAGATGGAGTTAGGAAATTTTCAGAAATCAGTAGATTCAGATGAAATCAAAACAATGGCATTTGAAATCATCGGAGAACCGGTAAAAGCAGTTTCCCGCATCTGCGAGCAGTGGGGCGAGGCGGAAGATGAAGTGCGGGAGTACGATGTGTATGTGATCGAGACAGATGCAGGAAAATATACACTGAAGAAAACCGGCAGCAAAGAAGCGCAGATTTATGCGCAGTATCTGTCAAAAGGAGAGTTTCACGTACCGCAGTATGTCGGCATGCGGCAGGCAGAGGATGCGGACTGGATCTGCATGAAGTATGTAGAAGGAAACGACATGCGGGATATGACGGACGAGACAACAGAAAAAGCGGCAGAAACCTTAAGTAAAATTCAGTCGTATTTCTGGACACCATCGATGGACAAAGCGCCGGAAAATGAAGTGGAGCAGAGATTTGTCGAATACTGGAAACGCGTTCTGCGCCGAGCATCGTCCGTAGCGGATGATCCAATTCTGCGGAAAGCGTATCAGATGTTCCTGGACCGCCAGCTGACTTGTCCATGTACGATGTCAAACGGTGATTTCCTGCAGTGGAATGTGATCTATGACGGCGAAAATGTTGTCATGATTGACTGGGGATTTGGTGGAATGATGCCGTATTCTCTGGACATTGCAAGATTCCTGGCACATGCGACCGAGACACGGAGTGCTTTCCCGTTCTACATGAACAATGCACAGAAAGAGCTGTTTCTGGATCGGATGTATGAAGCGTTAAAGACAAAGATTTCACGCGAACAGTTCAATCTGGATGTGAAGCTGGCCACGCTGAATGAGTATATCGAGTTTGTGGAAGCAGAAGAGGACGAAGACGGCTGGTATCTGGAGCATGCACAGGCGCTGGCAGAGGAACTTCTCAATTTGTAAAAAAACGGATTGCATTTATCTGTAAGTTGTCCTATAATAGGGAACAGAAAATAAAAAGAAAGAGCACCATTGGTGTAAAGGTGAGGGAATGTTTCTGCGATAATCGACTTTAAGAAAAACACAAAGAACGGACAGCCTGGAAAACAGGCCTGTTTTTCGTGTACGCTTAAAGACGAGAATCGCTGAATCATTTCCCTTTTTTATGAGAATAGAACAGGGATATTTTTTTGCGGGTCTGTTTTGCGTACGCAGGACAGGCTCGTTTTGCGTAAAAAAGCAGAAAAGAGGCTGCCGGAGCAAAGGGGGCTTCTGTATGATGCAGATAAAAAAATTAACACTGACACATAAAAAAGATCTGCGAGTGATTCTCGAAGATTTTCAGCTTGTACTGAATGACGGTGATAAGGCCGTTATCATTGGAGAGGAGGGAAACGGAAAATCGACGCTGCTGAAGTGGATGTACGATCCCGCACTGACGGAAGATTACATCGAATCCACAGGCGAGCGCATCATCGGAAAGGAGCGGCTTGGATATCTGCCGCAGGAACTTCCGGAGGCGGAGAAAACGAAGACGGTGTATGAGTATTTCTATGAAAAAGAAAAGTTCTGGGATCAGACACCGAAGGATCTGGCGGTGCTGGCAAGAAAATTTGGTCTGACGGAAGAGTTTTTCTATCGGGATCAGCAGATGAGTGAGCTTTCCGGCGGCGAGAAGGTGAAAGCGCAGATGATGCGTCTTCTCATGGAGGATGTCACGGTCCTTCTGCTGGATGAGCCGTCAAATGATATTGATCTTGCGACACTGGAACTTCTGGAGAAACTGATCCGCGAATGGGAGCATATTGTTGTTTTTATTTCGCACGATGAAACGCTGATTGAAAACACGGCAAATATGGTCATTCATATTGAACAGATTGTGCGGAAGACAAAATCGAGATACACGGTTGCGAAACTTCCCTATCGGACGTATGTAGAGGAGCGCCTGCAGAATTTCGAGCGCCAGGAACAGAAGGCGCAGAGTGACAGGAGAGAGAAAGCGCTGCGCGATGAGAAATACCGAAAGGTATACCAGAGCGTGCAGAACGCCTTGAACAACTGTTCCCGTCAGGCACCGTCCGTGGCGAAAAATCTGAAGGACAAAATGCATACCGTAAAGGCGATGAACCGCAGATTTGAAAAAGAAGATGCCCGCATGACAGAAATGCCGGAGCAGGAGGAAGCGATTTACTTCCAGCTTGGAGGAGCAGAGGCAGCCATGCCCGCCGGGAAAACGGTCATCGAATATCAGCTTCCGAAACTGGAAACGCCGGATGGGGAGCGGGTTCTGGCGGAAAATATCACCTTAAAGATAAGAGGACCGGAAAAAATATGCATTGTCGGCCCGAACGGGGCAGGCAAGACAACACTGCTGAAAAAGATTGCGGCAGAGCTGAAAGAACGGGAGGATCTCCGCGTAGATTATATGCCGCAGAATTATGAGGATCAGCTGGATCTTTCCATGACGCCGGTCGATTTTCTGGATTCCACCGGGGAGAAGAGTGAGAGGACGAAGATTCGGACGTATCTCGGATCGCTGAAGTACACGGCAGACGAGATGGATCACCCCATCCGCGAACTGTCCGGCGGCCAGAAGGCAAAAGTATTGCTTCTGAAAATGAGCCTTGGCAATGCCAATGTGCTGATTCTGGATGAACCAACCCGAAACTTTTCACCCTTATCGGGACCGGTCATAAGAAAAATGCTCCGCGAATTTCCAGGCGCCATCATCAGCATTTCGCATGACAGGAAGTATATCGGAGAGGTGTGCGGGAAGGAGTATCTGCTGGAAAAAGACGGACTCAGACTGATCAGAGAAGAAAAATAAAAATATTCGATAACGAAAAATACGACGGTGGCTGGCCGTCGTATTTTTCCGTAGAGAGATTATGTTTGTCTTAAGAGAAGGTTTCGCAGCAGATTCTGTTCCGGTGAAGTCGGGAAAAATGTTAATTTTATATTGAATTAGGTCGGGAAAAATGTTAAATTAGAGTAAGAATAACCAGGGAAAAATGTGAAATAATAAAAAAGAGAAATGGAGGAAGGTCAACATGCGTCGATTTGCAATGGATAAACTATTAGACTGGAAGAAAAAAAGTAACAGAAAACCACTGATTTTAATGGGAGCCCGGCAGGTTGGTAAAACGTGGTTAATGAAAGAATTTGGTAAGACATATTATGAAAAAACCGCCTACATTTCTTTTTACAATAATCAGAGAATGCAGGCGGTTTTCGATACGGATTTCGATATAAAACGTATTATTATGAACCTCAATATTGAATCAGGCGTAACGATCACCCCAGAGAATACATTGATTGTTCTGGATGAAATTCAAAATGCACCGAAAGCGTTGGAATCTTTGAAATATTTTTGCGAAGAAGCACCGGAATATCATGTAATAGCAGCAGGTTCACTTCTTGGCGTGGCGCTTCATGAGGGAATATCCTATCCGGTGGGAAAAGTAGATTTACTGGATTTATATCCATTCAATTTTAGAGAATTCCTGTGCGCTATGGACGAAGAAGGGCTGGAAAGTGCATTGGAAACAAAGGATTACAATTTAATTGACAATTTTGCGGATAAATATTTGTTCTGGCTGAAAAATTATTATTATACAGGCGGCATGCCAGCAGTTGTGGATGCATTTCGGCTGAACAAAGATTATGCAGAGGTACGACAGATACAGAGTGATATTGTACGGCAGTATGAGGGTGATTTTGGAAAGCACATTGAAGCAAAAGTTCTCCCAAGAATACGAATGGTATGGGATTCTATTCCGATGCAGCTGGCGAAGGAGAATAAAAAATTTTTCTTTGGACAGATAAAGAAAGGAGCCAGAAGCAGCGAATTCGAAATAGCAATTCAGTGGCTTCTGGATTGTGGATTAGTATATAAAGTCAACCGGGTAAATGAGCCTCATATGCCGCTGAAGGCGTATAAAAATATGAATGCATATAAATTATTCGTACTGGATGTAGGACTGCTCGGAGCAATGAGTGAACTGCCAGCAGAATCCATATTGGAGGGGAACGATATTTTTGTTGAATTTAAAGGCGCGCTTACAGAACAGTACGTTCTGCAGCAGTTGATTTCAGATACCCCTTATACGCCATATTATTATGGAAATGAAAAAGCAACTTTCGAGCAGGATTTTCTGATTCAGAAGGCAAAGAGTATTGTGCCGATTGAAGTAAAGGCGGAACAGAACATTCGATCCCATAGTCTTAAAACATATTGCGAAAAATTCCAGCCGGAAGAAGCAGTTCGATTTTCAACATTGAAGTATAAAGAGCAGGAGCGGATGGTAAATATACCATTATACGCTGTTTGCAACTTATAAATTAAAACAGCTATAAATCCCACGAAAGAAGGTGATCCCCATGCCATTTAAAATCATCCGAAACGACATCACAAAAGTTCATGCCGATGCGATCGTCAACACAGCCAACCCTTAGCCAATTTACGTGAAAACGTATCAGAGGGGCGGTTACTTTAATCAAAGCCAGACGTTCCACCCGTTTTACCAGCCGGAGAAGATCAAAAAGGAAGAAATGGACAAAATTCTCGAAGCCGACAGCATCGCTGATGACAGCACAATCCAGAATGCTTTTTACGATGCCCCGACAGTTGTCTATCTGTTTGCACCGTATACCTACCCAAACGACGCACAGGACTGCTGCGTTGCAAAATCATTTACGATCAGGCAGAATAAACCGAAAAATCCCGGGGAAATATGTGAACTTCCGGGGTTCATTTTGGATGGAAATATTCTTGCAATTTTACAGCGCAGTTATTATAATAAAGACAAGTTCTGCGGTAAACTCATTTTTCGCAGAAAACGCCAGAAGCGGAGGCTGACGTTCAAAAAACAAAAAAGGAGCGTAAGAGAAATGGCAAAAATTTTAATTAGCCCTTCTAAATATTTACAGGGCGCAGGGGAAATGAAAAACATCGGAACATATGCGGCAAAATGCGGAAAGAAAGCACTGGTTCTGATCAGCCAGGGAGGCTACAGACGGATCGGAGCAATGATCGAAGAAAGCTTTGCGGGAAGCGACTGCGACGTTGTTTTTGATTATTTCAACGGCGAGTGCTGTGAGAGTGAGATCAACCGTCTGGTTGCTATCGTGAAAGAAAAAGGCTGTGATCTGGTTATCGGTGTCGGCGGAGGCAAAATTTTTGATACCGCAAAAGCAGTTGCCTACTACGCAGAAACACCAGTATTCATCTGCCCGACCATTGCATCGACCGATGCACCGTGCAGCGCACTGTCTGTTGTATACACAGAAGAGGGTGTATTCGAGAAATACCTCTTCCTTCCGGCAAACCCGAACCTGGTTCTGATGGATACCGACATCATCGTAAAATCTCCAGTCCGCCTGACCGTAGCCGGAATGGGTGATGCACTTGCCACCTATTTTGAAGCAAGAGCCTGCCAGAGAAGCGGAGCTACTTCCTGCGCCGGTGGAAAAACAACCGAGGCAGCGATGGCACTCGCGAAACTCTGCTTTGACACTCTGATGGAAGAAGGCGTAAAAGCCAAAATCGCTCTTGAAGCCGGCGTATGCACCCCGGCAGTCGAGAAAGTCATCGAGGCCAACACCCTCCTTTCCGGAATCGGTTTTGAAAGCGCAGGCCTCGCAGGAGCCCACGCCATCCACAACGGCTTTACCGTACTCGAGGAATGCCATCACATGTACCACGGTGAAAAAGTAGCCTTCGGAACCCTGACTCAGCTCGTCCTGGAAAACGTACCGCTTGATGAACTCGAAGACATCATCTTATGGTGCATCGAAGTCGGTCTCCCAGTCACCTTGGCTGAACTCGGTGCCGGAAACGTAACCGACGACCAGCTCATGGAAGTAGCCAAAACCGCATGCGCAGAGAACGACACCCTCCACAACATGCCATTCGAAGTAACCCCGGAGACCGTCTTCGCCGCCATTAAAGCAGCCGACGCCTACGGCAGATACTATCTCGACGAAGAAGAATAACCCGTATGAAAAAAGATCTTCTGCCAACCCCAGGAGATCTTTTTTCATACCCAAATTTAATCAATACAAAAAATAGAAGTTTCCAACTCCCTTCCTATATGTTAAAATAAACTCACCCATTTCACAGAAAAAACATAAACCCATGTTAAAGTAAAATGGTAAAAATATCAAACATAAAAACACAACGAGATCAGGAAAAAGCACGAGCGGGTGGGCAGCCGGGCGTTTTCCGTCCGTCATATAAAGGAGACAAAACTCATGGAAAAATTAAAAATCCTAGTAGTAGACGACGAAAGCCGCATGCGCAAACTCGTCAAAGATTTCTTAGTAAAAGCCGGATACGACGTCATCGAAGCCGGTGACGGCGAACAGGCCGTAGACACCTTCTACGCCCAGAAAGACATCGCCCTCATCATCCTCGACGTCATGATGCCCAAAATGGACGGCTGGCAGGTCTGCCGCGAAATCCGCCAGAACTCCAAAGTCCCGATCATCATGCTCACCGCCAAAAGCGAAGAACGCGATGAACTCCTCGGCTTTGACCTCGGCGTAGACGAATACATCTCAAAACCATTCTCCCCGAAAATCCTCGTCGCCCGCGTCGAAGCCATCCTGCGCCGCAGCGGCAAAACCGGCGAAGACGACGTATTAGAAGCCGGCGGCATCCGCATCGACAAAGCCGCCCACATGGCATCCATCGACGGAAAACCAATGGAGTTAAGCTATAAAGAATTCGAACTCCTCACCTACTTCCTCGAAAACCAGGGAATCGCCCTCTCCAGAGAAAAAATCCTGAACAACGTCTGGAACTACGACTACTACGGCGATGCCCGCACCATCGACACCCATGTCAAAAAACTTCGCAGCAAAATGGGCGACAAAGGCGATTTAATCAAGACCATCTGGGGCATGGGCTATAAATTCGAGGCGGACGAATCATGAACGGAACAGAAAAACAAAATGAGACTTCCATGGAGATGCCTGCAGAAGATTCCCGTGTGACAATGGGAAACCAGACGGAGAAAAAGCACCGGTTTCACTTGAAAATGCCACAAAAGGGAAGAAAACACTCCGTCAAAAAACGAATTGCCTACACTTTTATTGCGACCATGGCAGCTACCCTGCTTATCATCGGCCTGATCAATTACTTCTTTCTCGGGTCCTTTTATATCCGGGATAAAGAACACATTCTGGCAGAGAGCTTTCAGAAACTGAATGCGACAGGCGGAGACAGCGACAATATCCCTGATACCTTCGAGCAGTTCTGCGCTACCAACAACCTGAAAGTCATTATTACCGGACCGGAGCTCAGCAGCTTCGTCTATTCCAACGCAACCGACCGCCAGAGCCTCCAGACCCTGATCTTCGGCCTGATCAGCGGAAACGAGCAGGCAAATACCAAAGTCGTTGACAGCAAAGACAACTATCAGATCCAGAAATTCTACGACAGCCACGCCGATGCCGAGTATCTGCAGATCATCGGCTGGTTTGACAATGGAAATTGCTACTTTGCAAGATGCCCGCTGGAGAGCATCACGGATGCGGTCGGCCTTTCCAACCAGTTTTACCTCTTTATCGGCATTCCGATCATCATCATCGGTGCCATTGTGATCTGGATCATCACCCGCCAGATCGTCCGTCCGGTGCAGGAGCTGACTGAAATTTCGAAAAAAATGGCAGCCCTTGACTTCGATGCCCGCTACGTGAGCGGCGGAAAAGACGAGATCGGCGAGCTTGGAAACAACTTCAATGTCATGTCCGAACAGCTTGAGCAGGCGATTTCCGAGCTGAAAAGTGCGAACGTTGAGCTGCAGAAAGATATTGACAAAAAAACGCAGATTGATGAAATGCGCCGCGAGTTCCTCTCAAATGTCACACATGAGCTGAAAACCCCGATCGCTCTGATTCAGGGTTATGCGGAAGGCCTGAAAGACAACATCAACGACGATGAGGAAAGCCGCGAGTTCTACTGTGATGTCATCATCGACGAGGCGGCAAAGATGAACGAGATGGTCAAAAAACTCCTGAACCTGAACCAACTCGAGTTCGGTGAGGATCAGGTCAATATGGAACGGTTCGATCTGAACGCCGTGATCAAAGGCGTGCTGCAGTCCTCCGACATCCTGATCCGCCAGAAAGAGGCAAAAGTGCTCTTTACCGGCGGCGACCCGCTCTATGTCTGGGGCGATGAATTCAAAGTCGAGGAGGTTATCACCAACTATCTGACGAATGCCCTAAACCATCTGGACTACGACCACACGATTGAGATCACCTGCAAAAAAGAAGGGAATGTCGTAAAGACAACCGTTTTCAATACCGGGGACCCGATCCCGGAGGAGGATCTCGACAAGGTATGGGTGAAATTCTTCAAGGTGGACAAAGCGAGAACAAGGGAATACGGCGGAAGCGGCATCGGCCTTTCCATCGTAAAAGCCATTATGGATTCCTTCCAGCAGCAGTGCGGCTGCCAGAATTACGACAACGGTGTGGCATTCTGGTTCACACTGGAGGCAGATGGAAAAACGGAAGAAGCATGATTGCAAAAAGCGTGCCAGAAAAAGGAAATACAGCCTTTTCCTGGTGCGCTTTTCTTGCATAAAGGAAAAAGATGGTGTAGAATAATAGCACAAACGGTCGAAAAGAGAGGGAGAAAAGAGATGGCGGATTCCAACAGTACAAAGAGTGCGCTTGCAGATGCAATGAAAAAATTGATGGTATGCAAGTCTTTTGCGAAAATCAGTATTTCAGATCTCTGCGAGGAATGCGGTCTGAACCGGAAAAGCTTTTATTATCATTTTAAAGATAAATACGATCTGGTAAACTGGATCTTTTATGTGGACTTTCTGACAAACATGGGCGGAAAGAACTTTGAGAATGAATGGGATGTGCTGGTGGCGGTCTGCAATATTTTCTATCAGAATAAAGCATTTTACCAGAGTGCCCTGAGGATCGAAGGGCAGAACAGTTTTAAGGATTACTTTTACGAGATGCTCGAGCCGGTCATGGCGTTTTTTGTACAGGATCTCTTTCAGGTACAGAATCAGAAACTGTTTGTAACGTTCTTCTGTGATGCCTTCCTGACCGCGGTTCTGCGCTGGTTTTCCATGGAAAGCGAGCTGGAACCGGAAACGTTTGTCGAAGAACTGAAAGAAGTGATATGCAGATCATCAGAAAAAATAGCAGCCAAAGCGGAACCAAAGAAATAAAATTCCGCTTTGGCTGTACTTTTATGCATCTGCGAGCAGTTCACGGTAAAATATATTCCGAAGAGACAACTCTTCAAAGGAAACGGTGGGCGTATCGAGTGTGCGGGCCATGTGATCCGGCAGAAGCAGCAGATACGCCGGATGGGCGGTGATAATCTGCTCAATTTTGCGGGAGTCTTCCTGCACTTCGATCGGGAAGAATGGCTGTATGGGGGTGAAGCGGTACTGTTGAACAACATCGGAAACAGCCCGGATACTTTCTTTTGAGCACGAATCATCTGCGACCAGAAAGAAAAAGACACTCTGTTCCATCTGGGAATACAGGTGGTCAAAAGAGAGCAGATAAGCGGCAGCATCTGCATCCTGATAGACTTTGTGCATACCGAACAGCGTTTTCTGACGGCGCAGGGCTTTTGCCATGGAAGCCGTTGAGGGGGCATCAATTGGAAGAGAAACCATCAGGTTCGGGCAGGATAAAAGCAGTTTCTGCTGTTTTTCGGTAAGCGGCGTATCGGAAAGAAACCAAAGAAACGCGCATTCCGGATGCGACTGGATGACGGCAAGGTAGGATTCCATATCCTCATGATGATCCATGGAGCGGAGCTGATAAGAGTAGATGCCGTATGTCAGACCGGTTCTGACCACGGATGCAAAAAACGAGGAATCGTAAGTGTCCGGGATGCGGCTGTCGAGACGGAGCTTGACAACCCAGGGAACAGCAAAGGAAAGTTCTTTCTGCTTCTGGCGCAGAATCTGCGCACCGTAGGTAAAACTGTTGTAGCCGATGTTGATGCCGAACTGACGAAGCGCTTCCGGATCGTTGCTGCGCAGCAGAAAGTCGATCGCCTGATAATACGGGCTTTCATCGTTGCGCAGAAGATCCTGAAAAATGGCAAAAATCTGATTCTGAAAGCGGCCGCGGGAAAACTGGCGGCCAAGATCGCAGAGCTTGCGGACGCTGCGTTTCGGATCTGCGTCCATCTCCACCATCGCGCGTGCAACTGTTGTGTCGATCAGTGCGCGGGTAATGTCCTGTGAATTCATAATGTGTTCCTCCGATCAAGTAAAATAAGCTGTTTTTATCATAGCAAAAAGAACACGGTAAAAACAGGGACAAAGAACAGGAATTGTCTAAAAACTCCATTCCTTAAGGAAAATTTACCAGATCTTCAGAAGAAATTTCTTTTTCTTTTGTGGAAAAAGTGGTAAAATAAAGTTAGATGGTACAAACTATCGATTCTGCCGCGCCAAAAACGCGGCGGAACCATCCGAAACGATTCCAGAAAAATAGGAAAAACGAAATGGTTTTCGAACATGGAAGATAAAAGGAGGCGTTTTGCATGAAATTTGATATGCACTGCCACACAAAAGAGGGTTCGATGGATGGAAAAGTCATGATTGAGGAGTACATCCGAACACTGAAACGAAAAGGATTTGGAGGAATGTTGGTATCCGACCACGATTCCTATGACGGATACCGCGAGTGGAAGAATGCCATCAAGGGAAGAGCACACCAGGATTTTGTGGTATTAAAAGGTGTTGAGTACGATACGTGCGACTGCGGCCACATTCTTGTGATTATGCCGTTCGGCGTAAAATTAAAAATTCTGGAGCTGCGCGGCCTGCCGGGATCGATCCTTGTCAAGATCGTCCATGCGTACGGCGGAATTTTAGGACCGGCGCATCCGTACGGCGAAAAATTTATGAGCATGATCAGCACGAATGAACGGAAGAAAAAGTATCAGCAGCGGATTGCCCAGCTTCTCCCGCAGTTCGATTTTGTTGAAATTTTCAATGCGTGTGAGAGCGCGGAGACGAACGCAAAAGCGAAACGGCTGGCGGAGAAATTCAATAAGCCCGGCTTTGGCGGAAGCGATGCGCACCGGCTGAACTGCATCGGAAAAGCGTACACCGAGCTGCCGGATACCATCAGAAGTGAGGATGATCTGATCGCCTACGTAAAAACGTGCCCGCAGATCGAATGCGGCGGAGAACATTATAACGGAACGACGAAAGACCGGATCGGCCGCCTGAACATGGTGCTTGTGGATTCGTTCTATTTCTACAACAAACTTGCAAATGGCTGGCGCTGGCGGAAGCGGAGACGTGAGCTGTTTGATATCATAGAGAAAAAACTCTGATGAATGCCTGGCAAAAAAGCGTGCCGGAAACGTTTCGTTCGGCACGCTTTTTCCTGCCCTGTATTTGAATCGAAAAAGAGAGGAAACATACGTATGCTTGCAATATTTCTTGCGCCGGTCTACATACTGGCAAATGTATTTACCGCCTACTGGCTGCTGCGGTGGATGAAGGAGGTGCATCCTTTGTTCCGCCATCCGGCCGTGCTGGGTGTCATTTTGGTGCTGTATGCATTTTTTGCACTTTCCCTGCTGACGAGCTTTCTGATCAAAAGAGATCCCGTTCACCGGATTTTAAAGGTCATCAGCAACTGCTGGCTTGGCATGTATCTGTATTTTCTTGGCTTCACCGCGATTCTGGTGCTGCTGCGCTTCATTTTTGCGCATACGGCACTGACGAAAACTTGGCTGTATTCTCCGATGGGATTGAAAGCGGTCGGCCTTGGCGCGATCCTTTTTGTGACGGGAATGTGCATCTACGGAATGGTGCATGCAGTCCATATTTACACGACACGATATGAGGTTCCATCGAAAAAGGATGCACATCTGAAAATTGCTCTCGTCGCAGATCTTCATCTGGGGTACAGCATCGGCAGTCATCAGATGGAAGAGATGGTGGAAAAAATTAATGCTGAGGAGCCGGATGTCGTTGTGATTGCCGGGGATATTTTTGATAATGAGTACGATGCCATCTATGAGCCGGACCGCGTGGCGGATCTTCTGGCGGGCTTAAAGAGCCGGTACGGCACGTACGCCTGCTACGGCAACCACGATCTCGATGAGAAGATTCTCGCGGGCTTTACGTTTGAGACGAAGGAGGAGCGCATCGCCGACCGCCGGTTCGGTGAGTTTCTGGACCGCGCGAAGATTCATCTGCTGGAGGATGATGTGGTCTGTATCGATGATGCCTTTTATCTGGCGGGCCGAAAAGATCCCGACCGGATCCGCAAAACGCAGGAGACACGCGACACGCCGTCCGAACTGCTTACCGGACTGGACCAGTCGCTTCCAGTTTTTGTGATTGACCACCAGCCGTCGGAGCTGACCGAGCTGGCAGAGGCAGGCGCAGACCTTGATCTTGGCGGCCATACGCACGACGGACAGCTCTTCCCAGGCAATATCCTTACCGGCCTGATGTGGGAGAATGCCTGCGGGATGAAGAAAGTCGGAGACATGTACAGCATCGTCACATCCGGCGTGGGTCTCTGGGGACCGCCGATGCGGATCGGGACGAAAGCGGAAGTGGTGATCATCGATTACGGAAAATAAGGGTTGACAAAACCGGAACGCAGAATTATAATACAACAAAACTACGAAACAGAGGTTATCAACGATGAACGAGATGCACAGCGTACAGATGCACAGGGACGACGATTGATAGCGCTTGTATCAGAGTGAAGACTACTATACTTCACAGGTACAGGCGCTGATTGTGTTGTACCTGTGTGGAAGATAAGGCAAAGGGAAACCACACCGGGAGAAAAAGAAATACCCCGTGTGGTTTTTCTTTGCCATTTTTTATCCATGCGGGAATGACTTGAAATTTACATCAGAGAAGGGTTGTGATCGTATGGGACATACAGATTATGTCCATATGGATTTTCTGCTGATTTTGCGGCGATAAAGAAAAATCAGAACAGAAAGGCAGAAAAGACTATGAAGACAGAAATGAATACCGTAAAAGTAAGAAAAACAGAGGAACTCGAAGCAGAGCAGTTAGGAGCACACATCGGCGAAATCGTGCGGCTACATGGAAGCATTTACAAAATCCGAAAAATGAGCTCATTTGCATTTGTGCTGCTTCGGACGAAACGGCAGATGGTACAGTGCGTGTACGAGCCGGCGTATGCACGGTTTGCATTGGAGGAATTAAAAGAAGAGGCGTGTGTCCGGTTTACCGCGGAGGTGATCCGTGAAGAGCGTTCCAGAAGCGGGTATGACCTGCATCTGTTAGACGTGGAAATCCTCTCCGAGCCGGAAGAAGTACCGCCGGTTGTCATCAACCAGAAGCGGGTCAACACTTCCATCGAGAACCTGCTGGACTACCGGCCTATCACGCTGCGAAATGAAAAAGAGCGCGCGGTTTTCCAGATTCAGGCCAGGATCTGTCAGGCGTTCCGCGAATTTCTGGATGGACAGCACTTCACCGAAATCCACACACCGAAGCTCGTAGCAGCGGGAGCCGAGGGCGGAGCTAATATCTTCTCCCTGTCGTATTTCGGCGAACGGGCATATCTGGCGCAGAGCCCGCAGTTTTACAAGCAGATGATGGTCGGCGTCTTCGAGCGTGTCTATGAGATCGCACCGGTCTTCCGGGCGGAGAAGCACGACACGGCGCGTCATCTGAACGAATATACAAGCGTGGACTTTGAGATGGGCTATATCGAGAATTTT
The DNA here is from genome assembly GCF_003479185.1 of Blautia sp. AF17-9LB. NCBI lineage: Bacteria > Bacillati > Bacillota > Clostridia > Lachnospirales > Lachnospiraceae > Blautia > Blautia sp. AF17-9LB. The sequence goes on from NZ_QUGU01000003.1 coordinate 32,040, forward strand.
GAGGACATCATGGCGATGGAGCAGGAAATGCTGCGGTACACATTTGGACGGCTGCAGGAGACATGCGGAGCGGAGCTTTCGCTTTTAAAAGCAGAGGTGCCGGTGATCACGGAGATTCCGAGAATCCGTTTTTCCGAGGCGAAAGAGCTGGTGAGCCGCGTATACAAAAGAGCCTTTTCGGAGAAACTGGACTTTGAACCGGAGGAGGAAAAACTGCTGTGCGAATACGTGAAGAAAACGACAGGCAGTGACTTCGTATTTGTGACACATTATCCAAGCGCCAAGCGCCCGTTCTACGCGATGGACAGCAGAGAAAATCCGGCAGAGACGGAAAGCTTTGACCTTCTGTTCCGCGGCCTTGAGGTGACGACCGGCGGCCAGCGCATCCACAATTACCGGGAGCAGGTGGAAAAGCTCGAAAGCCGCGGCATGCATGTTGAAGCGTTTGAGAGCTATCTAATGATGCACCGCTGTGGCATGCCCCCGCACGGCGGCCTCGGTCTTGGGCTGGAGCGGTTTACGGCACGGCTTCTCGGATTTGAAAATGTGCGGAACGCATCCCTGTTTCCAAGAGACATTCACCGTCTGATTCCGTAAACCAGAAGAGTGTAAAAAACTCCGGCGAAGCCGTGGCGCAGATCCACGGGCTTAGCCGGAGTTTCATAAGATTTCCCTCCCTTTTGAAAGATAGCGTAACCGTTTGGATATTTCTGTTATACATCAGGGGAGTGAAAATGACAAATTGTTTATTGCAGACAGGATTGCTGTATAAAAGTCAGAATTTTTGCAGAAATGAGCCTTGTAAAGCGTCCGAAAATAGGCTATACTAAACAAGGTTTGGCTGCCGGCAGAATCTGGCAGTATCGGCAAATATTGGAAAAAAGAAAGACGGGAGTTTCCCGGTTTGAGGATAGGAAAATATGAAATTATATGACATTTCCGGAGAGCAGTTTTCCGCAATGGACGCGCCGCGTCATCTGATGACGGAGGAAGGAACGGCGCAGACGACGCTCGACCGGTCACTTGGCATCTGTCAGGTGGCGGAGCTTGAGGGAAAAGTGACAAGAGAAGTGCTCGAGGAGGTCATGGAAGAAGACTGTGAACGTCTCCTGATCCGCGGCGATGCGCAGATTACACGCGATGGGGCAGATTACCTGGCAGAGAAAAAACTGGTGCTGCTCGGTGTGGAGCAGGAAACCGTCGGAAATGAGACATCAGGGAATGATGTTCATCAGCAGTTACTGAAAAAAGGCACGGTGATTGTTGAAAATCTGAATCTGGAGAAAGTGACCTCTGGTCATTATTTTCTCGTGGCTGCGCCGATCCAAAAGAAACACCAATACGGCGGCCCGATCCGTGCGGTTCTGATCGAAAATTAGGAAATGCCCTGTGTGAATCCGAAAATGCAATGTGAAACATAACAGAAAGAGAAAAACAGGAAAAAGTGTTCCCGCGTGGGACACTTTTTTTGATATGTCCAAAACGAGGGAATTTTGGGTTGTATTTTCCAAATATGGAGAATATAATGAGAAAAAGCCAGGATGTGGTATTCAAAACCAGATCAATTCCGGGCGAAAATATTAAACTATTACAAAGGAGATCGTGAACAATGGATGCAAAAATGAAAGTAGAAAGAGCCGCTGCAGGCGCTGCGATCGATGGTGTTTTAAAATATGTGAACCACGGAGATGACAGAACAAAAGCACTGCTGAATCTGACGGATTTTGTACAGAAATTTACCGGAAATATGTTTGCGGAGAAAACGTTCGACAATATCCGCACCATGCTGCAGAATCCGGACAACAAATGGGTACAGTATGTCAACCGCGGACTGGACGAGCTGGATCCGCAGGTGATCAAAATGACTGCTTTGAACCTGGGATTCCAGGCAGCTTTCGTCGGAACGAAACAGATCCGTATGAACCGTGAAAAATACAACTGCAACATCCCATGGACGATGCTGATGGACCCGACAAGTGCCTGTAACCTGCACTGCACCGGATGCTGGGCAGCAGAATACGGCCACAAGCTGAATCTTTCCTATGAGAAACTTTCTGATATCATAAGCCAGGGAAAAGAGCTGGGAACCTACTTCTACATGTTCACCGGCGGTGAACCGCTTGTGCGCAAAAAAGACATCCTGCGTCTGGCAGAAGAGCATCATGACTGTGAATTCCACTGCTTCACCAATGGAACCCTGATCGACGAGGAGTTCTGTGAGGCGGTTCAGAAGCTCGGCAATATCTCCTTCTCCCTGTCTCTGGAAGGCTTCGAGGAGGTCAACGACGGACGCCGCGGCGAGGGTATTTTCGATAAAGTTCTGGCAGCCATGGATCTGATGAAAAAACACGGTCTGCTTTTTGGTACTTCCATCTGCTACACAAGAGCAAACCTCGAGACCGTTACAAGTGACGAGTTCCTGGATCTTTTGATCGAGCACGGATGCCGTTACAGCTGGTATTTCCACTTCATGCCGGTCGGCATGGACGCTGCACCGGAGCTGATGCCGACGGTTGAGCAGAGAAAATATATCTATCACAGACTGCGTGAGATCCGTTCCGATAAGAGTGACAAACAGATCTTTGTTATGGACTTCCAGAACGACGGTGAGTTTGTCGGAGGCTGTATCGCAGGAGGAAGAAACTACTGCCATATCAATGCAAACGGCGATGTGGAGCCGTGTGTTTTCATCCATTACTCCGGCGCCAACATCAACGAAGTTTCCCTGATCGAAGCACTGCAGCAGCCGCTGTTCCAGGCATACCGCGATGGACAGCCGTTCAACCGCAACCACCTGCGTCCATGTCCGATGCTCGAAAATCCGGAACTGCTGCGTGAGATGGTAGAGAAGACCGGCGCGAAGTCAACCGACCTGCAGTCTCCGGAGAGCGCAGAGCATCTGTGCGGAAAATGTGATCTGTATGCTGCTGAGTGGAAAAAAGCCGCAGACGAGCTGTGGGCAGAGAATCCGCATCACAAACAGAGATATGAGAACTATAAGAAAGAGAACCTGGACGAGGAGGCAAAAGCTTCCACAGAGGAGATTCTTTTCGGAATCCGCGGATAATGCGATCGATGAATCGAAGATAAAATAGAAGCAAGACACCGGAAAATGGGACGAAAACCTGTTTTCCGGTGTCTTTTTGTGCGGGCAGTGAGCCAAAGTCCGACCTTGCAGAAAGCGGCCGGATCCCGTATACTATAGAGAAGCAAAGCGATATTTTAACGACAGAGAGGATTAAAAAATAGAAGATGAACGATTCATTTTTACAGGAACAGGGCGTAAGCGGGGCGTTAATTGAGAGTGTGCGGAAATTCCGCGAGAGCTATCCGGTGGCGGAGGGCTTAGAGAACCGCATGAGCACGCCGGAAATCCCGTTTTTCGGAAAAGAGATTCTGGAGATGGCAATTGCCGCGCTGCTGCAGGGCGAAAATCTGCTGCTGACCGGCGAGAAGGCAACGGGAAAAAACGTGCTGGCAGAGACACTGGCGTATGTTTTCGGAAGACCGACGTACAACGTTTCCTTCCATGTAAACACAGGAAGCGCCGAGCTGATCGGAACAGATACGTTCCAGAACCAGGAGGTCACACTCCGGAAAGGCAGCATTTACCGCTGTGCAGAGGAAGGCGGTTTTGGTATTCTCGATGAGATCAACATGGCGAAAAACGATGCGGTCAGTGTTCTTCACGCCGCGCTCGACTACCGCCGCATCATCGATGTGCCGGGCTACGATAAAATTCCGCTTCACCCGGCGGCGCGGATGATCGGAACGATGAATTACGGCTATGCGGGAACGAGGGAGCTGAATGAAGCGCTGGTGTCCCGCTTTCTGGTGATTGACATGCCGCCGCTTACAGAAGAGACACTGTTTTATTTGATGCAGTCAAAATTCCCGGATCTGAAACCGGCGGCACGCGAAGCGCTGGCCGGCCTTTACCTCGATCTGCAGAAAAAGGCAAAACAGGCGGAAATCACCACGCGCGCGCTCGACCTCCGCGGTCTGTTCGGAGCGATCGGCACGATGCGCCAGGGGCTGTCCCCGTATCTTGCGGTGCAGATCGGCATTGTCAATAAATGCTTTGACCTGTTTGAAAAAGAGATCGTGCGGGATGTCGTGCGCACGCGGATTCCGGAAGAGTGGACGCCGCAGGATGTTTTTTAGAGGAAATACGTATGGTGACAGAGGAAACATTAAAAACGCATGAGATGGAGCTGGAAAGCCGGATCCGCAATCTCGTCTGGACTGTCAGCGGCGACTACACGCTGAAGCTGAACCCGGACGTGGAGCGGTATGCGAAAGAGCCGGATACGGTGCTGTACGATACGATCCGCCAGGGTGCCTTTTCGTGTTACTTTGATCGGGAAGCCTACAGCCTGTATCTGGTGAAGAAGGTTTACAGCGGCGCAGCGGAGGGAGAACTGATGATGCTCGCCCAGCTGGTGACGGAGGAGGCCGTATCGAAGCGGCTCGAAAGCGAGCGCCCCGGTGTCAAGGGCTTTCGAAGGAGAGCAGCGGAGGAAATACTGGACCACTCGTTTGAATCTTTATCCCAAAATGAGACAGGCCGCCTGAAACTGGAGTATCTGCGCGGAAGAAGAGAGGAGGACGAGGGGAAAAGCCCTTCATACTCGGGAAAAACGCGGGAGTGGATGAAACTGCTGAAGCACGCATCCGAAACAGCGGATACAATGGAACTGATCCGGGTGACGGACGAGCTGTACAATAAGGTCGTCGATCCCGCATTTGTGAAAAAGCACGGTGATCTTGCCTCGGTTCTTGCGGTAACGATCGAGGAGCTCACCGAGTATTCCTGGAAGGATTTCCTTTCGGAAGAGCTGTATGAGGACGGGCTCGAGACATATCTGGAGCGAGTTTCGCTTGATATGACAAATTTCACATCAAAAGAGGCGGAAGAGAAGAAAGAAAAAACAGCGGGAAGCGATACCAAAAAGGTCGTTGTCGTCGATGAGAAAGCGCTGGCACGGATGTATCAGTACATTCAGCGCAATTACGGAAAAACGTGGCTCTCGGAAAGTGAGGAGAAAAGCCGGAATTACCAGCTCTGCCGCGGCATCCACAGCGACTGCAGCCTCTATTACACGGAGGGTGTGCTGAAAAATCCGGTCGGAAAGTATTATCAGCTCTCCTATGCGCAGAAACAGAAGGATAAAAATCTTCATGCCTATTACGACCAGCACCGCGCGGTGCGGCAGAACATTTCGCTGCTGTACCAGGAACTGAAAAAAGCGATGCTGCTGCAGGAGGACCAGTCGTTTGCAGATGCAGACCACGGAATTTTACAGCCCGCGCGGATGTGGAAGGTGGGACGGAGTCAGAATGCGGATCTGTTCCGGCTGGAGCAGCGGCGGAATTCCCTTGATTTTGTTGTGGATATTCTCGTGGATGCGAGCGGTTCCCAGCGGCCGCGCCAGGAGAATGTGACACTGCAGACGTACATTCTGGCGGAGACCTTAAGCCGCCTGCACATCCCGTTCCGCGTGATGAGCTTCTGTACGTTCTGGGATTACACGATCCTGCACCGGATGCGCGATTACGACGATCCGCGGGAGAAGAACAGCAATATTTTTGAGTATATTACATCATCAAACAACCGCGACGGGCTTGCTGTCAAGGCTGCGGGGATAGATCTTTTAAAACGCCAGGAGGACCGGAAGCTGCTGATCCTCTTAAGCGACGGAAAGCCGTACGATGTGCTGGTGAACCGGCCGAATGCGAGAAATCCAAAGCCGTACCGGGATGACTATGCGCTGCATGACACGGCAACCGAGGTGCGGCGCCTCAGGCAGCAGGGTGTCTCGGTGCTTGGGGTCTTTGTAGGCGAGGAGACGGAGCTTATGGCGGAGCAGAAGATTTTCGGCAAGGATTTCGCATATGCGCGCGACATCCGCAATTTTTCCCATATGGTGGGAAGCTATTTAAGAAGAAAAATCGAAGAATAAACGAGCGGAATGCTCCGGGCGGAAAGTGGAAAACTTTTATCCGGAGCATTTTTTTCAAATTTTTTTACGCAAACAGGTTGACATTTCCCACAAAACCTCCTAGAATGTTCTATAGCGAACTGTTTAATATGAAACAGTTATCTATAGAACAGTTGCTTATAGAACAGTCCTTGTTCAAACAGTTTTATAAAGAACAGATGGGGACGGCAGCAAAGGGGAAAGGAGGAAAAAAGCAGCGTGTGTTGTAAAAAAAGAAAAATCGGCCACGAACTGCGGACGCTGGACAATATGATGTCACGGAACCTGATGGCAGCCGCCAGAGAGCGGGGGGTCGATGAACTGACCGCCATGCACGGATGGATTTTAGGGTATCTGTGCCGGAACGAAGACAAAGATATTTTCCAGAAGGATATCGAGGCGGAGTTTAAGATCTGTCGGTCCACCGTGACGAATATTTTAAAGCTCATGGAGAAAAAGGGCTACATCCGACGGGAGTCCGTTCCCTATGATGCACGTCTGAAGAAACTGGTGCTGACCGATACCGGAAGAGAGCTTCACGAGAAGACGAAAGATATGATCGATATTCTGGAAGAACAGACAATTGAAGGAATTGCAAAAGAAGATCTCGATACCTTCTACCGTGTCATCGACCAGCTCAAAAGCAATGTAAAAAATATGTTAGGAGAGACATCATGTTAAAAACACTTGGAGCACAGGTAAAAGAGTTTAAAAAAGCCTCCATTGCCACTCCGCTTTTCATGATTCTGGAAGTTATCATGGAGATGATCATTCCTCTTATGATGGCATCCATTATCGATGATGGTGTAGAAAAAGGCGATCTCCATCACATCTACGTGGTGGGAGCGTTCATGGTGGCAGCAGCAGCCATCGGTCTGTTTGCCGGTATCATGGGCGGAAAATATGGAGCAAAAGCGTCTGCCGGATTTGCAAGAAATCTGCGTCAGGCCATGTTTGAAAACATTCAGGAATATTCATTTTCGAATATCGACAAATTCAGCACCGCAGGTCTTGTCACCCGCCTGACGACAGACGTCACCAACCTGCAGAATGCCTATCAGATGATTCTTCGTATGTGCATGCGTGCACCGTCGAGCATGATTATCGCGATGATTATGTCGTTTTATATCAATGCACGTCTTGCAAGCGTTTATCTGGTAGCCATTCTTATCCTCGGAACGTGTCTGTTTTTGATCATGCGTTCCGCGATGAAATATTTCGATCAGGCATTTCCGAAGTACGATGAGCTGAATGCGAGCGTACAGGAAAACGTATCCGCCATCCGCGTAGTAAAAGCGTATGTGCGTGAGGATCATGAAACAAGTAAGTTCCACAAAGCAGCAGAGAACATCTACAAAATTTTCTGTAAAGCAGAGGAAAACCTTTCCTTCAACGCGCCGCTGATGCAGCTTACCGTTTACAGCTGTATTCTTCTGATCAGCTGGCTCGGTGCGAAGATGATCGTCGGAAGCAGCCTGACAACAGGAGAGCTGATGAGCCTTCTGACCTACTGCATGAACATTTTGATGAGCCTCATGATGCTTTCGATGGTATTCGTTATGATCACGATGAGCCTTGCGAGTGCGCGCCGTATTACCGAGGTTCTGAATGAGAAGAGCGATCTCGACAATCCGGAGAATCCAGACTTTGATATTCCGGACGGAAGCATTACCTTCGATCACGTCTACTTCAACTACAAAAAGGGAGCAGGCGAGCCGGTTCTTTCGGATATCAACCTTTCGATCAAATCCGGTGAGACCATCGGTATCATCGGCGGAACCGGAAGTGCGAAGACGAGTCTTGTCAACCTGATCAGCCGTCTGTACGATGTCACGGAAGGCTCCATCAAAGTCGGCGGAAAGGATGTCCGTTCCTACGATATGGAAACTCTGCGAAATGAAGTAGCCGTTGTTTTACAGAAAAATGTGCTGTTTTCCGGTACCATTCTCGACAATCTTCGCTGGGGTGATAAAAATGCTTCGGAAGAAGAGTGCAAGCGTGTCTGCCGTCTTGCCTGCGCTGATGAATTTATCGATCGGATGCCGGAGGGCTACAACACCTACATCGAGCAGGGCGGATCCAACGTATCCGGCGGCCAGAAACAGCGCCTCTGTATCGCACGAGCGCTGCTGAAAAAACCAAAGGTGCTGATTCTGGATGACAGTACAAGTGCTGTCGATACCGCAACCGATGCAAAAATCCGGAAGGCATTCCTGACCGAGATTCCTGAAACGACAAAGCTGATCATTGCACAGCGTATTTCCAGTGTGCAGGACGCAGACCGTATCATTGTCATGGAGAACGGAAAAGTAAATGGTTTTGGAAGCCATGAGGAATTACTGAAAACCAATGAAATTTACCGGGAAGTATATGAGTCTCAGACCGGTGGCGGCGGAGACTTTGACGAAAAGAGAGGTGAGTAAGGAATGGCAGAGAGAGTACAGCAGGTAAAGGGGCCGGGCGCAAGACCTCCAAGAGGGGTGAAACCGCAGGTCAAGAATCCGATGAAGATCTTTACCAGAATTATGAAATATGCATTAAAGGATTATACCGTACATTGCATCGCTGTTGTCATTGCGATTTTTGTCAACGTCCTGGCAAACGTACAGGGAACGATGTTTATGAAAACGCTGATTGACGGCTATATCACGCCGATGCTGACCCAGCCGGATCCGGATTTTGGCCCGCTGCTCCACGCAATTTTGCGGGTGGCCGGATTTTACGGGATCGGTATTGTGGCTGCGTTCATTCAGAACCGTACCATGATTTATGTGTCCCAGGGAACCCTGCGGAATCTGAGAAATGATCTGTTCGGCAATATGGAAAAGCTGCCAATCAAATATTTTGATACGCATGCGCACGGCGATATTATGTCGATTTATACAAATGATATTGATACTCTGCGCCAGATGATCAGTCAGAGTATCCCGCAGATCATCAACAGTGCAATCACGATTGTCAGTGTCTTTGTCAGTATGCTGATTCTGAACATCCCGCTGACGATTACAACGCTGGTTATGGTATCTATCATGCTGGGAGTGACAAAAAAGGTGGCCGGATTTTCCGGAAATTTCTTTGTAAAACAGCAGAGGGATCTTGGTAAAGTCAACGGCTTTATCGAAGAGATGATGGATGGCCAGAAGGTTGTCAAGGTATTCTGTCATGAAGAGGAGAATATCGAAAAATTCAAAGAAATTAATAACAATCTGTATGAGAGTGCTTACAATGCCAATGCGTTTGCGAATGTCATCGGACCGATCAATGCACAGCTTGGAAATATGAGCTATGTTGTCTGTGCGATTGTCGGCGGTGCACTTGCCCTTGGCAATGTCGGTGGCTTTACGCTCGGTGGTCTGGCAAGCTTTCTGACCTTCAACAAGAGTTTTAACATGCCGATCAACCAGGTCAGCCAGCAGTTGAACGCAATCGTTATGGCACTTGCAGGAGCCGAACGTATTTTCCGCCTGATGGATGAAGAGCCGGAGCTGGACGAGGGGTATGTAACGCTTGTCAATGCGAAGGAAGAAAACGGAAAACTCACCGAGACGAAAGAGCGTACCGGAAAATGGGCATGGAAGCATACGCACCAGGCAGATGGATCTGTGGATTACCGCGAGCTGCAGGGCCGTGTGGTATTCGAACATGTTGATTTCGGCTATAACCCGGATAAAATCGTTCTGCACGATGTATCACTGTTTGCGGAGCCGGGTCAGAAGATCGCGTTTGTCGGTTCCACCGGAGCCGGAAAAACAACCATTACCAATCTGATCAACCGTTTTTATGATATTCAGAAAGGTAAGATCCGTTACGATGAGATCAATATTGGAAAGATCAAAAAAGACGATCTGAGAAGATCGCTTGGCATTGTTTTGCAGGATACACATCTGTTTACGGGAACGGTAAGAGAAAATATTGCCTTCGGAAAGCTCGATGCGACGGAGGATGAGGTTGTAGCAGCAGCAAAACTGGCGAATGCGCACGGATTCATTATGCGTCTGCCGCAGGGCTATGACACAATGCTGACCGGAGACGGTGCGAATCTGTCCCAGGGTCAGCGGCAGCTTCTTGCGATCGCGCGTGCAGCCATTGCGGATCCGCCGGTACTGATTCTCGATGAGGCGACAAGCTCCATTGATACCCGTACCGAGCGCATTGTTCAGGATGGTATGGATAAGCTGATGAGCGGAAGAACAACCTTTGTTATCGCACATCGTCTGTCTACCGTACGAAACGCCGATTGTATCATGGTTCTTGAGCAGGGACAAATTATTGAGCGCGGTACCCATGATCAGCTGATGGAACAGAAAGGAAAATATTATCAGTTGTATACCGGAAATCAGGTTTCTGCATAGCAGAAAAAACGGAAAAAGTAAGTCCCGCACGACAGAAAATAAAAATCTGTCTGTGCGGGATTTTTTTGTGAAGCAGCGGCTGGTTTTATGTGCGAGTAGCGAAGCGGATTGCGAATATCCGATTCGAAACGATGATTGCGAGTGATACAGTAAGTTCCCACAGGTTTTTGGGTCTTGAAAAAGACAGCGGGATTTTATAAAATAGAAGAAGCGTTTGAATATATGCAAAGGAGAAAAACTATGGAATACCTGAATACAGCGCAGGAGCTGCTCGATTTTATCATGCGGTGCAAAAGCCCGTTTCATGTGGTAAAAGAAGCCGGCGATCTGCTGAACGAAAATGGATATACAAAACTGGAGGAGACGAAAGAGTGGAGTCTCGTTCCGGGCGGAAAATATTATGTGACGAGAAATGAATCCTCGGTGATTGCATTCCAGATCCCGGAGGGCGTATTTTCCAGCTATCAGATCATCGCCAGCCACAGCGACTGCCCGACCTTTAAAGTAAAGGGAGAGGATCCGTTTGTGAAGGACGGCCATTATACCCGCCTGAACGTGGAGGGCTACGGCGGCATGATCCGCGCTCCGTGGTTTGACCGTCCGCTTTCCCTAGCAGGCCGTATGGTGGTCCGCGATGGAAACGGCGTAAAATCCGTTCTGGTCGATGCAGGACGCGATCTGGTGACGATCCCGAACCTGCCGATCCATCTGAACCGCGACATCAACAACGGAATCAAATACAGCGTACAGACTGACATGCTTCCGATCCTCGGCGATGAGACCGCAAAAGACCATTTCTATGAGCTGTTTCTGCCGGATACGGCAAAAGAGGACATCCTCTCGATGGAACTTTATCTGTACAACCGCGTGGAGGGCTCTATCTGGGGCGCCAGCAAAGAATTTCTGTCCAGCGGCCGCCTCGACGATCTGCAGAGCGCATTCGGTTCCTTAAAAGGATTCCTTGCCGCAAAAGCGACAGGTCAGGTTAATGTCTGCGCAATCTTTGACAACGAGGAAGTCGGAAGCCTTACCAAACAGGGCGCAGATTCGTCGTTCCTGACTGAGACCCTGCAGCACATCAACGCAGCGTGCGGAAAAGACACGATCGCTTACCACAGAGATCTTGCGGGAAGCTTTATGGTTTCTGCCGATAATGCACATGCGTTCCATCCGGCGCATGCGGAGAAATACGATCCGAAGAGCCGCGTCTACATGAACGGCGGCGTTGTCATCAAACAGAGTGCAAACCAGAAATACACGACCGATGCTGTTTCGGAAGCCGTAACAAAGATGATTTGCGAGAAGGCCGGCGTACCGTGCCAGGTATTCGCAAACCACGCCGACATTCCGGGCGGAAGCACGCTCGGCGCAATTCTGAACTCTCTTGTCTCGGTGACAAGCGTGGATATCGGAATGGCTCAGCTTGCGATGCATTCCCCGTATGAGACGGCAGGCGCCAAAGATACTGCTTATCTGGTGCAGTTCGCAAAGACCTTCTATGAGACGACACTGGTGCGGACAGAGCATGGATTTTCTCTGGAAGAAAAATAAAAGTTTAAGATAGAAAAAAGCGGCCGGCGGGACTTTTGAAAAGCCTCTGCCGGCCGCTTTTTGCGTACTTGCAAAGTGTGTTTTAAGGATCAGATTATTCTGTCCGGAGTGCCGTAACCGGATCGCTTTTTGCCGCTTTCTTCGACGGAATCAGACCGCCGATCAGGGTCAGAACGACGCTGAGTGCAATCAGAACAAGCGCCGGGACGAGCGGAAGAGAAGCACTGACCTTCGTCGTATCCGCCAGATGGTGGATCAGAAGGTTGCCCGGAATCATCAGAAGCAGCGAGAGCCCGATGCCGATCAGTCCTGCACAGAGTCCGATGATGAAGGTTTCGGCATTGAAGACCTGCGAAATATTGCGTTTCGAAGCACCGATCGCGCGCAGGATACCGATCTCTTTCTTACGTTCCAGAACACTGATATAGGTGATGACGCCGATCATAATCGAGGAAACCACAAGGGAAATGCCGACAAAAGCGATCAGCACGTAGCTGATGATGTTGACGATATCCGTGACGGAGGACATCAGAGTGCCGACCATATCGGTGTACGAGATTACCTGCTCGTTTTTGCCTTCTTTTTCCATCGTGTCATTGTAACCGTCGAGGATGGAGACAACGTGTTCCTTACTCTCAAAGTTTTTCGGGTAAATGCTGATCGAAGAAGGTTCGTCAAAATCAGCGTAGCCCAGTTTCTGCAGATTGCCCTCATAGGTGGAAGAGCCGGAAGAACTAAGAGAAGCGAAGAGCTCCTTCATATCATCCTCAGTCATATTCATCTGGAAGGCACTTGCAAAGGCATCGGTGTCAATCTTCATGGCATCGCCCATCGAATCCTGCAGAGAATTACCGACCTGCGTCATGGCGCGCTCCATCTCGGACTGAATTGCAGAGGCCATCTGCGTCATTATCTGTTCCATCGCGGAAGTGATCTGTGTCTGCAGAACCGAGGCGACAGAAGCGGAGTAGCTTCCCATAACGCCTGCCATGTAGTTTGTGAGCGCAGAAGAAACCTGGGACTGCAGTCCGTCGAGATCGACGATTTTTGTGATACCGCTGTTCAGCCGCTGCTGGCCGTCCGCCGTGTTCAGATAGGCGATAAAGTGCTGGCCCATCTCCGTCGGATCCGGCAGGCCGTTCTCCTTCACATAAGCGAGATAACCGTTGGAAAGCTCCGTCGCAAGCGCAGTGAGCTGGTCGGATGTAATTTCGATATTGCCGTTGTTCTGCATCACCTCGGAAATCCAGTCGTTGATGATCTGAACAGCTTCTTCGGTCTGCAGATACTCCGCAAGATAAGCATCAAACTGTTCCGGATCGGTGTAGCCCATCTTGATCAGGTATGCCTGATACCCTTTGAAGATCCGCTGAATGAGTTCCTGGATCTGTTCCTGTGTAATGGAAACACCGCCGCCTGCAATGATGGTCTGGATGTGGCGCCGCAGGATTTCCTGTGCTTCCGTGGAATTGATGTAGGAGACGAAATCCTCCTGTAAATGGGAATAATCCGCCTCCGGGTGCTCCGAGGCGTAGCCCTGATAGCCCTCCATGAGGCTGGAAGCCAGTTCCTGCATGCCGTCTTCACTGACATTGAGAGTAAGTCCGGATAAAATCTGGCCAAGATCAAGCTGCGGCAGTCCGTCGAAATTAAGAGAGATCTGACTGAGGTCAATCGCACCCGCGAGATCCATGCTGCTTCCGGCGTCCGCAAAGGCACTGGAAAAATCAAGGTTCATGGAATCACCGGAAAAAGCACCGGAGAGTGCGGAATCGTCGAACTGGAAAGCGTTCTGCAGCTTGTCCTCATCGACAGTGATAAAGGAATCCATATCAAGACCGCTGTTCTGATCCACGGTGCCGAATTCCTGATTCGTAAAGACATCGATGGAGGAGTCCGCCATCTGCTGTTTCACAATCTCGGATTTCTTTGATTCCTCCACAACGTGGCGGGTCAGCGATGCCGGGTAATTGATGCCGGCGGTCAGGGCAGAGGCTGCAGAGTCAGGGGACGGCTGGACAATACCGGTGATTGTGAGCTTTTCGCCGTTGGCAACGAGCTTTTTCATATAGTCTTCGTTGTCGCTTTTATCTTTCCAGACCTGATACTGACTGTCGTATTCGTAGCAGTCGGCGCTGTTCACAAGACGGAACGTGGTGCCGAGGATATCATCGTAGGAATACGTGCCGATGGAGGAAGGGGTCTCGACGGTTTCTTCATTTAAAAACTGGCGGACCATCTCATCCAGCTCGAGTGCATCGCGGAGCCCCAGGGTGTAGAGCAGAAAATCACTCATTCCGCCGTCGGAAGTGAGGACAAGCACACATTCGTTATAGTTTTCCGGCCAGTGTCCGGCTTTTAAGTCGTACTGGTTCTCGTACAGGGAAGCGGTGTCCGGCATCTCGTAAAAGACGTTGGTGCTCATCATGGATGACATGATGCTGTTGGAGCTTGCGCCAAGGCCGAGCGAGCGGAACGAATGGTCCGGGTGCACCTGGCGGATGGAATCGCCGTCTTCGCGGTAGATCTGCGGCGTGACGGAGTAGGAATATTCGATGGCATTTGTGTAGTCGGAAATGCCGTCCGCACCGCCGTCAAGGTACTTTTTCAGGGAAGCGAGATCGTTGGAGTTCATGGTGGAGAACATGTTGGTCACGACTTCCTGGACTTTGATTTCATTCTTTTTGCCGGAATCTTTTGAGTCTTTGCCGGCATTCTGTGAGCCGACCATCATCGAAGTGAGGTCAAAGCCGGTGCTCTGGATCTGAAGCGGATATTCGGAGAGAGTTTCCTCTTCCATATTCTGAATATACTCGTTGACACCAGAGGAGAGTGCCAGAATCAGTGCAATGCCGATGATGCCGATCGAGCCGGCAAACGAGGTGAGTAAGGTCCGCGCTTTCTTGGTGCGCAGGTTATTAAAACTTAAGGAGAGCGCCGTCAGAAAGGACATCGACGATTTGCCCATGTTTTTGTGTTTGGGAGGAAGCAGGGTTTCGGAATCCGGCTCAAACGGGTTCGTGTCGGAGCAGATCACACCGTCGCGCAGGGTGACGATCCGGTTGGCGTAAAGCTCGGCGAGCTCCGGATTGTGTGTGACCATGACGACAAGGCGTTCTTTGGCAACTTCCTGCAGCAGGTCCATGACCTGAATACTGGTGTCGGAATCGAGCGCGCCGGTCGGCTCATCGGCAAGCAGAATTTCCGGGTCATTGACAAGAGCGCGGGCGATGGCGACACGCTGCATCTGACCGCCGGACATCTGGCTCGGCCGCTTGTGGAGCTGTTTTCCAAGACCGACCTTATCAAGTGCCGCGATTGCTTTTTTGCGCCGCACCTCTTTGGAAACACCGGAAATGGTAAGCGCCAGCTCTACGTTTGCAAGGACGGTCTGGTGCGGGATCAGGTTGTAGCTCTGGAAGACAAAGCCGATCGTGTGGTTCCGGTAGGAATCCCAGTCGCGGTCCTTATACTTTTTCGTGGAAATGCCGTTGATGATCAGATCGCCGCTGTCGTAGCGGTCGAGGCCGCCGATGATATTCAGAAGCGTCGTCTTTCCAGAACCGCTCGGCCCTAAAATAGCGACAAACTCGTTGTCGCGCAAATTTAAGGACACATCGTCGAGCGCTTTCTGTACCAGCGTCCCGGTCCGGTATTCTTTTTTGATATGCTGAATCTGTAGCATGAAAGGGTAACTCCTTCTGTGATTAATATGTGAACAGTTGTCCTTTATTCTACAACGAAATACGGGAAAAGTCCCGGGCTTTAGAAAAATTTAAGAAAAGTTTATCGACAGAAAAAAAGTTCCGCCTCTGTTTCAGAAAAACAAAAAACGGAACTTTCTTTATCTGTGATACTTATGATGCCGGAAAAGTCAGACTTCCATCAGAAGACCTTTCATATAAGCCTTTAAGATTTTCTTTTTCTCCAGCGAAAGATTATTGTAAAGCGTAATGATTTCCTGCTGTCCTTCGGTAAGCTGCAGAGCATCCGGCTCGTCGAGAAAGAAATCGGCAAGTGTGATGCCGAAAGCGTCGCAGAGCTTCTGCAGGGTAGGGATGGTTGGAATATTGGTGCGGTTTACCATATTATTTAAGGTAGAATAGGGAATGTCCGCCTCTTTTGCAAGACGGTAATAAGTCCAGGAACGCTCTTTGCATAAATCCTGAATGTGCTGTATCACATCTTTATCTCTCATAAAAAGATACCTCGTATTCCTATGTAATGTAGCGGCATGAAAATTGCTACTCACATATATTATACGTCTGTAAAAGAATAGAAACAGATCTTAAAGAGAGATGCAGAAAAGCTTTACAAATAAGAAATAATGGGAATTTGAGAGAAAAAGAGAGAAAAACCCGGCAGGAAAATAGGGTCTCCCGCCGGGTTCTGCAACCGTTTCAAAGTCTGTGCTTCTTACTCTTCGGTGGAATTTTCTTCCATCTCGTTGAACTGCTCGGTATCCATCATCTCGTCGAATGCGTCTGCTGCAATTTCGTACTCTTCATCGGAATCGATGTTGTCGAGGTTCGGCTGGCCGTTCTCTTCGTAGTAACGATACAGATAAACTTCGCCGTCTTCGTTCTCGCCGTTTTCATCGAGCGGCAGAAGGGCGATGTACTCTTTCTGGTTCGGAGCCGGGAAAATGGTCAGTACGGCACATTTTACTTCGGTATCGTCGTCCAGTGTCAGGGTAACAGTCGGCTGATCCAGATCCTGGCAGTCGCTGCCGCAGCTTGTGCAGTCTCCGCTGCAGGATGCGCTGTTGAATAATTCTTCACTCATTTGTATTACCTTCCTTTTTCGTGTTCAAGTCTTATCAGGTTCTTGTCTGCCATTCTAACAGATAATAAAAAAAAACACAATGGCTGTGCCGGGAAAGAAGAAAAAATGCGGCTGATACAGGAAAATACGGAAAAGATACAATAAATAAGAAAGAAAAAATGAAAATTTAGTCGTATTTTCTCTTGACTGTTTTCAGGTACAGCCTTATACTATCACTATTGAATCTAAATATACAGGCAGCTGAACAAACTTATCCTCAACTGCCGGGGAGGCAAAAAATGGATATCAGATTTGAAAAAAGAGAGCATTTACAGGAAAAACCGGATCAGAAAAACCTTGGATTCGGAAAACACTTTACAGACTATATGTTTGTCATGGACTGGGATAAAGAGCAGGGATGGCATGACGCAGCAATCGTACCGTACGGCGGAATCCCGATGGATCCGGCAACCATGGTACTTCACTATGCACAGGAAACTTTCGAGGGTATGAAAGCATACAGAACAGCAGAAGGAAAAATCCAGCTGTTCCGTCCGGAAATGAACGCACGCCGTATGATCAAATCCAACGAAAGACTCTGCATGCCGGGTGTACCGGAGGAGATGTTTGTAGAAGCTGTCAAAGCACTGGTTAAAGCACAGGAAGACTGGGTACCGTCTGAGCCAGGTACATCTCTTTACATCCGTCCGTTCATGTTCGCTACTGAGGCAAGCCTTGGCGTACATATGGCAAAATCCTACAAATTCGTTATCATCACCACTCCGGTTGGAGCATACTATGCAGAGGGCATCAACCCGGTTAAGATCCTGGTTGAGGATGAATATGTCCGTGCAGTCAAAGGCGGCACAGGCTTCACAAAATGCGGCGGTAACTATGCAAGCTCCATCGCAGGCCAGGTAAAAGCAGAGAAGATGGGATGCACCCAGGTTCTGTGGCTGGACGGCGTACATCGTAAATATGTAGAGGAAGTTGGAACTATGAACATCATGTTCAAGATCGCCGGCGAAATCTACACCGCACCACTGGAAGGAACCGTACTTCCGGGCGTAACCCGTGATTCCCTGATCCACATCCTGCGTGACTGGGGCTACAAAGTAAACGAGACCCATCTGTCCATCGACGACCTGATGAAAGCAGGCCATGACGGCACACTGGAAGAGGCATTCGGTACCGGTACAGCAGCTGTTGTATCTCCAGTCGGCGAGTTCGTATACAAAGACGATTCCGTTATCGTCAACGATTTCAAGATCGGTGAGCTGACCCAGAAACTGTACGATACCCTGACCGGTATCCAGTGGGGCAAGCTGGAAGACAAATATGGCTGGACTACTCCGGTAGAATAAACCATAATAAACAGAAAAATGCGAATAAGGGGTCCTTCCCGCACGGCGGTGCGGGGAGGATTCTTTCGTTTCAGAAAAAGATGGAGAAACCATTGGAAAGGAAACAAAACAGAATGGATCAGAATCGAATGCCTCTTGTGGAGGCGTTACAACAGTTCAGGGAGGAAGCGCCGGCGTATTTCCGCATCCCGGGACACCGGTTTGAGCGGGGGCTGGATGAGGCGCTAAACGGAGCATCGCTTGCAGCGTATGACCTCTCGGAGGCAGAAGGCCTCGACGATCTTCACCATGCGGAGGGCGTGATCGCGGAGGCGCAGCGTCTGGCGGCAGAAACGTGGAAGGCAAAAAAAACGTTCTTTCTCGTCAACGGTACGACATGCGGCAACGAGGCGATGGTGCTTTCCTCTGTGAAAGAGGGCGAAAAAATCATTGTCCCGCGGAACGTGCACAAATCGGTGCTGATGGGACTGATTTTATGCGGAGCCACACCGGTTTATGTGATGCCGGAGTACAGCACAAAATGGCAGATGTGGGGCGGCGTGACGCCGGAAACCATCGAAAAAGCGTTTGCCGAAACGCCGGATGCGAAAGCCGTACTGCTGGTCAGCCCGACGTACTACGGTCTTTGCAGTGATCTGCAGGCGATCGCAGAAATCTGTCACTGCCACAACGCAGCGCTTCTTGTCGATGAAGCACATGGATCGCACCTCTATTTTTCCGAACAGCTTCCTCTCGGCGCACTGGAAAGTGGTGCGGATGCCTGCGCGCAGAGTATCCACAAAACGGCGGGTTCCTTTACACAGAGCTCCTTCTTATCACTCGGTTCTGGCCGTCTCGATGAGGCAAGAGTGGCCGCCAATCTGCAGATGGTACAGAGTACATCGCCGTCCTACCTTCTGATGGCATCCCTCGATGCGGCGCGGCGCGGGATGGCGCTGCACGGAAAAGAGCGAATGGAACGCGCGCTGGAACTCGGCCAGAGGGCGCGGCAGGAGCTTACAAAGATCAAAGGAATCGAAGTTCTTGGGACCGAGATGGAAGGAACGTGCGGCGTATGGAAGATCGATCCGACGCGTCTTGTATTCTCGGCAAGAGAACTTGGTATTTCCGGTTACGATCTGCAGGTGCGTCTGTACGAGGAATACCGCGTTAGTACAGAGCTTGCCGACGAGGAGAACGTGGTCTGCGTTATTACCTGGGCAAACAGCGAGGAAGATATCACACGGCTGATCGATGCGCTGGCAGGAATTTCGGCAGCAGAGAGCGGGAAAACGGCGGGGCGGACGAAGTTTACAGAAAAGCAGTGGCTGTTCCGCAGCCTGCCGGAGATGGTAAAGACACCGCGCGAGGCATATTTTGCGGAGAAGGAAGCCGTTCCGTTTGCAGAAGCGGAAGGACGAATTGCAGCCGAGATGGCAGCCCCATATCCGCCGGGAATCCCGCTCATCTGCCCGGGCGAGCGGTACAGCAGAGAAATGTTGGAACTGATGCGCCAGTATAAAGCAGACGGCTGCGAATTTCACGGACCGTCGGATGCGTCGCTGGAAGTGCTGTATGTTCTGAAAGAGGAATAAAAGAAAACGGAAGTCGGTTCCCGGCGTTTTGCAACAGAAACCGCAGAGAACAGACTGTCAGGAAAAGGAGATGAATTGCGTATGAAAAAAATGATATCCTGGAACGTAAATGGACTGAGAGCCTGCATGAAGAAAGGCTTTCAGGAATACTTTGAGGCGGCAGATGCCGATATTTTCTGCCTGCAGGAGACAAAGCTGCAGGAAGGACAGATCGACCTCGAGCTGCCCGGCTATCATCAGTATTGGAATTATGCGGAAAAGAAAGGATATTCCGGTACGGCCCTGTTTACCAAAGAGGAGCCGATTTCTGTTCGCTATGGTATCGGAATCGAAGAACATGATACGGAAGGCCGTGTGATTACGGCAGAGTTTCCGGAATACTTTGTTGTAACCGTCTACACACCGAATTCGCAGGATGAATTAAAACGCCTTGCCTACCGGATGGAGTGGGAGGATGCGTTTCTTTCTTACTTAAAAGGACTGGAGCAGGAAAAACCGGTGATTTTCTGCGGAGATCTGAACGTCGCAGCGACCGAGATGGATATCAAAAATGCAAAGGCAAATGAGAAAAACGCCGGCTTTACGAAAGAGGAGCGCGAAAAATTTGCCGTGATCAAAGAAAAAGGCTTTGTTGATTCCTTCCGTATGCTGTATCCGGACACCGTGACGTATTCCTGGTGGTCATACCGCTTCCAGGCACGCCAGCGGAATGCAGGATGGCGGCTTGATTACTTTATGGTATCAGAGTCCTTAAAAGATGCAGTTGCAGATGCCAAAATCCATACCGAAATCCTCGGTTCCGACCATTGCCCGGTGGAACTGGATTTAGAGGTATAACAATTGGTAACATTGGTCAATTGACAATTTTATTCAAATGATTTACATTAATAGTATGACAATTGCAACAAATTATAAAAAATAAGGGCGGGAATTATGATACAGACAAAAAACAGAGGAAAATATCGAATTTTACCGGGAAATCCGGAGAAAATGGGCGCATCGGCGACGAAAGACGGATACAATTTTGCCGTAGAAGTATCGGATGGAAAAAAAGCAGAGCTTCTGCTGTACCGGAAAGGTCACCAGAAACCGTTTCTTACCGTGCCGCTTCCGGAAGAGGAGCGCACTGGCGTGATCAGTTCCGTGGAAATCACAGGCCTGACGGTAGGAAAGTTTTCGTATGCCTACCGGATGGACGAAGCTTTCTGCTTGGATCCGTATGCGGGAGCAGTAGAAGGAAGAGAAACCTTCGGTGCACCGATGGAAAAAGAAGAGGGCGCCTGCTGCTGCCTTCTCCCGGAGTACCCGGTAATGCGCACCACCTCACTGCACCGGCCGTATGAGGAGACGATTTTGTATAAGCTCCATGTGCGCGGCTTCACCAAAGACGGAAGCTCCCGTGTAAAGAACAAGGGAACGTTCCGCGGCGTGATCGAAAAAATTCCATACTTAAAAGAACTCGGTATCAATGCAGTAGAGCTGATGCCGTCCTACGAGTTTTTTGAGTGGACCTCCCTTACGGAGCCGGCCTATGTATATCCGGCGCCGGCGGAAGAGAAGCGCGTGAATTATTGGGGATACGGCACAAAGGCCCTGTATTTTGCTCCGAAAGCTTCGTATGCTGCATCCGCAGATGCCGTCGCAGAGTTCGCAGAGATGGTCGATGCCCTGCATGAGAATGGTATCGAATGCTTGATGGAATTCTGTTTTGCCCCGGGAACGCCTTCTGGTTTTGTCCTGCAGGTTCTGCACCACTGGCAGCTCCGCTATCAGATCGACGGTTTCCATCTGGTCGGCGATGCATCGCTGGCAGAAGAAGCGTCCAAAGATGCACTCCTTCGGAAGACGAAACTGATTTTCCTCGGTTTTGACGGCGCACGGATCTATCAGGGAAAACGCCCGTGGTTCCGGAATTTAGGGGAACACAATCAGGGCTACCAGTACCATATCCGCCGCTTCTTAAAAGGCGATGAGGGCAGCCTTTCCGACTTCACCTATTATCTGAGAAGAAGCCCGGAGACACACGGTGTGATCAATTATCTTGCGGATCACGACGGTTTTACCCTGTATGACAGCGTTTCCTACGAACAGAAACACAATCTGGACAACGGCGAAGACAATATGGATGGTTCCAACGAAAACCTGACCTGGAATTGCGGCGCAGAAGGCGTGACCCGGAAACCGGCTGTGCGCGCGCTGCGTCTCCGCCAGCTGAAAAATGCCGTTCTCATGCTGATGACAAGCCAGGGAACACCGCTGATTTACGGCGGCGATGAATTCGGCAACAGCCAGAAGGGCAACAACAACGCCTGGTGCCAGGACAACAAAACCGGCTGGATCGACTGGAAAGCAGCCGCCCGGAATCCGGAGTTTGCCGCCTTTGTAAAAGCAGCAATCGCCTTCCGGAAAGCGCATCCGGCGCTGCACGGCGAACGCGAGCCGCGCCTCATCGACTACAAATCCTACGGCTGCCCGGATATGTCCTTCCACAGCCAGAGAGCCTGGTTCTCCCAGATGGAAAACACATGCCGTTTTATCGGCGTCATGTACTGCGGAAGCTATTTCCAGGATAAAGACGGAAACAAGGACGACGACCTCTATATTGCCTACAACATGCACTGGAATCCGCATGAGCTGGCACTGCCGTCCCTCCCGGAACAGAAGGTCTGGTATCTGACGGCCGACACCAACACACCGGAAGTATTCCTGACAGAAGAAAATCAGAAAAAAGTCAGCGCAAAAACGGTCATCGTGCCGCCGCGCAGTATCATAATTTTAACAGGAAAGCAGGAGAAGAGACAGAATGATGAAAGCATGGCAGCACTTTAAAACCATTACCACACACAAAATGTGGGTCATGCGGTACTGCTTCAAAATAGGACTGTACTGGCAGGGACTGACCCACGACCTCTCGAAATATTCGCCGACGGAATTTCTGGTCGGCATGAAATACTATCAGGGCGACCGGAGTCCCAATAACGCCGAGCGCGAAGACACCGGCATGTCAAAATCCTGGATGCACCATAAAGGGCGCAACAAACATCATTTTGAATACTGGATTGATTACGGTATCAATTGTGACACCATCATCAAAGGCGTCCCAATGCCGCGCCGCTACGTCGCCGAGATGATTATGGACCGCATCAGCGCGTCCCGCGTCTACCTCGGAGACGCTTATACCGATCAGGCGCCGTACCAGTATCTCAAAAAAGGAATCGGCCACCTCTGGTTCGTCCATCCCGAGACACTCTCGCAGCTCGAATTTCTGCTGCGCATGCTCTCGGAACGCGGCGAAGACGATACCCTCTATTACATCCGCTACCACTTTCTAAAAGGTGACCCCGTCCCGCGAATGCACTGTCCTCAAGAATACACCGTCTACGAAGAGGCCATCCGCAAGAAAGTGTCCCCGTCCACTCATTAAGGTATTGGACCCACCCGCCCGCCCATTTACTCTATTGGTGAACCAAGGGAAGCCACCGCAGGACCGCTTCCCTCCATTTACGGGGTCAAAGTCAGCTCAGGAGCATCGGGTGTCCGGGGCGTGGCATTTGCAGGAGGCGTAGGAACCCTTAGGGCGTGGAAATTTGCGTTATTCCCCCAAATCAAACTGTCTGAGCGTATGCGAGTTTTTGATTTGGGGGAATGTTTTTAGCAAATTTTCACACCCTTAGAGTTCCTAGCCTCCGAAACAGCCACACCCCGGACACCCGATACTCCTGAGCGTTCCTTCCCCACAACAAAAATACAACTTGTCACAACAACCGTACAAGTTGTATTATAAATTCCAGAAAGGGGAATCACCAATCACATGGAACCAACCACCGGCAAAGCCAAATACTACACCCTGATGGAAGCCCTAAAAGAGCAGATTCTCTCCGGAACCATAAAACCCGGCCAGAAGCTTCCCTCCGAAAACGAACTGACCCGGGAATACGCCCTCTCACGCCACACTGTCCGAAAGGCCCTCGCTCTTCTCGAAAATGAAGGCTACATCACCGCCCGGCACGGCAAAGGAACCTTCTGCTCCGAGCGCGTAATCCAGCGTCATAATTCAAAAAACATCGCCGTCACCACCACCTACCTGTCCGACTACATCTTCCCCCGCCTCATCCAGGGAATGGATCGAGTGCTGAGCGAAAACGGCTACAGCATTATCTTAAAGAACACCTGTAACAGCCGCTCCAAAGAAGAAAAAGTCTTAAAAGAACTCCTCGACAAGCCCATCGACGGCCTCATCATCGAGCCGAGCAAAAGCCAGATCCTCTGCCGCCACATCAACTTGTACGAAATGCTGGACAAGTACCAGATCCCGTATGTCTTCATCCAGGGCTGCTACCCCCAGATGGCAGACAAGCCCTGCATTCTGATGGATGACTGCAAAGGCGGCTATCTGCTGACCCGGCACCTTTTAGAGACCGGCCGACGAAACATCATCGGCATCTTCAAGGCCGACGACAGCCAGGGCGCCCAGCGCCATAAAGGCTACGTGCAGGCGCTGCAGGAAAGCGGAATCCTGTATGATCCCGAAAACGTCATCTGGTTTCACACCGAAGACCGGAAAACCAAACCGTCCCTGATGCTTTCCATGCTGCTCGACAGCAAAAAGTCCGTCGATGCCGCCGTTTGCTACAACGACCAGATCGCGCTCGCCGTCATCTCCATGCTGGAAGAAAAGGGAATCTCCGTGCCGGAAGACATCGCCGTCACCGGATACGACAACTCGCTGATCGGCCAGAGCAGTCCGATCGGGATCACGACCATTGCCCATCCGCAGGAAAAACTCGGTGAGATGGCAGCAGAGCTCATTCTCGAAAAAATCAGAAAAGTCCCGGAAGAAGAAAGCAGCGTTAAACGCCTGATTTCCCCGGAACTCATCGTAAGAGAATCCACTGCAGGAAAAAATCTGTCAACAGAGACGAAAAAATAGAAAAGAACCCAAGGGAGGAAAAAACAATGGGAATGGATGCAAAAACAGCAATCCTCGAACAGAAAACAGCACTTGGCATTGAGTTCGGCTCAACCAGAATCAAAGCCGTCCTGATCGGCGTAGACAACGCCCCGATCGCATCCGGAGATCACGAGTGGGAAAACCGCTACGACAACGGCGTGTGGACCTACACCCTTGAGGACATCTGGACGGGCCTGCAGGATGCCTATACCAAAATGGCAGCTGATGTCAAAGAAAAATACGACATCACCCTGACCCGCGTCGGAGCCATCGGCTTCAGTGCCATGATGCACGGCTATATGGCATTTGACAAAGCAGGAAACCTCCTCGTGCCGTTCCGCACCTGGAGAAACAATATCACAGAAGAAGCAAGCGAGAAGCTGACCGATCTTTTCGGATTCCACATCCCGCAGAGATGGACTATCGCCCATCTGTATCAGGCAATCTTAAACGGTGAGCCGCATGTGGCAGATATCGACTATGTGACAACCCTTGCCGGATACATTCAGTGGAAAATGACCGGCGAGCGTGTCGTTGGTATCGGCGAGGCATCTGGAATCTTTCCAATCGATTCTGAAACCAACACTTACTTTGCCGACATGATCGCCAAATTTGACGAGGCAGTCGCAGACAAAGCATATTCATGGAAAGCACTCGATGTTCTGCCGCACGTTCTGACCGCAGGTGACAATGCCGGTGTTCTGACAAAAGAAGGTGCCGCACTTCTCGACATGTCCGGAAATCTGGAAGCAGGCATTCCGCTCTGCCCGCCGGAGGGAGATGCCGGAACAGGTATGGCAGCAACAAACAGCGTCCGCGTCAGAACCGGAAACGTGTCTGCCGGAACTTCCGTTTTTGCTATGATCGTTCTGGAGAAGAACCTCTCCAAAGTATACCCGGAGATCGATATGGTAACAACCCCGTCCGGTCATCCGGTTGCCATGGTGCACTGCCAGAACTGTACTTCTGATCTGAATGCATGGGTCAATCTCTTCCGTGAATTTGCGCAGACCTTCGGCATGGAAATCAGCACGAATGATCTGTTCGGCAAGCTGTACAACAAAGCCCTGGAGGGCGACGCAGACTGCGGCGGACTCCTTGCCTACAACTACTTCTCCGGCGAGCACGTAACCGGCTTCAACGAGGGCCGTCCTGTCTTCGCACGTACTCCGGATGCGAAATTCAATCTGGCAAACTTTATGAGAGTCAACCTGTTTACTTCCCTTGGCGCCTTGAAAGTCGGCCTTGATATCCTGATGAAAGAGGAGCATGTGCAGGTCGACCAGATTCTCGGCCACGGCGGTCTCTTCAAGACAAAAGGTGTCGGCCAGAAGATCCTCGCAGGTGCCATCGACGCACCGGTTTCCGTCATGGAGACAGCAGGAGAGGGCGGAGCCTGGGGCATCGCACTGCTGGCTTCTTATATGATCAACAAAGAAGAGAATGAAACACTCGAGGATTACCTCGATGCAAAAGTCTTCGCAGGAAATGCCGGAACCAAGATGGATCCGGACCCGGCAGACGTCGCTGGATTTGAAGTATTCACCGAGCGCTACAAAAAAGGCCTGCCGATTGAGCGTGCAGCAGTAGAGAGCTTAAAATGAACCATCGTTTGGGAAAGACAGAAAGGACAACACAATGTTAGAAGAACTGAAAAAAAGAGTATACGAAGCCAACATGCTTCTTCCAAAATACGGACTGGTTACCTTTACCTGGGGAAATGTCAGCGAGATTGACCGGGAAAGCGGTCTGTTCGTCATCAAACCAAGCGGCGTGGATTACGACCTGCTGACACCGGACGATATGGTTGTCATGGATCTGAACGGAAACAAAGTAGAAGGACGCTACCGTCCGTCTTCTGACACCCCGACCCATCTGGAGCTGTACAAAGCATTTCCGGAGATCGGCGGCATTGTTCACACCCATTCCTCCTATGCGACAAGCTGGGCACAGGCGGGAAGAAGCATTCCGTGCTACGGAACAACCCATGCAGACTACATCTACGGTGAAGTACCGTGCCTGCGCTGCCTGACAAAAGAAGAGATTGACGAGGCATACGAGGAAAACACCGGCCATCTGATCGTCAATGAGTTCAAACGGATGGGAAAAGATGTAAAAGCCGTTCCGGCCGTTCTTTGCAAGAACCACGGACCGTTCACCTGGGGCAAAGATGCGCATGAGGCTGTTCACAATGCTGTTGTCCTCGAAGAGGTTGCCAAAATGGCATACCGTGCCGAGACCATCAACCCGAGAATCCAGCCGGCACCGCAGGAGCTGCAGGATAAACACTATTACCGTAAGCATGGTGCAAATGCTTATTACGGACAGAACTAAAAAAGAGTAAGAAGATAAGAAAAGTGTCATCCACAAGCTGCAGGGCACACAGCCCGCAGGTGGATGACACTTTTTTGATAAAAACATTTTTATGATAGAAATCTGCTTTTAAAATCAAGTGGTCGTCTGACGCCGGATCAGAAGCGGCGGAACGGTCTTGTGAACCGGCTCGGCAAGCGGCACCGGGTGGCGTTTTTTCCGTTCCTGCATCTGGGAGACCAGAAGGGAAACAGCCTCGTCTGCAATCTGGTCAATCTGCTGGCCGACAGTGCTGATCGGATAGATAGCCTGCTCGGAAATCGGCGCACCGTCGAAGCCGATGAGTTCGTAATCGTTCGGCAGGGTATGGTACTTGCGGATCAGAAGATTTAAAAGAATATTGGCATGATCATCGTTGGAGAGGAAGATGCCCTTTTTCTGACCGGCATATTTTTGTTCGATGTTGTCAAAGATTTCCTGCAGCGGTGCTGCGGCTTCCTGATAGGAGAGTCCAAAATCCCGAATGATAACCTTGTGCGGTACACCGGCCTTTATACAGGCATCCTGGAAACCGGCGAGACGGCGGTAGGCAGGAACATTTTCTTTGGTCGGTGAGTTCAGATGAATCAGGACATCACAGTGGTTATGAATCAGAAGCGAAGTCGCTTCGTACGCGCCGAGGTAGTTGTCTGTATTGACACTGCTGACGAACTGGTCTTCGCGCTCAATTGCAACGACCGGGATCTGCAGATCGGAGAGTTCGCGGGAGGAGAGTGTATGGGAGAGGACGATGAGGCCCTCGATTTTGTACGACATCAGCTCCTGAATGTAGCGGTGCTCCGTCTCGTCGTGGCCGTTTCCGGCGAAGACGAGGAATTTATAGCCATATTTCTCATAAGAAGCAAGAATCTGATTCAGCATCTCGGAATAGTAGTTCATGGAGAGACTCGGGATCAGGACGCCGACAAATTCGGTCTGTCCGTTCGCGAGAATTTTTGCCACTTTGTTTTCTTTATAGTTCAGTTTATCCAGTGCATCGGAAATGATCTGCTGATTTTCCGGTGTCAGGGAATCCGGGTTGTTGAAATACCGGGAAATGGTTGTTTTGGAAAAATGCGTGTACTGTGCAATATCATTAAAGGTTACATTTTTTTTTCGTGCCATAAGTTCAAGTGTCCTTCCCTTCAAAAGTGTTGCGTGAATCATGTAAGCTTTCAGAAAAAAACAAATAATATATGAAGATAGTATAACATTTCTCGCCCGCCGGAACAAGCGGGAATCGGTTAAGTAACCGGTTTTGTAAAAGTTCCACAAAAGCCAAAAACAAAATTATGGAAAATCACGAAAAGTAAAGAAAATATTGACGAAACCCACTGTCAATGCTATGATAAAGACAATGAAAGTAACCGGTTACTTGACCGGTTACACAAAACGAAGGACAGGACCAGCTGTCCAGAGATAACAGGAGGAATTGTGATGAGAAAGAAATTTAGTGCCAGGGCGGCAGCTCTTGGAATGTCTGGCGTGCTTCTTACTTCTGCACTGACCGGATGCACCTTCGGCTTCGCAAGCGATCCGGATGACCCGAACGCAGTAAAAGAAGAAGTGCCGATCGACATGACCACCGATACCTTCCAGTACGATACGTCGCTTTCCGGAACGAGTATCGTCATCATGAACACAAAAGCAGAAATCCAGACAGCACTGGAAGAGATTGCAAAAGTGTTCGAGGAGAAAGCAGGCGTACATATTGAGATCATGCCGGTAACGGACGGCGATTCTCCTTATACCAAAGTAGTCAGCCTCTACAACTCCGGAAACCCGCCGACACTTTCCATTCTGGATACGACCGATGTCATTGCACTGGCAGAAGAAAAAGCAGCCGACTTAAGCAATGAAGCATGGACCGGCGAGGCAGAAGAGTACCTGACCAAAATCAACGGAAAGGTTTACAGCTTCCCGCTTTGTATCGAGGGCCGCGGTATTATCTACAACAAGAGCGTGATTGAAGATACCTTAGGTACCGAGTTCGATCCATCCGATATCAAAACCCAGGACGATTTCGCAGCACTTCTCCAGAGCCTGCGGGACAACGGAATGAAGAATCCGATCTCCATGGCAAAAGAAGACTGGTCCCTTGGAGCACACCAGCTGCAGTACATCTACGAGACATACAACGGAACCTCCGACGGTGCAGCAGAAGTCATCAACGAGCTGAAGGACGGAACCTTATATCTGCCGGACTACACCCGCATGAACGAGTTCCTGAATACCTTTGACCTGTTAAAAGAGTACAACGTAGCAAAGGGCGATCCACTCGGCGCAGATTACGATGAGATGGCAATTGACCTGGCAGACGGAAAAACCGCTTTCTGGTTCAACGGAAACTGGGCATGGCCGAACCTTGAGGAGGCAGGAGCCGAGACGACCGACGAGTACGGTTTCCTTCCATACTTCCTGAACAATGATCCGGACGACTTCGTCAACAGCAAAATCCAGGCATCCCCGTCCAAACAGATCATGCTGGATGATATCGTGGCTACCGACGAGCAGAAAGCAGCAGCAAAAGAGTTCCTGAACTGGCTGGTTTACAGTGAGATCGGACAGCAGATGGTTGTAAAGACCTGCAGCCTGATCCCTCCGTTTAAAAACAACCCGAACGAGCCAAGCGATCCGTTAAGCCGCGACATTTACGAAAAAGTACAGAACGGCGGAGCATTCAACGCATCTGCGATCGTGCCGAACGATCACTGGTCTGTCCTTGGTGCGGCAATGCAGAAATATCTGGCCGGAAGAAGTGACCGCGAGGAACTGATAGATTCCATCCAGGCATACTGGGATGAGCAGTAAGCCGGAGGATATGAAGGAGGAACGAAAATGAAATCAAGCAACAAGGGAAAAGATTTCTGTGTATTTGCGCTGCCGGGCCTGTTCTGCTTCCTGGCAGTCGTCATGGTACCGTTTATCTACGGTATTTACCTGACCTTAACCGACTGGAACGGTGTTTCCAGCGTGAAAAACTTTGTAGGACTTTCCAACTTCGCAGCCGTTATGCGCGACGCGCAGTTCTGGAAATCCCTGCTGTTAACCTTTAAATATGTCATTGCGGTTGTTGTTCTCGTCAATGTGATCGCCTTTTTACTGGCTTATATTCTGACCCGCGGCATCAAAGGTCAGAACTTCTTCCGCGCCGGATTTTTCACCCCGAACCTGATCGGCGGTATCGTACTTGGATACATCTGGCAGTTCGTATTCTCCCGTGTTTTCGTCAGCATCGGTGAGACCACAGGATGGAGCCTGTTTGAAATTTCCTGGCTTTCTACCCCGAACAAAGCATTTGCAGCGCTGGTGCTCGTTTCAGTATGGCAGCTGGCAGGCTATATGATCCTGATCTACGTCGCCGGCTTTATGGGACTTTCCGAGGACGTGCTCGAGGCGGCAAGCATCGACGGTGCATCCGGCTGGGTAAAAATGAAAAACATTATCCTTCCGCTGATGATGTCCTCCGTTACTATCTGCCTCTTCCTGACCCTGTCCCGTGCGTTCATGGTATACGATGTCAACCTGTCCTTAACCGGCGGTGCTCCGTACGGAACCACCGAGATGGCAGCCATGCACGTATATGAGAAAGCATTCACATCGAGACAGTTCGGTGTCGGCCAGGCAGAAGCCTTTATCCTGTTTATCATTGTAGCCTGCATCAGCGGTATTCAGGTATACACCACCAAGAAGAGGGAGGTTGAAGCATAATGAATCAGAAGAAAATTGGCGGAACAAAGAAAAAAGTAACTGACGCGCTGGCTATGCTCCTTATGATCATCGTTTTCTGTGCGTTCATGTTCCCGTTTGTCATGGTTATCATCAACTCCTTAAAACAGAAACGTGATATCATCAAGAGCCCGTTCTCCTGGCTGTTTACGATCAAAGGTCTTTCGTTTGACAACTTTGTAAAAGCATTCAATCAGATGAACTTCCTGAATGCCTTCAAGAACTCTCTGGTTGTAACCGTAACAGCAACCGTACTGGTTACGGTACTCGCAGCTATGCTGGCTTACTACATCGTGCGTAATGTCAACGTATTTTCCAATATCATCTTTGCACTGATGGTTGCATCCATGATCATTCCATTCCAGGCAATCATGATCCCGCTTGTCAGTGTATACGGCGGAACCTTAAACATTCTGAACCACAGACTGACCCTGATCTTCATGCACACCGGATTTTCCATGGCGATGTCCGTGTTCATGTTCCACGGATTCATCCGCGGAAGTATCCCGCTGGCGCTGGAGGAGGCCGCTTACATCGACGGCTGTACCCACACCCAGACCTTCTTCCGCATCGTGTTCCCGCTGTTAAAGCCGATCATTTCCACCATGGTAATCATGAATGCGATGGCATTCTGGAATGACTTCCTGCTGCCGTCCCTGGTGCTGACCGACAAAAAGCTGCTGACTCTGCCGCTTTCCACCTACAGCTTCTACGGAACTTACTCCGCAGATTACGGAACCATCATGGCAGGTCTTCTGCTCTGCGTCATCCCGATCCTGATTCTGTACGTGGCACTGCAGAAACAGATCATCAACGGTGTCGTAGCCGGAGCAGTCAAATAAGTAAATCATAGAAATCAAGAACAAGCCGGGCAAAGGAGGGCGGAATTAAAAATGCTTTCTTTTTCCGGCTTTTCTTATCAGAGACAACAAGAAAGAGACAGAAAGGAAATCAAACACATGAAAAACAGATTACACGTAAAAGCGCCGGGCAACTGGGTGAATGACCCGAACGGCATGATTTATTATAAGGGACAGTATCATCTTTTTTATCAGCATTTTCCGTACGCGCCGCGCTGGGGCACCATGCACTGGGGCCATGCGGTGAGTCCGGATCTGATTCACTGGGAGCATGTCGGCGTTGCCCTGTTCCCGAGTCTTTCCGAGGACCAGAACGGCTGCTTTTCCGGAAGCGCAGTAGAAGAGAACGGCGTGATGCATCTCTTTTACACGGGTGTTCACTATAATCAGGTAAATCCGAAGGATATTCATCAGTGCCTTGATCAGGATTTTACCTCGGCGCAGCTTCACCTTACTTCGAAGGACGGTATGCATTTTGATGTCTTCGGGGATAAGGAGGTTGTTATCCCGGCACTCACCGATCCGGAAATCGGCGACAATACGCACACGCGTGACCCGAAAGTCTGGAAGGGAAGCGACGCATGGTATATGGTGCTTGGAAGCACGACGAAGGATCACAAGGGCGAGGCATTATTCTATAAGAGTGAGGATCTTTCCCACTGGCATCTGGCCGGACAGGCGACGACGAAACAGAAGCTCGGCTGGATGTGGGAGTGCCCGGATCTCTTTAACGTAAACGGACGCAGCGTCTTTGTATTCTCCCCGATGGAACTGATCGAGGACCCCGACGGCTATGCGGATCGGGCGATCTGTATGCTGCCTGAGTTTGATGAAAAAACCTGCACAATGAAATTTCCGGAGAACTGGCAGCTTCTGGACTGCGGCGGTGACCTCTATGCACCGCAGACCATGACGGATGCGGACGGAAACCGGATTTCCATCGCATGGCTTCGGATGCCGGAACCGGTAGATGGTATATGGCAAGGCATGTTCTGCCTGCCGCGTGTGGTGGATGTACAGAACGATCATATTTACTTCCGTGTTCTGCCTGCCATCCGCGACGGATTCTGCAAAAAGACGGATTCCCTCGTTTCGGCATGCGGAGAGTGTGCCATGATCCGCGCCGAATTAAAAGAGGGTGAGAGCCTGGAAATCGGCGGCTATAAGATCTGGCGGCAGAGCGGAAAAGTCTGCGCAGACCGCACGGATGTCTATCCATCCGGTGCAAAAGGATGGCTTCATGCCGAGACGCCGCAGTTAAAAGAGGGCGATCTTCTTGAGATTTTCGTGGATCCGAATATGATCGAAATCTATGCAAACAACGGCGAGTACGTATTAAGCCAGGCAGTTTACGGGCTTGGAGAGACATTCTCCTATGAAATGGAGAAAAAACCGGAAATTTATCTGTGGAATGAATAAATCAGCCCAAAAAGTTCTTGACGCATACGGGATTTTGTTCTAATCTAGTACGTAACAGCTTTCTAACGTTAAAGTGACGGGCTGAAAAACGAGATTTCGAAAGATATCCGAAAAGAACGCAAGGAGAGATTATTATGAAGAAAGTAGTAAAATTCGGCGGCAGTTCCCTCGCGAGCGCAGAGCAGTTTAAGAAGGTCGGAGACATCATCCGCGCAGATGAGGGAAGAAGATACGTGGTACCTTCCGCTCCTGGAAAACGAAATTCTGCTGATACGAAAGTAACCGATATGCTGTATGACTGCTATCGCACTGCAGTTGCTGGAAGAGATTTCAAGAAGAAACTGCAGAACATCAAAGCGAGATATCAGGAGATCATCGACGGTCTGAACCTCAGCCTGGATCTTTCCCCGGAATTTGAAAAAATCGCAGAAAACTTTGCCGCAGCAGCCGGAGAGGACTACGCCGCATCCCGCGGAGAGTACCTGAACGGTATCGTGATGGCAAATTATCTGGGATATACGTATATTGATTCTGCAGAAGTGATCTGCTTCGATGAGAACGGAAACTTCCTTGCAGACAAGACTGACGAAGTGCTCTCCGAGCGTTTAAAAGATCTGGATAACGCAGTCGTTCCTGGATTCTACGGCGCAAAACCGGACGGAAGCGTAAAAACCTTCTCCCGCGGCGGATCCGATATCACTGGTTCCATCGTGGCAAAGGCCGTACACGCTGACATCTACGAGAACTGGACCGATGTTTCCGGTTTCCTGGTAACCGATCCGCGTATCGTCAAGGATCCGGAAGTCATTTCCACCATTACCTACCGTGAGCTGCGTGAGCTTTCCTACATGGGAGCTACCGTCCTTCATGAGGACTCCATCTTCCCACTCCGTCAGGAGGGAATCCCGATCCACGTGCTGAACACCAACGCACCGCAGGATCCGGGAACCATGATCGTGGAGAATACCTGCAGCAAACCGAAATTCACCATCACCGGTATCGCCGGAAAGAAAGGCTTTGCATCCATCACGGTTGAGAAGAGCATGATGAATACCGAGATCGGCTTTGGCAGAAAAGTGCTCGGTGTTTTTGAGGACAACAATCTTTCCTTTGAGCATATGCCGTCCGGCATCGATACCATGACGGTATTTGTTCATCAGAGTGAGTTTGCAGCAAAAGAACAGCAGGTTATCGCAGGACTGCATCGTGCCGTACAGCCGGATTCTATTGATCTTGAATCCGATCTGGCGCTGATCGCTGTTGTAGGCCGCGGCATGAGAAGAACGAGAGGCACAGCCGGAAGGATTTTCTCTGCACTGGCGCATGCACACGTCAACGTTAAGATGATCGATCAGGGTTCCAGCGAGCTCAACATCATCATTGGCGTTGAAAACCGCGACTTTGAAACAGCAATCAAAGCAATTTATGATATCTTTGTCGTAGCGCAGATCTAAAATGAATCTATAAAAAATCTCTGTCAGGAGTCTGAACTTCCGACAGAGATTTTTTTATGGTTTTTATGCCGCCGTATCGCGGAATTCTTTTCGAATGGTGAATGTAAAAATACAGATTACCACACAACAGATGATCCAGGTCGTCGGTTCGCAGAAGCAGCCGGCGCGGTATCCGATCGACGGGACGAGAAACAGGGCGAAGAGTATAAATGCACATCAAAGAGATGATGTCCTGGGTGGAAAACCATCTGACGGAGCCGCTCACTTTAAAAGAAATCGCCGCAAGCGTTCACCTCTCTCCACGGGAATGTCAGCGGATTTTCAAAGCGTATCTGCACCGGACGCCGACGGAATATCTGCAGTGGAGACGGATTCTCGCAGCGGCAGACAATCTGCGGAACACAAACGAATTTTGCCCTTGTCGTTTTTGGGAACAGATGGTATAATCATTTCATAAATGCAAGACATTTGTGAAAAAATATCATAAAGGAACGAGGATGCAAGATGAAACGACGAGTATTACTGAAATTGAGCGGAGAAGCTCTTGCAGGAGAGAAACACACCGGTTTTGACGAGCCGACCGTCACAAAAGTGGCAAAACAGGTAAAAACTCTGGTAGACCAGGGGATTGAAGTCGGCATCGTAATCGGAGGAGGAAACTTCTGGAGAGGACGCAGTTCCGAAAATATCGACCGTACCAAAGCAGACCAGATCGGTATGCTGGCAACCGTTATGAACTGTATCTATGTATCAGAAATCTTCCGTTCCCAGGGAATGATGACCGCAGTTCTGACTCCATTTCCATGCGGAGAGTTCACAAAAGGATTTTCCAAAGACCGTGCAAACAAATATTTCCAGCACAACATGGTTGTATTCTTTGCCGGCGGTACAGGCCATCCATATTTCTCAACCGATACGGCAACCGTACTTCGCGCGATTGAGATCGAGGCAGACGAGATTCTGCTTGCAAAAGCAGTAGACGGTGTCTACGACAGCGATCCGAAAACAAACCCGGATGCAAAGAAATTTGACGAGATTTCCATTCAGGAAGTCATTGAAAAGGATCTGAAAGTGGTAGATATGACCGCATCCATCCTTTGCAAGGAAAACAAAATGCCGATGCTGGTATTTGGTTTAAATGAAGAGAACAGCATTGTAAATGCTGCAAACGGAAAAATTAACGGCACAAGAGTAACGGTATAATTAATAAAAATTCAGCAGTAAAACACTTGCTGTTTTACTGCGTAAGAAAATGATTCAGGTGTGAGCAGCTCTCCTTTTGCGAAGCAAAACTTTAAATGAGAGCTGCGAATGTCACAGTTCGCAGAACTGTGACCGTATAAGAGATAGCAGGAGGACAAATTTAATATGGCAAATCAGATCGACGAGAGAGTAAAACCGTTTGAGGTAAAAATGGGCAAATCCATTGCAAGCCTCGATTCCGAATTCGGAACCATCCGCGCAGGCCGTGCAAACCCGCACGTACTGGACCGCATTACTGTAGATTACTATGGAACACCGACTCCGCTGCAGCAGGTGGCAAACATCTCTGTTCCGGAAGCACGTATGATCCAGATCCAGCCGTGGGAAGCATCCCTGGTAAAAGAGATCGAGAAAGCGATCATGATGTCTGACCTTGGCATCAACCCGTCCGATGACGGAAGAGTCATCCGTCTGGTATTCCCGGAGCTTACCGAGGACCGTCGTAAAGAGCTGGTAAAAGAGGTAAAGAAAAAAGCAGAGGGCGCAAAGGTAGCCATCCGCAACATCCGCCGCGATGCCAATGATGCGTTCAAGAAACTTGCCAAAGAGGACGTTTCCGAGGACGAAATCAAAGAGCTCGAGGAGCAGACCCAGAAATTAACAGACAAATATATCAAAGAAGTAGATCAGATGGTGGACGTAAAATCCAAAGAAATTATGACCGTGTAATACAAAGAAAACGAGGGGCTGCCTGTCATTTGCAGGCAGCCTGTTATCGTTTACGGAGGAAAAAAGTATGGATAATGAATTAAAAGTGCCGAATCACATCGCCATCATCCTGGACGGAAACGGCAGATGGGCGAAAAAACGCAATATGCCGCGCGGCTACGGCCATATCGTCGGATGCGACAATCTGGAAAAAATGTGTGACGTGATTAAAGACATGGGTGTCAAATATCTGACCGTCTATGCGTTCTCAACCGAGAACTGGAAACGCTCCCGCGCCGAGGTGGAGGGCCTCTTAAAGCTGTTCCGCCAGTATCTGAAACGATGCATCAAAAAAGCACATAAAAATCAGATGCGCGTCAAAATCATCGGAGATCCGAGCGCATTCCCGCAGGATATTCAGGACAGCATTCATGAACTGGAGGAGTGCTCCAAAGATTACGATCACATGTACTTCCAGATCGCAATGAACTACGGTTCCCGCGATGAGATTCTGCGCGGCATGACCCGCATGATCGAGGATGTGAAAAACGGAACTCTCGCAGAGAATGCGTTTGATGAGAACGGAAAACTGACGGAGCAGTGTTTTGAGAGCTACCTCGACACCGCCGGAATCCCGGATCCAGATCTTCTGATCCGTACAAGCGGCGAGCAGCGCCTTTCCAACTACCTGATGTGGCAGCTGGCCTACACGGAATTTTACTTTACCGAGGTTCCGTGGCCGGATTTCCACGAAGAGGAATTGAGAAAAGCCATCGAACAATATAATAACAGAGACCGGCGTTACGGCGGCGTGAAGGAGGAATAAAAAAGATGTTTAAGACAAGACTGTTAAGCGGCATCGTGCTCGTCCTTGTGGCGCTGCTTACGATCTGCAGCGGCGGAACTGTGCTCTATATGACGGTTCTGTGCCTGTCGTTGATCGGCGCAGGAGAGCTGTTCCGCGTGATGAAGGTAAGAGAAGATAAATGGAATCTGTTGGAAATTACGGGCTATGCGGGCGTTGTGATTTTCTATCTGTCCCTGCTGCTTCATGACCCGATGTACCAGATGCTCGCGCTGATCCTGGATCTCGTGCTTCTGATGGCAGTATACGTATTTACTTATCCGAAATACAACGCCAATCAGGTGATGCCGGCGTTCTTTGCGATTGTCTATGTCGGCGTAATGCTTTCCTATGTATATCAGACCCGTATGCTGGACGGCGGAAAATTCCATGTATGGCTGATTTTCCTGTGCTCCTGGGGCTGCGATACGTGTGCATACTGTGTCGGCGTACTCTTTGGAAAACATAAAATGGCGCCGGTTTTAAGCCCGAAAAAATCCGTAGAAGGAGCTGTCGGCGGTGTCGTCGGAGCGATTCTGCTCGGCATCATCTATGCGGCTGCGACAAAGGGCGGCATGGTGGAATACGCCATCATCTGCGGTGTCGGCGCGCTGATCTCCATGGTCGGAGACCTTGCGGCATCCGCAATCAAACGAAATCAGGGCATCAAGGATTACGGAAAGCTGATTCCGGGCCACGGCGGTATTCTTGACCGCTTCGACAGCGTGATCTTTACCGCACCGATCATCTATTTCCTGTCGGTGCTTCTGATTCATTAAAAAAGCTTCCCCTACAGCATAAACGGGAAGCAGATGGGAGAAACTGGAATATGAAGAAAATAGCAATTCTTGGTTCAACCGGTTCGATCGGAACCCAGACCCTCGATGTCGTGCGTGCCAACGGCGATCTTGAGGTGGTCGGCATCAGCGCCGGAAGTAATATTACACTGCTCGAGCAGCAGATCCGGGAATTTCATCCGAAGTTTGCGGCAGTCGGCGATGAGGCGAAAGCGGCAGAACTCCGTGACAGAGTGAAGGATCTTCCTGTAAAAATCGGCAGCGGCATGGACGGCATGATCGAGCTTGCCACGATGCCGGAGAGCGAAATCCTTGTGACAGCGATCGTCGGCATGATCGGCATCCGCCCGACGGTTGCGGCGATGAAGGCAGGAAAAGACATTGCACTGGCAAACAAAGAGACACTGGTAACGGCGGGACACATTATTATGCCGCTGGCAGAGGAATGCGGTGTGCAGATCCTTCCGGTGGACAGTGAGCACTCGGCGATTTTTCAGTGTCTGCACGGGGAAAACAGAAAAGAAATTGAAAAACTTCTGATTACTGCATCCGGCGGTCCGTTCCGCGGAAAAACAAGAGCGGAGCTCGAAAACGTAACGGTAGAGCAGGCGCTCCGTCATCCGAACTGGTCGATGGGGCACAAGATCACGATTGATTCCGCGACACTCGTTAACAAAGGACTGGAAGTCATGGAAGCAAAATGGCTGTTCGGTGTTGATCTCGACCACATCCAGGTTGTGGTACAGCCAAAGAGCATTATCCATTCCATGGTAGAATTTAAAGACGGCGCTGTCATGGCACAGCTTGGCACACCGGATATGAAACTGCCGATCCAGTACGCACTGTATTACCCGGAGCGCCGCTTCCTTGCAGGCGACCGCCTCGACTTTGCGGCGCTGACACAGATCACGTTTGAAAAACCGGATATGGATACCTTCCTCGGCCTTCCGATGGCAATGCAGGCGTCCCGGACGGGCGGCTCCATGCCGACGGTCTTCAATGCGGCAAATGAACGCGCCGTTGCACTGTTCCTCGCGAAGAAGATCCGTTTCCTCGAGATTTACGACGTGATCGCCGGTGCAATGGAAGCACACAAAACGATTGCCGATCCGACGCTGGAGCAGATTCTCGCGGCGGAGCAGGAGACGTATGAATGGATTGCGAACAGATATAAGATGGGAGAATAAGACAGCATGATTGTAAAAATCCTGATAGCCGTACTCATTTTCGGAATCACCGTCATTATCCATGAGCTGGGGCATTTTCTTTTGGCGAAAGCGAATGGTATTACCGTGACGGAATTTTCGATCGGCTTTGGCCCGACGGTGGTAAAGACAGAAAAAGGAGGAACGGTCTATTCCTTAAAACTTCTGCCTTTCGGCGGTGCGTGCCAGATGCTCGGCGAGGACGGTGAAGAGGAGGGGGAAGGAACCTTTAACAGCAAATCCGTGTGGGCAAGAATTTCCGTCGTTGCGGCGGGACCGGTGTTCAACATGATTCTGGCATTTTTCTGCGCAATCTTTGTGATCAGTTACGCGGGAAGTTCCCCGGCGCGCGTCACAGAAGTGGCAGACGGTTCGCCGGAGGCAGAGGCAGGCCTGGAAGCGGGAGATATCATCACTTCCTATGAAGGAAGACATATTTCCATCGGAAAAGAGCTGAACTCTGTGATGACGGTACGGGGTGTGCCGACGGATGAGATTACGCTGGAGGTTAAAAAGGCCGACGGGGAAAAGAAAACGATCACATATGAACCGACGGTGACAACGCGGTATATGATGGGCTTTAACTACGATGACTGTGACCGCGGCATGGAATTCACGTATGTGCAGCAGAATATGCCGCTTGCCGCTGCGGGTGTTGTCGCGGGCGACCTGCTCGTATCGATCAACGGAGCGCCGATCACCTGTGTGGCAGATTTTACTGCTTACCAGACAGAGCATCCTTTCGATGGAAGCGCTGTGACGCTGGAGTATGAGCACAGCGGAAAGACGAAAGAGATTACGGTGACACCGGTTGAAAATACGTATGCGAATGTACAGTTTTCGTATCAGCTCCGGGAGAAACAGTCCCCGATCGGCGTGCTGAAATACAGCGTGCTGGAGATCAAATACTGGGTGCGCACCGTCATTGACAGCGTCAGTATGCTGATCACCGGACAGTATTCTGTGAACGATCTTTCCGGCCCGGTCGGCGTGGTGGATGCGATCGGAACCGCCTATGATGATGTAAAATCGCAGGGCGTTCTGGTTACGGTGATGACGATGCTGAACATGGTGATTCTGCTGTCATCAAACCTTGGCGTCATGAACCTGCTGCCGCTCCCGGCACTCGACGGCGGACGGCTTGTCTTTCTGATCATAGAAGCCATCCGCAGAAAACCAATCCGGCGAGACCTGGAGGGTATGGTTCACTTCGCGGGCCTGGTGCTTCTGATGGCGTTGATGGTCTACGTCATGATCCACGACGTCCAGCGGATCCTGTAAATCGAAAAATGAAAAGCAACAAAGCCTCATATTCTGCATACCATAAAAGGAGTGCAGGATATGGGGCTTTTTTATGAAAAATTTGCGTATGCAGCAGGAAATGACTGACCGCGGGCGGCTGGAAATCCGGGTAAATACAAGAATCCAGGCGCGGCCTGTTTCCGGGGCGCGGGTGACGGTTTCGTATACGGGAGATCCGCAGAATGTGATCGAGGAGCTGATTACCGACGGGGACGGCAGAACGGAGACGCTGGATCTGGCGACGCCGCCGCTCGAGTACAGTCTGGAACCGAATGTGAATCAGCCGTATTCCGAATATACGGTGAAAGTGGAGGCGGAAGGGT
The DNA here is from genome assembly GCF_003479185.1 of Blautia sp. AF17-9LB. NCBI lineage: Bacteria > Bacillati > Bacillota > Clostridia > Lachnospirales > Lachnospiraceae > Blautia > Blautia sp. AF17-9LB. Next base: position 72,773 of record NZ_QUGU01000003.1, read on the forward strand.
ATGAACTGGTTGAAGTGACGGGCTCCGAGCTTCTTTCAGGAGAACAGTCCGTCCAGCAGGTGGACCTCAAACTGGCAGAGGGCGCAGCGTTTGCGGATGTGACGATCCCGGACCATACGTTGTTCGGCGAATATCCGGCGAAAATTCCGGAAAGTGAGATCAAGCCGACGAGGGAGAGCGGTGAGATTGTGCTGTCCCGTGTCGTGATCCCGGAGTATATCATCGTCCACGACGGAGCGCCGACCGACAGCACGGCACGCGACTATTATGTGCGGTACCGCGACTACATCAAAAACGTGGCGTGCTCGGAAATCTATGCAACATGGCCGGATGCGGCGATCCGGGCGAATATCCTCGCAATCATGTCATTTACGCTGAACCGTGTCTATACAGAATGGTACCGCAACAAGGGATACGATTTTACGATCACTTCGTCGACGGCCTACGATCACAAATGGATTTACGGCAGGAATATTTTCGACAGCATTTCCCTTGTGGTCGATGAGATTTTTGCTGATTACCTGTCGCGCCCGAATGTGAAACAGCCGATTCTGACGCAGTACTGTGACGGAAACCGTGTGAGCTGCCCGAACTGGATGAGCCAGTGGGGGTCCAAAAACCTGGCGGACCAAGGGTATTCAACGATTCAGATTCTCCGCAATTATTATGGAGACAATATGTATATCAACACGGCGGAGGAGATTTCCGGCATCCCGTCCTCCTGGCCGGGGTATGACCTCACCATCGGCTCGTCCGGGAACAAGGTACTGCAGATGCAGGAGCAGCTGAACGTGATTGCGGAGGTGTATTCATCGATTCCGACGGTCTATGAAAATGGCTATTTCGATGAAGAGACGCAGGACGCCGTCGAAGCGTTCCAGCGGCTGTTCGGCCTGCCGGTTTCCGGCATTGTGGATTATCCGACATGGTACAAAATTCAGTCGATTTATGTGGCTGTGACGAGGATTGCGGAGCTGCAGTAGGTATACAAAAGTCTTTATAAGGGGCGTGTTTTCTGCGAAAAAACGCGGAAAATGCGCCCTTTCTGCGGCTTTTGAAACGGATCAGAAAAATTTTAAAACTGTCAAGAAAAAATACTTGACACCCTGCGCCTTTTCGTGTATGATAACCAAGGTGATCGCAATGGAAAAAATATTGGAACAGACATTACTGTATGATTTTTACGGCGAACTTCTGACTGAACATCAGCGTCAGGTATATGAGGACGTGGTGCTCAACGATTTTTCCCTGAGCGAGGTTGCGGCAGCGCGGGGCATTTCCCGCCAGGGAGTTCACGATCTGGTCAGACGCTGCAACAAGACACTGGAAGAGTATGAAGAAAAGCTTCATCTGGTACAACGCTTTGTGCAGATCCGGGAGAATGTAAACGAGATCCGAAAGCTGACAGACCCATCCGGTGATACCCCGAAAGAAGATGTGATGCAGCGGATTGCAGCAATTGCATCGGATATATTAGAGGAGCTTTGAGCATGGCATTTGAAAGTTTAACCGAGAAACTCCAGAATGTTTTCAAAAATCTCAGAAGCAAGGGCCGCCTGACCGAGGCGGATGTAAAGACTGCGCTGAAGGAAGTAAAAATGGCACTTCTAGAGGCGGATGTCAGCTTCAAAGTAGTAAAACAGTTTATCAAATCCGTACAGGAGCAGGCAGTCGGACAGGACGTCATGAACGGACTGAATCCGGGTCAGATGGTCATTAAAATCGTAAATGACGAGCTGGTCAAGCTGATGGGTTCCGAGACAACGGAAATCGCACTGCGCCCGGCGAGTGAAGTTACCATTATTATGATGGCAGGTCTTCAGGGAGCCGGTAAAACAACCACAACCGCAAAAATTGCAGGAAAGTTAAAAGCCAAGGGAAGAAAACCTCTCCTTGCCGCCTGTGACGTCTATCGCCCGGCAGCGATCAAACAGCTGCAGGTCAACGGAGAAAAGCAGGGTGTGGAAGTGTTCGCTATGGGAGATAAAAACCGTCCGGTGGATATCGCAAAGGCAGCGCTGGTGCATGCAAAGACAAACGGCTTCAATGTATTGATTCTGGATACGGCAGGCCGTCTGCACATCGACGAAGAGATGATGCAGGAGTTACAGGATATCAAAGCGGCTGTTCCTGTGGATCAGACCCTTTTGGTAGTAGATGCTATGACCGGACAGGACGCAGTCAATGTGTCCGAGATGTTCAACAATAAAGTCGGCATCGACGGCGTAGTACTTACAAAATTAGATGGTGACACCAGAGGCGGTGCGGCACTTTCGATCCGCGCAGTTTCCGGAAAACCGATTCTCTATGTCGGCATGGGCGAAAAGCTTTCGGATCTGGAACAGTTTTATCCGGACCGTATGGCATCCCGTATTCTCGGCATGGGCGATGTGATGAGCCTGATCGAAAAAGCACAGGCAAACATCGACGAAGAGAAAGCAAAAGCCATGGAACAGAAGATGAAGAAAGCGCAGTTCGACTTCAACGATTATCTGGATTCCATGGAGCAGATGCGCAATATGGGCGGCATCTCCAGCATCCTGAATATGCTTCCGGGCGTCGGCGCGAAAATGAAGGGCCAGGATCTTGAGAGCATGGTGGATGAAAAAGATATGGCGAGAAAGGAAGCTATCGTACTTTCTATGACGCCAAAGGAAAGAGAAAACCCGGATCTCATCAATCCGTCGAGAAAGCAGAGAATTGCAAAAGGCGCCGGTGTTGACATCGCGGAGGTAAACCGTTTCATCAAACAGTTTGAACAGTCAAGAAAAATGATGAAACAGATGACCGGAATGGTCGGTAAGGGTGGTAAAAGAGGAGGATTCAAACTTCCCTTTTAGCATAAAAGAAAAAATATAAATAAATACATGAATTTACAATGGAGGTAAAGAAAAATGGCAGTAAAAATGAGATTAAGAAGAATGGGACAGAAGAAAGCTCCTTTTTATAGAATCGTTGTAGCAGATTCCAGATCCCCAAGAGACGGACGTTTCATCGAGGAGATCGGAACTTACGATCCGAACCGCGAGCCGAGCGCAATCAGCTTCAACGAGGAGGCTGCTAAAAAATGGCTGGCTAACGGCGCACAGCCGACCGAAATCGTTGCCAAACTCTTAAAACAGGCTGGTATCGAGAAATAATTCATACGGGGGTATCTTGTAATGAAAGAACTTATCGAAGTAATTGCAAAATCTCTGGTTGATCATCCATCTGAGGTAGTTGTGACAGAAACCGTCAGCGGTGATGACCTTCTGCTGGAACTCAAAGTAGATCCGTCAGATATGGGAAAAGTCATCGGACGTCAGGGACGCATTGCGAAAGCAATCCGTACGGTTGTAAAAGCAGCTTCCTCAAAGAGCGACAGAAAAGTTGTCGTAGAAATTTTACAGTAAGTAAAAAATAGGAAAAGGAACCGACAGTTGTTGCCGGTTCCTTTCTTTACGCGGGCAACGAGACAAAGTCCGTGCTTGCACGGGACCTTGGCGACTGCCGCGATAACTTGAGAAACTCGCAAAGCGTGTTTCTCAAGTCGCAATACACAGTAGAACTGGTTGGAAAGGGTTTTTGAATGGAAGAATATTTGCAGATTGGCGTAATTACCACAACCCACGGCGTACGCGGTGAGGTAAAGGTATATCCGACGACAGATCCGGAGCGTTTTCTTTCTCTGGACCGCGTTTTTCTCGATACAGGAAAAGAAAAAAAAGAACTCCATGTAACTGGCGTGCGTTTTTTCAAACAGCTTGCCATTGTAAAATTCAAAGGAATTGACAACATCAACGATATCGAACGGTATAAAGGCTGCAGCCTCTATGTGACGAGAGAGGATGCCATTCCGCTGGAAGAGGACGAATACTATATCGCAGACCTGCAGGGAATGCAGATGTACACCGAGGACGGCGAACTGTTCGGCACGCTCCGCGATGTGATGGAGACTGGTGCGAACGACGTCTATATTGTAGATTCGAAAGAGCACGGAGAGGTTCTGATTCCGGCGATCCATGACTGCATTCTGGATGTGGACCTGGATGAGCAGAAGATGACGATTCACCTTCTTCCGGGCCTGATTGACTGATAAAGAGAGTAAAGAACGATGAAATATCATATTCTGACGCTGTTTCCGGAGATGATCGAGCAGGGGCTGCACACCAGCATCCTCGGAAGAGCCATCAACAACGGCTATATTTCCCTCGAGACGACGAATATCCGGGATTTTTCAGCAAATAAATTCAACCGCGTGGACGATTACCCGTACGGCGGCGGTGCGGGCATGGTCATGGAGGCGGAGCCGGTGTTCCGCGCCTACCAGTCGGTAGCCGAAAAGATCGGGAAAAAGCCGCGCACGGTCTATCTGACACCGCAGGGAAAAGTACTGAACCAGACGATGGTGGAAGAGCTGGCGCTTGAGGACGATCTTGTGCTGCTCTGCGGCCACTATGAGGGCATCGATGACCGCGTACTGCAGGAAGTGGTAACGGACTATATCTCGATCGGGGATTATGTTTTAACAGGCGGAGAACTCGGCGCAATGGTGCTGGTGGATGCGGTATCGCGGTTTGTGCCGGGTGTCTTAAGCAACGAGGAATCTTCGCAGTTTGAGTCACTGCAGGACAATCTGCTTGAGTATCCGCATTACACAAGACCGGAGACATGGCACGAGAAAAAAGTTCCGGAGGTGCTTCTTTCCGGTGACCACAAAAAGATCGAAGCATGGCGCCATGAGGCCTCTCTGGTGCGGACAGCCGAGCGGCGGCCGGACCTTCTGGAAAATGCATTCCAGATTTCCTGCGCATGCAATGAAAAAGAGGAATCGTCTGCCTGGGCGCACGATCTTTTGGCAGGCATGACACGCTATGGTGTCAGCCTTGATCTCGGACGAAAGAAGATCCGGAAACAGAAAAATCTGTTTGATGACCATGATCTGCTGATTCTGCAGCTTCCGGGAACGCTTGAGGAGGGTATGAAAGCAAAGAGCGAGTATATCCGCAGTTTTGCCGGAAAAGAAACACCGCTGGTGTTTTTGTGCCCGGCCGGATTCTCGGAAGAGGAAGAAAAACTCGAAGAGCAGCTTGAAAAAAACGGTTTCCGTCTGGTCGCACGGCTTACCGGCATACCGTCCGCGGACGGCCTGCAGCGGTTTTCCTTCGCGCTTCGCAGTCTGCTGTACAGCGGCGAATGGAAAGTGAAAAAAATACTTGCATCTGCGGATGCATTATAGTATAATATATCTTGTTGTGAGTAAAGAGATGGTCCGCTGTTGCAAAAAGGCATTAAGAACATCCAGGGTAAAAAAAGGAGATAAAGAAATGAACGACATTATTAAGAAAATCGAAGATGCACAGTTAAAAGCAGAAGCACCGGAGTTCCGCGTTGGTGATACCGTTAAAGTTTACGGTAAAATCAAAGAGGGTAACCGCGAGCGTATCCAGGTATTCGAAGGCGTTGTCCTGAAAAGACAGGGCGGCGGAAGCAAAGAGACCTTCACTGTTCGTAAGAGCTCTAACGGCGTAGGCGTTGAGAAAACATGGCCGGTACACTCTCCGAACGTTGAGAAAGTAGAAGTTATCAGACGTGGTAAAGTAAGACGTGCGAAACTGAACTACTTAAGAGACCGTGTTGGTAAAGCAGCGAAAGTGAAAGAGCTGGTAAAATAATAAGTCGTTAAAAGGATGGCCGGAGGAACATGAGTAATTGTGTTTCTCCGGTTTTGTCTTACGGAGAATTACACTATGGGTATGAATACCAGATATGTAAAAGAATATTTCTACAAGAAAAAGATCCGTTCCATGTTTGTATGGAATCTGGAAATCATCGCAGCGATTCTTCTTGCGGCGGCATTTTCCTGGTTTTTCTGCAGAAGTGTCGTGGTGCAGGAGGGCTCGATGGAGCCGACTCTCGTGCCGGGGGAGCGTGTGCTGATGGACTCCGCCTGGTACCGCTTAAGTTCTCCGAAACGCGGGGATATCATCGCGTTCCGGACGAGTGAGGACAAGAAGGCGAGCATCCACATCAAGCGTGTGATTGCGCTGCCGGGCGAGACGGTACAGATCAAAGACGGACAGATCCTCATCAACGGGGAAGTCTATAATGAAAAAGATGAATTTCCGGCCATCACAAACGCGGGACTTGCCTCCGAGCCGATCACGGTCGGGAAGGGACAGTACTTTGTGCTCGGCGACAACCGGAACAACAGCGAGGACAGCCGCCACAACGGCATGGGACTCGTGGATTCGGACCGCATTGTCGGAAAGCTCTGGTTTACGATTTCGCCGTGGAAGAAAATCGGTTTCGTGTAAACGCAGCATAGAAGGAGAAGAAACATGAATTATCAGTGGTACCCGGGTCATATGACGAAGGCCCGCAGACAGATGCAGGAAGACTTAAAGCTCATCGACCTGATGATTGAGCTGGTCGATGCGAGAGTTCCTGCAGCGAGCCGCAACCCGGATATAGATGAACTTGGAAAGAACAAAGCACGGCTGATCCTGCTGAACAAATCGGACCTTGCCGATGAGCGCGGAAACGATGCCTGGATGGAATATTTCAAGGGAAAGGGATATTCTGTTGTGAAGGTCAATTCCCGTTCCGGAGCCGGCATGAAAGCGATCAACAGCGCCGTACAGGAGGCCTGCAAAGAGAAAATCGAGCGCGACCGCAAACGCGGCATCCTGAACCGTCCGGTCCGCGCGATGGTTGTCGGTATTCCGAACGTCGGAAAATCGACATTTATCAATGCGTATGCGGGCAGAGCCTGTGCGAAAACCGGAAACAAACCGGGCGTCACGAAGGGAAAACAATGGATCCGTCTGAGCAAACAGCTGGAGCTTCTGGACACACCTGGTATCCTGTGGCCGAAGTTTGAGGACCAGCAGGTGGGACTGCATCTTGCGATGATCGGTTCCATCAACGATGAGATCCTGAACGTGGAGGAGCTGGCGCTGTCCGTCATCGATTATCTGACGGCAGAGTATCCGGGAACGCTGGAGAAACGCTTTGGCTTTGAAGGTATGACGGATCGTGTGGAAATCCTGGGTGAGATTGCGCGTGTGCGCGGCTGCCTGAAAAAAGGAAATGAGCTCGATTACGAAAAAGCAGCACGGCTTCTGATGGATGATTTCCGGAGCGGAAAGCTCGGCAGAATCACGCTGGAAAAACCGGAATAAATGGATTTATCAAAATAAAAAATGCGGAGAACAACGATGACAGAGAAAAAACAATCGATATCCGCCATACGGGAAATTTTTGCGGCAGCTTCGGAGACGGAGCTGCCCGCCCTTTATCTGGAATATGAAGAGGATTCCCGTGCCGGCGTACAAAATCTGATTCAAAAATACCAGAAACAGGAAGAGGCCTTAAAAAAAGAGCGTGAGCGCACGGAACAGATGAAGATCTACGAGCACAAATATGAGGATCTTGGCTGGATCTGCGGCATCGACGAGGTCGGAAGAGGCCCTCTGGCGGGTCCTGTGGTCGCAGGTGCGGTCATTCTGCCGCGCGACAGTAAAATCCTGTATCTGAACGATTCCAAGCAGCTGACGGCCAAAAAACGCGACGAGCTGTACGATGTGATCATGCGCGAGGCAGTGGCCGTCGGCATCGGCTATGCCTCCCCGGCGCGGATCGACGAGATCAATATTTTACAGGCAACGTACGAGGCGATGCGGGAGGCGATCAGCAAGCTTTCCGTGAAGCCGGATGTGCTCTTAAACGATGCGGTGAAAATCCCGCAGGTGGACATCCGCCAGGTGCCGATCATCAAGGGAGATGCCAAGAGTGTTTCGATTGCGGCGGCAAGTATTGTTGCGAAGGTGACAAGGGACCGCCTGATGGAAGAGTACGACAAGGTGCTTCCGGGCTACGGTTTTGCATCGAACAAGGGCTATGGTTCGGCAGAGCATATCGCTGCTTTAAAAGAAATCGGCTCGTCACCGATCCACCGGCAGTCGTTTATCGGCCATTTCGTGTAAAAGCACCGCATCAAAAAAGGAGAGGGTATCGCATTTGAACCAGCGGGAAGTAGGAGCGAGGCAGGAGAGCCGTGCGGCAGAATATCTGGAAAGCCTGGGATATCACATCCTGGTGCGGAATTTCCGGTGCCGCTTCGGTGAGATCGACCTGATCGCAAAACAGGACGACACATACATTTTTATCGAAGTAAAATACCGCACCGGCCGGACAGCCGGAGACCCGACAAGCGCCGTGGATGGAAAGAAACAGAAGAAAATTTCAAAAACAGCAGATTACTACCGCATGCTCTACCAGATCCCGATGGATGTGCCCTGCCGTTTCGATGTCGTGGCAGAGACACCGGAGGAGATCCGCGTCTATGCGAACGCGTTTTATTATCAGGGGAGCGGCTGGTAGGAAGGGAGTTTTTATGATACCAATTCAATGGAAACAAAACGATAAAAAAACGATGCATGTCAACGAGGCGGAAAACGGCGTGGTCTATCTGACCTGGCCGGCGATTGAGAAAATTGAGGGCATCCGCCATGCATTTTCCACACGGATCGGCGGGGTGAGTAAGGAACATCTTTCCAGCATGAATCTCAGCTTTTCGCGCGGCGACGATCCGGCGAATGTGCGGGAGAATTACAGAAGATTCTGTGAGGCGGCGGGGTTTGAAGTGGAAAACATTGTTACCTCCGATCAGGCACACACAACGAAGGTCCGTTATGTGACGAAAGCAGACTGCGGCAGCGGCGTGACAAGAGACCGCGATTTTCATGATATTGACGGTATGATCACTGACGAGCCGGGCGTCGTACTTGCGACATTCTATGCGGACTGCGTGCCGCTCTACTTTGTCGACCCGGTGCACCGTGCAATTGGACTTTCACATTCCGGCTGGCGTGGAACGGTCCACAAGATGGGACAGGCAACGCTCGATGCGATGCACGAACGGTTTGGAACAGAAGCAAAAGATGTGATCGCAGCCGTCGGCCCGTCGATCTGCCAGGACTGCTACGAGGTGAGCGGTGACGTGATCGAAGAGTTCCGGGCAGCATTCCCGGAAACACTGCATGAGAAACTGTTCTACGGAAAACCAGATGGAAAATACCAGTTAAATCTCTGGGAGGCGAATCATCAGATCCTTCTTACGGCAGGAGTGCCGGAGAAGCAGATTCATCTGCCGAACCTCTGCACCTGCTGCAACCCGGATTTCCTGTATTCCCACCGTGCGTCGAAGGGAAAAAGAGGAAACCTCGCGGCATTCCTTTCCCTGGTCTGAAAACAGGATCGAAAACAGAATAGAAAGCATCAAAAAACGGACCTGGAAAAAACAGATCCGTTTTTTGCTGTATGCATCCGGCGGACACAAAATCGACTATCTGTGTTTTGCCAGCAGCTTATTGATTTTCTCTGTCGTAGACTGTACTTTTGCAACGGATACGTCGTGGTTAAGCGTATCGATGATGCTTGCCATATATTTGCTCATCTCAGCCGGCTCATACCAAGGACGGGAAACGAGTTCCGGTGTACGGTAGGTCAGGTCGGTGGTGATGACTTTGCTGATATAGCCTTTCTCATAGTAAGCATCGAATTTCTCCAGACCATCTGTGAAGAGGCCGAAGGTGGTGCAGACAAAGACGTGGTCAGCGCCGCGCTCTTTGACCTGTTTTGCAACGTCGAGCATACTCTCACCGGAGGAGATCATATCGTCGATGATGACAACATCTTTTCCTGCTACGGAATCGCCGAGGAACTCATGTGCCACGATCGGGTTCTTTCCGTTTACGATGGTGGAGTAATCTCTTCTCTTATAGAACATACCCATATCGACGCCGAGCACGTTGGAGAAGTATACGGCACGCGCCATCGCTCCCTCGTCCGGGCTGATGATCATCAGATGATCGTTGTCGATCGTCAGATCCGGAACGGAACGAAGAAGGGCTTTTAAAAACTGGTAGGTTGGCATGAAGTTGTCAAAGCCGCCGAGCGGAATTGCGTTCATGACACGAGGATCGTGTGCGTCGAAGGTGATGAAGTTGGAAACACCCATGTTCATCAGCTCCTGCAGAGCAAGTGCGCAGTCGAGAGACTCACGTTTGGTGCGCTTATGCTGTCTTCCTTCATAAATGAAAGGCATGATTACGTTGATCCGGTGTGCTTTTCCCGTTGCAGCAGCGATGATACGTTTCAGATCCTGATAATGGTCATCCGGTGACATGTGGTTCTCGTAGCCGCAGACCTTGTAAGTGATGCTGTAGTTGCAGACATCAACCAGGATGTAAAGATCGGCACCGCGGACGGATTCGTTGATCTTTCCTTTTGCTTCGCCGGAACCGAAACGCGGGCACTCGCAGTCAATCAGAAAAGAATCCTCGGAATATCCGGAAAAGGAAACCCCGTTGCGGCGCTCGGCGAGCTCTTTACGGAACTGAACCAGATACGAATCAACTTTTTTTGCCATTTCCATACTGCCCGGCAGAGCTGCGAGCTTTAACGGAGCAACCGGAATGGAATTTTCAAGTAAATCTAAATTAGCCATACAAACCTCCAGTAATCGACATTTTTTACAAACCATTTACTTCCTATTTATATCATCTTGGGAAAGGGCGCGTCAAGCAAAAAACGAAAGAATCCTTGCTTTTTGTGCAGGTTGTTGTTATTATAATGGATGAATGTCCGGAAGGTATGCAAAAAAAGCACGCTTTTTACTGGGCAAAGAGAAGTTATAAAGAAGTAAATGGAAAGGCCAAAACGTAAGATCTGTGAAAAACAAGACGAAACATATTATCAAGACAATAGAACCGGGCAGTATTGCCGAAGAACTGGAACTCGAACCGGGAGATGAACTGCTCCGCGTGAACGGGGAAATCATCGAGGACGTCTTCGATTACCACTTCCAGACCAACGACACGTATCTGGAACTCACGATCCGGAAAAAGGACGGCGAGGAATGGGACCTGGAAATCGAAAAAGAGTATGACGAGGAAATCGGCATCACATTCGAGAACGAGTTCATGGATCAGTACCGTTCCTGCAGCAACAACTGCATTTTCTGCTTCATCGATCAGATGCCGCCGGGAATGCGTCCCACCTTGTATTTTAAGGATGACGATTCGCGTCTGTCCTTTCTGCAGGGAAACTATATTACACTGACCAACATGAGCGACCACGATATCGACCGGATTATCCGCTACCATCTGGCACCGATCAATATTTCGTTCCAGACAACGAACCCGGAGCTCCGCTGCAAAATGCTGCACAACCGTTTTGCGGGCAATATCTTTCCGAAGGTCCAGCGCCTTTACGAGGCGGGAATCGAGATGAATGGACAGATTGTGCTCTGCAAGGGATACAACGACGGCGCAGAGCTGGAGCGCAGTATTTCGGATCTGTCAAAATATCTGCCGCATCTGAAAAGTGTTTCGGTTGTCCCGGTCGGACTTTCGAAGTACCGCGACGGACTGGCGCCTCTGGAACCGTTTACCAGGGAGGATGCAAAAGAAGTTCTTGCCACGATTCACAAATGGCAGAAAAAGCTGTATGAACAGTGGGGACTTCACTTTATCCATGCTGGTGATGAATGGTATCTGCTGGCGGGAGAGCCGATCCCGGAGGAGGAAAATTACGATGGCTATATCCAGCTGGAAAACGGAGTGGGAATGCTCCGGCTTCTGGAGGACGAGGTTGCGGAAGAACTTTCGAAACGAGAAGGGGACGACCGTCACCGCCATGTAACGATTGCGACCGGAAAAGCTGCGGCGCCGTCGTTGAAAAAACACATGCAGAAAATTCGTGAAAAATATCCGAATGTACAGGCGGAGGTTGTCACGATTATCAACTATTTCTTTGGAGAATCCATTACCGTATCCGGTCTGATTACCGGAAAGGATCTGATGGAGCAGTTAGAGGGAAGAGATCTTGGCGACTGCCTGCTGCTTCCGTGCAACATGCTCCGTTCGGGAAAAAACGTCTTTCTCGACGATGTGACGGTGGAAGAGGTGGAAGAGCGCCTGAAAACACCGGTACAGATTATCGATGAGCCGGGCAGCGACCTGGTGAAAGCAGTTGTGGAGGAAAACCAGGAGACGATACACAGAAGGAGAACAATGTATGAGCAAGCCGATTGTAGCAATTGTGGGCCGGCCGAACGTGGGTAAATCCACCCTGTTTAATGTATTAGCCGGAGACAATATTTCGATTGTAAAAGACACACCGGGTGTAACCCGTGACCGTATTTATGCCGACGTGGAGTGGCTGAACCACAAATTTACGCTGGTAGATACCGGCGGTATTGAGCCGGAATCCAAAGATATCATTCTCTCCCAGATGAGAGACCAGGCGCAGATCGCCATTGATACCGCAAATGTCATCATCTTCATCACTGACGTCCGTCAGGGCCTTGTAGATGCCGATGCAAAAGTAGCTGATATGCTCAGAAGAAGCCGCAAGCCGGTTGTGCTGGTGGTCAACAAAGTCGACAACTTCGACCGTCAGATGATGGATGTTTATGAATTCTATAACCTCGGCATCGGAGAGCCGCACGCCATTTCCGCATCCGGAAAGCTCGGCATCGGCGATATGCTCGATGAGGTGACAGGATACTTTGATCCGGAGATGGAAAACAAGGAGGAGAGCGAGATTCCGCGCATCGCCATTGTCGGAAAACCGAACGTCGGAAAATCCTCCCTGGTCAACAAACTGCTGGGATCGAACCGTGTCATCGTATCCGATATCGCCGGAACGACGCGCGATGCGATCGATACCACGATCATGCACAATGGAAATGAATATATTTTCATCGATACCGCAGGTCTTCGAAAGAAAAACAAGATCAAAGAGGAGCTGGAGCGGTACAGCATCATCCGTACAGTATCTGCCGTAGAGCGCGCAGATGTCGTCGTTCTTCTGATCGATGCAACCGAGGGTGTCACCGAGCAGGATGCCAAAATTGCCGGTATCGCCCATGAGCGTGGAAAAGGTATGATCATTGCGGTAAATAAATGGGATGCCTTGGAAAAAGATGACAAGACGATCTACCGTTTTACCGAAAAAGTAAGAAATACACTGGCTTACATGCCGTACGCAGAGCTTCTTTTCATCTCTGCGAAGACAGGACAGCGTCTTCCGAAGCTGTTCGAGACGATCGACATGGTTCTGCAGTACCAGAACCTGCGCGTACAGACCGGTGTCCTAAACGAGATTCTGACCGAGGCAATGGCAATGCAGCAGCCGCCGTCAGACCGTGGAAAACGACTGAAAATCTACTACATGACACAGGTTTCGGTCAAACCGCCGACATTTGTTATTTTCGTCAACGACAAAGAACTGATGCATTTCTCCTACGTTCGATATCTGGAGAATAAAATCAGAGAGTCGTTCGGCTTCCGCGGCACACCGCTGAAATTCATCATCAGAGAACGAAAAGAGAAGGAGCAGTAAAGAGTTATGGTACGGATCATATGCCTTTTGATCGGATACGCATTTGGCCTTTTTCAGACCTCATATATTTATGGAAGGACGAAGGGAATTGATATCCGGGAACACGGCAGCGGAAACGCAGGAACGACCAACGCGCTCCGGACTTTAGGGAAAAAAGCAGGCGCCATCACGCTTGCCGGCGACTGCATCAAATGCATTCTGGCGGTCCTGACGGTACGGCTGATCTTCGGTGCATCGCACCCGGAAATACTGAAACTGCTGACGGTGTATGCTGCGGCCGGAACGATTCTCGGCCACAACTTCCCGTTTTACTTAGGCTTCCGCGGCGGAAAAGGAATCGCTGCGACCGCGGGTCTGATTATCTCGTTTGACTGGAGAATCACGCTGGTCTGTGCAGCGCTGTTTTTCCTGAATCTTGCAGTAACACACTATGTTTCCCTCGGTTCCATGATGGTTTATGTTGTCTTTTTTGTAATGGCAGTCATCATGGGACAGGCGGGCTGCTTTGCGCTGGAACCGCCGTATCTCTATGAGATGTACGTGGTGATCGCACTTCTTGCCGTGCTTGCCTTCTGGGAGCACCGTGCAAACATCAAGCGTCTCATCGCGGGAACAGAGCGGAAAACGTATTTATCCAAAAAGTCGGAGAAATAAAATATGGCAAAGATTAGCATCATCGGAGCAGGAAGCTGGGGAACCGCCCTCGGCCTCCTGCTCTGCAGCAACGGGCATGACGTGACGATCTGCTCGGAAAATGAAAAGGAAATTGAGAGCTTAAAGGAACACAGAGAGCATCTGACGAAGCTTCCGGGCGTAAAACTGCCGGATGAAATGAAGTTCACCTGCGATGTGCGCGGCTCCCTTTCCGGAAAGGACATCCTTGTGATGGCAAAAGCATCCCCGTACGTGCGAACCACATGTAAAAAGTATGCGGCGGATATTCCGGACGGCCAGCTCATCGTCAATGTGGCAAAAGGCGTGGAAGCCGATACCCTGATGACGATGTCTCAGATCATCGAGGAGGAAGTGCCGGGAGCGAATGTCGTTGTTCTCTCCGGACCGAGCCACGCAGAGGAAGTCGGCCGCGGCCTGCCGACCACGATCGTTGTCGGCGCGCATGACCGCGAGAGCGCACTGTATGTGCAGAATGTGTTCATGAGTCCGGTCTTCCGCGTTTACACAAGCCCGGACATCACGGGAATTGAACTTGGCGGAGCTCTGAAAAATGTCATCGCACTGGCAGCCGGAACGGCAGATGGTCTTGGCTACGGCGACAATACGAAAGCGGCTCTGATTACCCGCGGGATCGCGGAAATTGCACGGCTCGGCACGGCGATGGGTGCCCATGCGGAAACCTTCTACGGTCTTTCCGGTATCGGCGACCTGATTGTAACGTGTGCTTCCGTTCACAGCCGGAACCGGAAAGCCGGATACCTGATCGGCCAGGGCAGAACGATGCAGCAGGCGATGGATGAAGTTCAGATGATCGTCGAGGGCGTCTATTCCGCAAAAGCGGGTCTTACCCTGTCGAAAAAATTCGGAATCGAAACGCCGATCATTCAGGCAGTCAATCAGGTTCTGTTTGAAAACAAAAACCCGAAACAGGCTGTGGATGAACTGATGCAGCGTATGAAAAAAGACGAACTCGCCCCGGATCTCTGGGAGCGGTAAAAATAAGAAACCTGTCACTTCTGTGAAATGATACAGAGACGGCAGGTTCTTTTTTTGTGCAGACCGAAATTTTTCAGCAAAAATACGGGAAAAAGATGACAATACTTTCGAAATCAAGTATAGTAATAGAAAGCGGAATAATTTTAACTGAAAAGATGCGGAGGAAAATACAGCAGGAGGAAGAAAGAATGAGAGGAGTAGAAACAAGAATTCAGGAAATCCGCCATGCCATTTTTACGGAAGTTGCAAAAATGGCGTATGACGTGGACTCCCCGGTGGAAAAGACGATCGAGGAAATTCCTTACCGTGTAATTCCCGGCGAGGTCGGAAATTTTAGAAATGATGTGTTTCTGGAGCGGGCGATTGTAGGAGAGCGGCTTCGCCTTGCAATGGGACTTCCGTGCAGAAGCGCGGCAGAGCACGCCCCGATCTCGGACAATATCAAACTGGCGGACCAGGCGGAGACGTATTATACACCGCCGCTCATTAATGTCATCAAATTTGCATGCAACGCCTGTCATGAAAAACGGGTTCTGATCACGGAGGGATGTCAGGGGTGTCTTGCACATCCGTGCGTGGAAGTCTGTCCGAAAAAGGCCATTACGCTGGACCGCACCAATGGACGATCCTATATTGATCAGGATAAATGCGTCAAATGTGGTCAGTGTGCCAAGGTATGCGGATACCAGGCTATTATCATTCAGGAGCGTCCGTGTGCGAGAGCCTGCGGAATGGATGCCATCGGTTCGGATGAGAACGGAAAAGCGGATATCGATTACGAGAAATGTGTATCCTGCGGCCAGTGTCTCGTCAACTGCCCGTTCGGCGCTATTTCGGACAAATCCCAGATCTTCCAGGTAATCCGTGCGATCCAGTCGGGAGAGCGCGTCTATGCAGCGCTGGCACCGGCGTTTGTCGGCCAGTTCGGACCGAAAGTAACGCCTGGAAAACTGCGTGCGGCGATGAAAAAGCTCGGTTTTGCGGATGTCTTTGAAGTTGCGATCGGAGCGGATCTCTGTGCGGCACAGGAGGCAGAGGATTTTGTGAACGAAGTTCCGGAGAAACTGCCGTTTATGGCGACATCCTGCTGTCCGGCCTGGTCTGTAATGGCGAAGAAACTGTTCCCGGATTACGCAAGCTGTATCTCGATGGCACTGACCCCGATGACGCTGACGGCGCGTCTGATCAAGAAACACAATCCGAATGCGAAGGTTGTCTTTGTCGGACCGTGTGCGGCGAAAAAACTGGAGGCCATGCGCCGGTCTGTCCGCAGTGAGGTGGACTTCGTTCTGACGTTTGAAGAGATGTCGGGCATTTTCGATGCGCGCCAGGTAGATGTGAGTGCACTTGAGGAAGATCCGGACGGCGTCAGCGATGCATCGGTGGACGGAAGAAACTTTGCTGTCTCCGGCGGCGTTGCAAAATCTGTGGAAAATGTAATCCGTGAAAAATACCCGGACCGCGAAATCAAGATGGCAAATGCAGAAGGTCTGAAGGAATGCCGGAAACTGCTGACAATGGCAAAGGCCGGAAAGTACAACGGTTATCTTCTCGAAGGCATGGCCTGTCCGGGCGGATGCGTGGCAGGAGCCGGCACGATGCAGTCAATCAAAAAGTCGCAGGCGGCAGTCAACAAATATGCGGCGCAGGCAAAACACAAGATTTCCAGCCAGACAGAATATGTGAAAGAACTGGACAAGCTGGTAGACTAAAAAGAACAGCAAGGTGGAGACAAAAGTGAAAAAGAAAAGAAAGATGGGCTTTGCGGCAGCGATTCTTGCAATGGTACTTCTGTTTGCAGGATGCGGCCAGACAGAGACAAAGACGGAGAGCAGCGGGACAAAAAGCACAGGATCAGAAAGTACAGTATCAGAAAATACGCAGACAGAGAGCAGCACAGCGGCATCGGAAACAGAAGATGAGACACCGGTCCATGTGCTTGCATTAAAAGGACCGACCAGCATGGGAATGGTAAAAATGATGAGCGATAACGACAGCAAAGAGTCACCTGCGGACACGTTTGAACTTGCCGCTGCCCCGGATGAGGTCAGCGCAAAACTGGTACAGGGAGAGGTGGATATCGCCGCGGTTCCGGCGAACCTTGCAAGCGTACTCTACAACAAGACAAACGGCGGCGTGCAGGTGCTCGCAGTCAATACGCTCGGTGTCCTTTATATCGTCGAGGACGGCGATACCGTACATTCCATTGCGGATCTGAAAGGCAGAACCATTTATGCGGGCGGCAAAGGTGCAACTCCGGAGTATACTTTGAATTATATCCTCGAAAAGAACGGCCTCGTACCGGGTGAGGACGTAACGATCGAGTGGAAGAGCGAACACGCCGAGTGCGTGGCAGCACTTGCAGAAGATGCCGATGGAATCGCCATGCTGCCGCAGCCGTTTGTAACGACGGCACAGACGAAAAAAGAAACGCTGCGCATCGCACTTGACCTGACCGAAGAATGGAACAAAATCCAGAAGTCCGAAGGAACGGCGAGCACACTGGTGACAGGTGTTACCGTTGTGCGCACTGCCTTTGCCAAGGAGCATCCGGAAGCAGTTGCAGACTTCATGGAAGCTTACCAGGCATCCGTATCCTACGTAACCGAAAACACTGATGAGGCGGCAAAACTGATCGGGGATTATGACATTGTTCCGGAGGCAGTCGCAAAGAAAGCGCTTCCGGCATGCAACATTGTCTGCATCACCGGTGATGAGATGAAAGAGAAGCTTTCCGGTTATCTCGGTGTACTCAAAGACCAGAACCCGGAGACAGTCGGAGGAGAACTTCCAGGAGATGACTTCTATTATTCCGAATAAAAACAAAAAAGAGAAACAGAGAAAAACGAAGCTCTGGCCGATCGTGTTCTGGCTTATGATCTGGCAGGCGGCAAGCGTTTTTGTCGGGCAGGAGATCCTTCTGGCATCTCCTGCCGCTGTTTTGAAACGCCTTTTTACGCTTGCAACAGAACCGGTCTTCTGGCAGTCCCTGCTGTTTTCCGGAGTACGCATCGGAGCCGGATTCCTTCTTGGTGCGGCGGCGGGAATTGCAGGAGCTGCACTTGCCGGTCGGTTTTCCATTGCAGAAGAACTCCTGACGCCGCTGGTTGCAGCAGTGAAAGCAGTACCGGTCGCTTCTTTTGTGATTCTGATCCTGATCTGGGTTTCGTCGAAGAATCTTTCGGTTGTGATTTCGTTTCTGATGGTATTTCCGATCCTGTATACAAACACGCGGAACGGCCTGTGGGAACTGGACACAGCGCTTTTGGAGATGACAGACGTTTTTCAGGTTCCGCGGCCGGTGCGGCTGCGCTGGGTGATCCTGCCGCAGCTGTACCCATATATCCGGACGGGATGTTCACTTTCCCTCGGCCTTTGCTGGAAGGCCGGAACGGCAGCAGAAGTAATCGGCATTCCGAACCGATCCATCGGAGAGCATCTGTATCAGGCAAAAATATATCTCGACACACCGGGACTCTTTGCCTGGACGGCAGCGATCGTGTACGTCAGCTTCTGTCTCGAAAAAGCTGTTTTAAAAGGAATGGATCTTGCAGAAAAAAGGATGCTGGTGATGAAATGAGAGAAGATACGATTGAAATCTGCCATCTGAAAAAAGCGTATGGAGAACACGTTATTTTTTCGAATCTTACGATGGAACTGAAAAAAGGAGCAGTGACCTGTCTGATGGCTCCTTCCGGGGTGGGAAAGACAACCCTGCTGCGGATTCTGGCAGGCCTGGAGCAGGCGGACGGCGGAAAAATCGGGGGACTGGAAGCCTTAAGAAAAAGTATGGTTTTTCAGGAACCGCGGCTGGCAGAAGAACTGACAGCTGCAGCCAATATCCAGCTCGCGGTAAGGCGCCGCATGTTTGGAAAAGAAAAAAGAAGCTCCCGTCATCTTGTGGAGGAGATGGAGGAACTCGGCCTTTCGGGCTGTGAAAACCAGGCTGTATCGGAACTGTCGGGCGGCATGCGCCAGCGGGTGGCGGTTCTGCGGGCCATGCGCATGGACGCAGATTTCCTCCTTTTGGATGAGCCGTTCCGGGGACTGGATGCGGGGACGAAAAAGAAAACGATGAACTATATCCGCAGAAAAGGAAAAGAAAAAACGATGCTTCTGGTTACGCATGATTTAGAAGAAGCCGAAGCAATGGGGGACTGGATCTGCACCTGCAGCAGACTGGATGGTATCCTCGAAATAAAGAGAAACAGCAAAAGCAGCACAGAAATCTGAAACGGAAAGAAACAGATTTTCTGTGCTGCTTTTGTTGTGAATCCGCAGTTACAGCAGGTCATCCGGTATGGAAGCAGAGCGGAGCTGTTCGTCCATCGTGTCGATGAGCGCCATGTCGGCTTCAGAAAGTTCGAAGTCGAAGACATCCGCGTTGGCAAAAATGTGGTCCGGCTGTGTCGATTTCGGGATGACACTGATGCCCTGCTGGACGAGGTAGCGGAGGCCGATCTGCGCTTCAGTGCGTACATACTTTTCTGCCAGCTGCTGCATAATCTCACGGTTCAGATAAAGACCTCTTGCGAGCGGCGCATACGCTTGAACGGCGATTCCATGTGAACGGCAGAAAGCGATGAGCGGTTTCCGGTTCCAGAGCGGATGGCATTCGATCTGGTTGACGGCCGGGATGATGCCGGAAAATTCAAAGAGGGCGGTAAGGTGCGGCTCCTCGAAGTTGCTGACGCCGATCGATTTTGCACGCCCGGATTCGCGGATTTTTTCGAGTGCGCGCCACGTCTCCGGGTAGCAGCCCGGCACCGGCCAGTGAATCAGGTAAAGATCAACGTAGTCGAGACGGAGACGGTCGAGGCTGCGGTTGAAGGCACCTTCGATATCACCGACCCGCTGCGCGGTATTCCATACCTTTGTGGTAATAAAAAAGTTTTCCCGCGGAATCCCGCTTGCGCGGATCCCGCGGCCGATGCTGTCCTCATTTTTATAGGAGGAGGCGGTATCGATCAGACGGTAGCCGTATTTTGCCGCGGTGACAATTGCTTTTTCTGCCTCTTTTTCTGTCGATTTGTAAGTGCCAAGCCCCAGAAGCGGCATCGCTCTGCCGTCGTTCAATGTGATGGTTGGAATAGAAAGTGCCATAAAAACCCTCCGTATCTTGAATCAAAAAAAGATTCTGCCGTATTTCTCTCATAATTATGTTTAGTATAACATGAAAATTTAAAGAAATCAGACCAAATATATTAAAAAAGTTTAACACAATCGGGAAATGAAAAAAATAACAAGCCACGCAAGAAAAAAGAAGGATGCCAGGACGGCCTGTACGGCGAATTGTACAGAAATTTTGTGGAGGCCGTATTGATTTTGTGCATGAAATAGAGTATAATAAGTTTGAATTGATATTTATTTATCATTCCCTGTACAATCTGCAGGACGTTTCAGGAAAACAAAAGCGGACGAAACGGACGGCAGAGCAGAAAAACGGGGACAGAGGAGGCCATATTATGCATTTATTATATGACGAGAATGGAAATCCCATTCCGCACGGAGCTCACGACGAGCACCATCATCACCATGACCATCATCACGAGGGAGAAGACTGCGGACATGCCTGCAATGCATGCGGTTCCGAAGAAAAATGCAAGGACGAGAATCTTGCCCTTTTAACCTATATGCTGCAGCACAATGAACATCACGCAGCAGAACTCGACGAGATGGCCGACAAACTGGAAAAAGCCGGAATGGCGGACGCCGCAAAACAGATCAGGGAGGGAGTATCCGATTTCCAGAAAGGCAATATGCGCCTGTCCCTTGCACTGACGCTTGTAAAAGAGCATTTGAAAGAAGTTAAGTAGAGGAGGCGTAAGCTATGTGCCTTGCAACGGTATACAAAAATCCGGAGAACACAGTTGTCTGTAAAAATGTAAGCCGCATCGATGTCGATGGAGAATACGTTCTCATCCGCGACATCCTGGGCGAAGAGATCAGACTGCAGGGTAAGATCAAAATGGTAGATCTTGCAAACAGCATCGTAGAGCTGGACTGTGAATGATAATTGGTTGACGGAACCAGTTATTCTATAAAAGCGGTTTTAAGACCCCGGGGTCTGCGAATCGGAACAAACAGAACAGGCGAACCGGGACTTAGAATAGGAATATATTATATTAAAGCGGAGGTAAATTGAATTATGAAACTTTCAGAAGAGATGAAAAACAAGACCCTTCTGTCTTTTGAGCTGTTCCCGCCAAAGACAGAGAAGGGACTGCAGAATCTGCCGGGTACCATCGACCACCTGATGAAGTACAACCCGTCTTACATTTCCTGTACATACGGAGCAGGCGGCGGAAACGTCGGAGCAAACCGTGAAGTATGTCAGATGATCAAAAATGCCGGAACCACACCGGTTACTCATTTCACCGTTATCAAAAACACAAAAGAAGGAATTAAAGAACAGCTGGATCAGTATCTGGCTGACGGCGTAGACCACATGCTGGCACTGCGCGGTGATATTCCGCTTGGCGAGACCACAACCTGCGGTGACTTTGACTACGCTACGGATCTTGTAAAATTCGTACGTGATACCTACGGCGACAAATTTGAAATCGCTGTTGCAGGTTCACCGGAAGGCCACATCTCCTGCAGAAGTCTGGAGTCTGATATCGCAGTTCTGAAACAGAAACAGGACAACGGAGCTGACTACATCATGACACAGCTCTGCTGGGATATGGAGCAGTTCAAATACTGGCTCGATGCAATCCGTAAAGCAGGAATCACCATGCCGGTAGACGTTGGAGTTATGCCGATCCTGGATCAGGCAGCTACCATCAACATGGCACTTTCCAGAAACGGCTGTGTTATGGACAGAGAGCTTTCCAGAATGATCTCCAGACACTGGCTGTTCCCGAACCCATTTGCAGCAAAAGATGCAGAGGGCAAACCGTTCGACGTATTCTACGACAAGAAAGTTGCAGAGTTCAAAGAAGAGGGTATCGAATATACCGTAAAACAGATTGATGCATACCGTGCACTCGGTGTCAATGGAATTCATCTGTATGCACTGAATAAATGGAAAGACGTATCTGAAATCATCGACAGATCCGGCCTTTGCACACTGGTTTAATGAATTAATTACTTGAATTTGGGAGGCATCCGATTTTTATGGCACACGTAATAGCTGTCGCCGGAAAAGGCGGCGTTGGAAAAACAACATTATGCGGCTTGCTGATCCAGTATCTCTGCGAGTCAGGAAAAGGTCCTGTTCTTGCAGTTGATGCGGACGCAAACTCAAACCTGAATGAGGTACTCGGTGTAGAAGTAGAAGCTACCCTTGGAGATATCCGGGAGGAGATTGCCCGTGCAGAGATGGCATCCAAAAACCCGATTCCGGCAGGTATGAGCAAGGCAGATTATGCGGAATTTAAATTTGCAGGCGCTCTGACTGAGGAAGATGATTTTGACCTGCTTGTGATGGGAAGAACACAGGGAAAAGGCTGCTACTGCTTCGTCAATGGACTTCTGCAGAATCAGCTTGCAAAGCTGTATCCGAATTACCCCTTCATGGTTGTGGATAACGAGGCAGGCATGGAGCATATCAGCCGTGGTATACTTCCGGGAATGGATACAGCTATTTTGGTCAGTGACTGCTCAAGAAGAGGAGTACAGGCCGCTGCGAGAATCGCGGAGCTGATCAAAGAATGCGATATGAAGCCGAAGCAGGTAGGACTGATCGTAAACCGTGCGCCGAATGGCGTGTTAAATGAGGGAACCCGTGAGGAAATTGAAAAACAGGGATTAACTCTCCTTGGCGTTGTTCCGCACGATGATCAGGTTTATGAATATGACTGTGACGGAAAACCAACCGTACGTCTGCCGGAAGACTCTCCGGTACGCGCGGCATTAAAGAAAATCGTAGAAAACCTTGATTTATAAAAACAGAGAATCTGCCCTCCGCTTTGTACACGCTGCAGACGGAGGGATATTTCAAAAGTAAAATATCCCCCATGGGAGGATGTTTTTACCATAAAAATATTAAAATACAATCTTGAGGAGGACAAGATGAGCGAATTCAAATTAACAAGCGTAGAAGAATTCGAACAGGCCACGAATGAGCTCCTGGAAAATGGTGCAAAGGTTGGCGCTGACGCATGGCAGTTTCGTGTAAAAAACCAGACCCCGCACTGTAAATTCGGTGAGCAGGGAACCTGCTGCCGTATCTGTACGATGGGACCTTGCCGTATTACACCAAAGGCACCGAGAGGAATCTGCGGATGCGATGTACACGGTATTGTAGGACGTAACTTCCTGCGCTTTACAGCAGGCGGTTCCGCAACACATTCCGATCATGGCCGTGAGATCTGCCACACACTGCATGAGGCTGATCCAAACGGAAACTACAAAGTAAAAGATCCGGAGAAACTGATCCGTATCGCAAAAGAGTGGGGCGTAGAGACAGAAGGAAAAGATATTTACGATCTGGCACATGAGATGTCCGAGCTGGCTCTTTTAGAGTATGGTAAACCGTTCGGAACACAGAGATTCCTGAAACGTGCTCCGCAGCATACACAGGATATCTGGGAGAGAGAAGAAATCGCACCGCGTGCGATTGACCGTGAGGTTGCATGTTCTCTTCATATGACTCATATGGGATGTTCTTCCCTTCCGGAAGCACTCGTTCGCCAGTCCCTTCGTTCCGGACTTTCCGATGGATGGGGCGGCTCCATGATGGGTACCGAGTTCTCTGACGTACTGTTCGGAACTCCAAAGCCGATCGAAACCGAGGCAAACCTTGGTGTTATGAAAGAAGATGAAGTAAATATCATCGTTCATGGCCATGATCCGTCACTTTCCGAGATGATCTGCGAATACGCAGACGATCCGGAGATGATCGCATATGCAAAAGAAATGGGAGCAAAGGGAATCAACGTGGCAGGTGTCTGCTGTACTTCCAATGAAGTAGCAATGCGCCGCGGCGTGCCGATGGCAGGTAACTTCCTGCAGCAGGAAAACGTGGTACTGACCGGTGCCTGCGAGGCCATCGTTGTTGACGTACAGTGTATTTTCCCGGCCCTTGGACCTTTAAGCAAATGTTTCCATACTAAATTCGTTACCACCAGCCCGATTGCGCAGATGCCGGATGCAGAATACATTCGTTTCAACGCAAAAACAGCAGGTGAGAATGCAAAAGCCATCGTAAAAATGGCAATTGAAAACTTTAAAAACCGGAAACCGGAGCTGGTACATATCCCGCATATGAAGCAGAAAGCAACCGTTGGATACTCTTTTGAGTCCATCATCAAGACTCTGGATAAAGTAACCAATTCCCAGGTTGACCAGACCGGAACTCTGATGCCGCTGTGGCAGTGTGTGGCATCCGGCGTTATCCGCGGTGCAGTTGCCATGGTAGGATGCAACAACCCGAAAGTCCGTCCGGACACCGCTCACATCGAGCTGATGAAGAAGCTGATCGCGCACGACGTTATCATCGTTGCTTCCGGATGCTCTGCACAGGCAGCAGCAAGAGCAGGTCTGATGGACAAACGTGCTAAAGATCTCTGCGGTGCAGGTCTGAAACGTGTCTGCGAGCTGGCTGATATCCCGCCGGTACTCCACATGGGATCCTGCGTTGATATCTCCCGTATGATGGTTCTTGTAGCAGAACTTGCTAAAATCGGTAATGTCAATATTTCCCAGCTTCCGGTTGTCGGATGTGCTCCGGAGTGGATGTCTGAGAAAGCAGTTTCCATCGGAAACTATGTTGTAGCAACCGGTATCGATACTTACCTTGGCGTAGAGCCGTACGTATCCGGATCCACTGAGGTAACAGGACTTCTGACCAACGGTGTCCGCGACTGGGTTGAGGCAGCTTACACAGTAGAAAAAGACATCGACAAGCTGGGCGATGCAATGCTCGCACGAATCGAAGAGAAACGTGCCGCACTCGGCGTATAAAAAGGACAGGGCGGTCCCTGACGTAAAAAGAGACCGCCCTTTTTGAAGTGAAAAGGTGTAAAATGAAAATAGCAGTAACTGGAAAGGGTGGCGTAGGAAAAACAACCATCGCAGCGACCCTTGCAAGACTTTATGCAGAAGAAGGCCATCCGGTTCTGGCTGCAGATGTCGATCCGGATGCCAATCTGGGCCTTGCGCTTGGATTTCCGGAAGAAATCCTCGATTCGATCGTTCCGATTACCAAAATGAGAAAACTGATCGAAGAGCGCACCGAGGCAAGTGCAGACAACCGGTTTTACAAGATAAATCCGAGAGTAAGTGATATCCCCGATAAATACAGCAAAGAGTACAACGGAGTCAAACTCCTGACACTCGGCACCGTGGAGACGGCCGGAAGCGGCTGTGTCTGCCCGGAGCATGTGATGCTGCGGAGAATCATCAACAGCCTGGTCCTTCACAGAGGGGATGTTGTCATCCTCGACATGGAAGCAGGCCTTGAGCATCTGGGAAGAGGAACCACAGAGGGCATGGATATGTTCATCGTAGTCATCGAGCCGGGTGCAAGAAGTATTCAGACCTATAAGAATGTCAAACGTCTGGCCGAAGAGCTTGGCGTTCATCAGGTTCATGTCGTGGCAAACAAAGTACGCGACGAAAAAGATGAGGCATTCATACAGGACCGTATCCCCCCGGAGGATCTTCTGGGCATGGTCCACTACAACCCGGAAATTATGGAAGCGGACAGGGAAGGTTCGTCTCCATATGATTACAGCGCGGCTGCAGTAGAAGAGATACGGAAAATAAAAACAAAAATCGATAAGTCAAACATGCCTGGCATGGAAAAAGTGTGATAGGAGGAAAAACACATGACATTATTCGAGAGAGTATTTGGCGGAAATGATGCAGTATACGGTCTTACCGAAGCTGCCGTTGATGCCGCAATCGCAGCAAACGGAGAGGAAAAAGCAGTCAGCTTCCCGGACACTGCTTACGCACTTCCGTGTTACTATGCTGTAACAGGAGTAAAGGTTACCAACTTAAAAGAGATGAAAGAGGCTCTTGGCGTGGTAAAATCTCTGATGACAAGAGAAAATCAGCTGAATGATGTATTTATGTCCGGTGTTGCAACTGCACTCTGCGCAGAGTTCATCGAGGCAATTAAATACATCGACGGTGCAAAACCATATGATGAGCCGTGCTACGGCCATTTAAGCGATGCCATCATCCGTGAGCTTGGTGTGCCGCTTGTAACAGGCGATATCCCGGGCGTAGCTGTTATCCTTGGAAGCGCTCCGACTGCACAGGAAGGCGTGGATCTGGTTAAGAGCTATCAGGCACAGGGTATTCTTGTAACACTGGTTGGCGGAATCATTGATCAGTGTCAGGAACTGGGATACAAGACCGGCGCAAACGTACGTGTCATCCCGCTTGGAAAAGACGTAACATCTGTTATCCATGCTGTATCCGTAGCAATCCGTGCAGCCCTGATCTTCGGTAACGTAACTGCAGGCGATGCAGGCGCACTGATGACCTACACCAAAGACCGTGTACCGGCATTCGTAAATGCTTTTGCTCCTCTGGATGATGTGATCGTTGCATGCGGCGCTGGTGCAATTGCACTTGGCTTTCCGGTTATCACAAACGATGACAAAGACGTTCCGGCTATTCCGAAGAGCCTTATTATCCAGAAGGACGTTTCCAAATTCAATGCAACTTCTCTGGAAGCACGCGACATCAAGATCAAAATCACCAACATTGATATCCCGGTTGCATTCGCATCTGCATTCGAGGGTGAAATCATCCGCCGTGGTGATATGCAGGTTGAGTTTGACGGTTCCCGCGTAGACTGCTGCGAGCTGGTTCAGACAAAAGATGCTTCCGAAGTAGAAGATCACAAGATCGAGCTGATCGGACCGGACATCGACGAGTTCGAAGTAGGTTCCAAGCACAGCATTGCATACGTTGTTGAGGTTGCCGGAAAGAGCATGCAGCCGGATTTCGAGCCTGTATTTGAGCGTAAATTCCACAGCTACCTGAACTGCATCGAAGGTGTGATGCATACCGGACAGCGTGATATGATCCGTATCCGTGTCAGCAAAGAAGCTTTCAACGCAGGCTTCCGTGCAAAACACTTCGGAGAAGTTCTGTACGCACAGGTGAAGAACGAGTTCGAGGCTGTTGTTGACAAATGCCAGGTTAAGATCTACACCAATCCGGAAGACTGTACCAAGATCCGTCACGAAATTGCAATTCCAGTATTCGACAAACGTGATGAGCGTCTGTCTACCATGACAGATGAATCCGTACCGGTATACTACAGCTGTATCATGTGCCAGGCATTCTCCCCGAGCCATGTATGTGTTGTTACACCAGAGCGTCTCGGACTTTGCGGTGCTGTTTCATGGCTGGATGCAAAAGCTACCAACGAGCTGGATCCGAACGGACCTTGCCAGGTTATCACAAAAGAAAAAGTAATCGATGAGAGAATCGGTGAGTATGAGGATGTTAACGAGGCTGTTCGTAAGCTTTCCCAGGGTGCTCTTGATGACGTATCCCTGTACTCCATCATGGAAAAACCAATGACATCCTGCGGATGCTTCGAGTGTATCTGTGGTATCGAACCATTCTCCAACGGTGTCTGCATCGCAAACCGTGAGTACGCAGGCATGACTCCTCTGGGAATGACCTTCTCCGAGCTGGCTTCCATGACAGGCGGCGGTGTTCAGACTCCTGGATTCATGGGACACGGCAAACACTTTATCGCTTCCAAGAAGTTTATGAAAGCAGAAGGCGGTGTTGCCCGTATCGTATGGATGCCGAAAGAGCTGAAAGAGCAGGTTGCAGAGAAACTGAATGAGACAGCAAAAGAGCTGTACGGTATCGACAACTTTACCGATATGATCGGTGACGAGACCATCGCAGAAGATCCGGAGACACTGGTTGCATTCCTGACCGAGAAAGGTCATCCGGCACTTGGCATGGATCCAATGATGTAATTCGTATTTTACAGGCTTATCCTGTGAAAGAATAAGCAGACCGGCATGGCTTGGGAGGGGATTCCAAAGCGGAGGAGGAAGCCCTTTCCGGCACATGCCGGCAGCTGTAAAGTGATTTTCTGGAAAAAAAAACGGCTGACGAAGAGAAAACGGATACTTTTTGTCAGAAAATCTTGGAAAATATCCTGGTAAATCTTGCATTCTCCGGGAAAAAACGTTAAAATAATAACAGGTGTGTCCATGAAGCGGAATCATGGAGATATGCCTGTATGGAATTTATTTTTAAGGAGGCTTTTTTTATGCCGTTTAATCGCAAACCACAAAAGTTTAATGCAGCAATTAAATCCGTTGTAATCGGCAGCGGAGACAAAACCGTAACTCTTGGCGGAGAAAACGTATTACCATTCTATGCTTTCGACGGTGAAATCAAAAACGGACCGAAGGTTGGCGTTGAAATCACAGACCTTGGTATGGAAGGAGAACCGGAAAGCGTAAAAGCATACTATGAAGGTGCAGCTACCATGGGCGAGATTGCAAAAAAAGCAGCAGCTATGGAAGGTGCAGATTTCCTCTGCCTTCGTCTGGCAGGCGGAGACCCGAACGGTCTGAACAAATCGGTAGAAGAACTCATTGAGACAGTCAAAGAGGTTGCTGATGCCGTTGACGTGCCGCTTGTTGTAGAAGGATGTAAAAACGTTGAGAAGGATTCCGAACTGCTCACAAAAGTAGCAGAGGTCCTTCAGGGAAGAAACGTTCTTGTTATGTCCGCAAGAGAAGAAGATTACAAGGCAGTTGGTGCAGCCGCAGGTCTGGCATACAGCCAGAAAGTCGGCGCTGAGTCCGCTGTAGATATCAACCTTGCAAAACAGCTGAATGTTGTTATGACCCAGCTTGGTGTCAGCGCGGACAGCATTGTTATGAACGTAGGTTCTGCAGCAGTCGGATACGGATATGAGTACGTAGTATCTACACTGGACCGTATCAAAGCAGCAGCATTATCCCAGGACGATAAAATGCTGCAGATGCCAATTATTACTCCAATCGCTTCTGAGACATGGAATGTAAAAGAGGCAATGGCAACAGAAGAGGAATCTCCGGAATGGGGAAATCAGGAAGTACGAGGAATCTCTATGGAGATTCAGACAGCAGCCGCATCTCTGGCTTCTGGTTCTGATGCAGTTATCCTCAAACATCCACAGTCTGTTGCAACCATTTCCAAAATGATTCAGGAACTGATGTAATCAGTACGTAAGGAAGAGATTAGGAGGATAAAGAATTATGGCATTATCAGGTATTCAGATTTTTAAAATGACCCCAAAGAAAAACTGTAAAGAGTGCGGATGTCCGACCTGTATGGCATTCTCCATGAAGGTTGCACAGGGCGCTATGGATATTTCAGCGTGCCCATATATGTCTGACGACGCTATGGCACAGCTTTCCGAAGCTACCGCACCGCCAATGAAGACGATCAAAGTCGGAACCGGCGACAGTGAGTACACTCTTGGCGGAGAGACGGTCCTCTATCGTCATGAGAAAACATTTGTAAGCAAAACCCGTTATGCGGTATCTCTCTGCAGCTGCATGTCTGACGAAGAGATCGACGCAAAACTGGAAGAAGACAAAAAAGTTGATTACGACCGTATCGGTGAGCGTATGTGCGCAGAGATGCTGTATGTAAACTATGCCGGAAATGGCGTAGACAAATACGTATCTCTTGTAACGAAAGCAGCAGCAACCGGAAAAGTTCTGGTACTTGGCTGTGAGGACGCAGAAGCTGCAAAAGCTGCTCTGGAAGTATGCAAAGCAGGCAAACCGATCCTGAATGGTGCAAATGCATCCAATTATGAAGAGATGAGCAAACTTGCCACAGAGGCAGGCGTTGTTCTCGGCGTAAGTGGCGCAAACATTGATGAGCTTCACGACACCGTAGAAGCAATCGAGAAACTCGGCAACAAGAACCTTGTTCTTGATACCACAGAAGCGACCATCAAAGAGACCTTTGCTACTACCGTACAGGTAAGACGTGCATCCTTAAAGGATACAGACCGTACCTTTGGTTATCCGTCTATTGTAAATCTGGCAAAAATTGCACAGGGCGACAGATATATGCAGCAGGCACTGCTTTCCCTGTTCACCATGAAATACGGTTCCATTATTGTTCTTGAGGAAATGGGATACGCAGAGGCACTTCCGGTATTCGGACTTCGCCAGAACGTATTTACCGATCCGCAGAAACCGATGAAAGTAGAGCCGGGCATCTACCCGCTGAACGGCGCAGATGAAAATTCGATCTGCCTGACCACAGTAGACTTTGCTCTGACCTATTTCCTGGTATCCGGAGAGCTCGAGAGATCCGGAGTTCCGGTAAACCTTGTAATCAACGACGCCGGCGGACTTTCTGTACTGACATCCTGGGCGGCAGGTAAATTCTCCGGTAACTCTATCTCCAAATTCTTCAAAGAGAATGTAGAAGATAAAGTAAAATCCAGAAAAGTTATCATTCCTGGTAAAGTAGCCGTATTAAAGGGCGACATTGAGTCCAAACTTCCTGGATGGGAAGTAATCGTTGCTCCGCTTGAGGCAGTTCAGCTTGTGAAATTCATGAAAGATCTGCAGGCAAACGGAGAACTGTAATACATAAAAATTCCGGGAGGAACTCCAGACAAGCGGAGTTCCTTCCGTGAAAAAAATAATTATGGGGGATTCCCAAAAAGAAAAGGAGAAGAGATATGGCAAAATTTGTAACCATCGGCGAAAGACTTTCTGTTACAGCTCCTACTGTAAACAAAGCATTCGCAGCAAGAGATGAAGAGCCAATTTTAAAGAGAGCAAAACAGCAGCTGGATGCTGGTGCCGTTTACCTTGATGTAAACATCGGACCGGCTGAGAATGATGGAGAGGACATCATGAAATGGGCTGTTGAGCTGCTGCAGAGCAATTTTGACAATGTTCCGCTGGCTCTGGATACATCCAACAAAAAAGCAATTGAGGCTGGTATCTCTGTATACAACCGTTCCAAAGGAAAACCGATCGTAAACTCTGCAGATGCTGCAGGAAGAATCGAGTACGTTGACCTTGCAGCTGCAAACGATGCAATCGTTATTGCACTTTGCAACGGTGAAGGAATTGCAAAAGATAACGACGAGCGTATGATGTACTGCCAGACCCTTCTGGAAAGAGGTATGGAGCATGGCATGGAGCCGACAGATCTGTGGTTTGACCCGCTGTTCCTGGTTGTAAAAGGAATGCAGGACAAACAGATGGAAGTTCTTGAGTGCATCAAGATGTTCAGTGATATGGGACTGAATTCTACCGGCGGACTTTCCAACAACTCCAACGGTATGCCGAAAAACATCCGTCCGATCATGGATTCCGCACTTGTAGCTATGGCTATGATGCAGGGTCTGACCAGCGCCATCGTTAACCCGAATGACCTGAGACTGATGGAGACCATTAAATCCTGTGACGTATTCAAAGGCAACACTCTGTATGCAGATTCTTATCTGGAGCTTTAATCTTTAAATCTCGCAGGTTTTCCCCTGATGGTGCCGCAGCGTTTGCGAAAACCTGAGGCACCATCAGGGGTTTTTCTATCTAAAAGCGGAAAAAAACAGCGGAGAATATATACGACTGGGGGATTTACAGATTATGGCAAAAGTAACCTTTCGATTTGAAGAAGGAGAACCGGTAGTCACCTACGCAACCGAGGGTGAGCGCCTTCTTGAAGTAGCGCAGAAGAGCAATGTGCCGATCGATGCACCGTGTTCCGGAAACGCATCGTGCGGTAAATGCCGCGTTCGTCTTGTGAGCGGTGAGCTGGATTCCAAAATAACCCGCCATATTTCTGAGGAAGAATATCAGAATGGCTGGAGACTGGCGTGCGTCAGCACCGTCAAAGGCGATGTTGAAGTGGAAGTGCCGGACATTGCATCCGCTTACCGGAGCCGCATGAAAGTGGCAGACCTTAGTTCACCGAGTGAAATTGCAATTTTTGAAGATACGAAAAAGAAAATTACAGACGCCGGCCTGGAGCTGAAAAACAGCATGCAGGTGATCAAAATCTCAATGGAAGAGCCTACTCTGGATGATACGATGCCGGATAACGAGAGAGTAACCTGGGCTGTACAGGCAGCGACGGGGCTTGACCGGGTACGGATTCCGTACTCTGTACTGAAAAAAATGCCGGATGTCCTTCGGGAATCCCATTTTCAGGCACAGTGTGTCGTCCGGGTTACGCCAAATGACGTCTTTTTATACGATATGCTTCCAATGGAAGCAAAAGCAGTTGTCGGCGGTCTCGTTGTCGACATTGGAACAACGACAGTTTCTGCACTGATCGTGGATATGCTGAGCGGAGAAATCCTGGCAAAAGCCTCTTCCGGAAACGGACAGATCCGGTATGGTGCGGATGTTATCAACCGTATCATTGAATCCCAGAAACCGGGAGGCCATGAAAGACTGCAGAATGCAATCATCAAAGAAACCTTAAACCCGATGATTTCCAACATGTGCCGCGCAGCGAAAATCAGCAGTCAGCAGATTTACCGTGCGGCGATTGCCGGAAACACTACCATGGAGCATCTGATGATGGGCATCAATGCAGATCCGCTTCGGATGGAGCCGTATATTCCGGCCTTCTTTAAGACAAACTCACTGTTTGCATCGGACGTCAATCTTGCAATTCATCCGGACGCCCATATCATTCTGGCACCGAATATCGGAAGCTATGTGGGCGGAGATATTACTGCCGGCGCGTTGGTCAGCATGATCTGGAACCGGCCGGAGATGAGTCTTTTTATTGACCTTGGTACCAATGGCGAGCTTGCATTTGGAAACTCTGACTTTATGGTAAGCTGTGCCTGCTCGGCCGGACCGGCCTTTGAGGGCGGCGATATCAGCTGTGGCATGCGTGCGACCGACGGTGCGATTGAAAAATGTACGATCGATCCGGAGACGATGGAACCTTCGTACCATGTTATCGGAGATGAGGGAACGAAACCGATCGGCCTTTGCGGTTCCGGTATCATTGATGTGATTGCGGCGCTGTTCCGCGCGAAGATGGTCAATCCGAAGGGTAAATTTATCCGTGAGGGAAAACGGATCCGCCACGACAAATATGGCATGGGAAGCTATGTCATTGCGTTTGAGGAGGAGGCTGGAAGTGTCCGCGATGTTGAGATTACCGAGGTCGATATCGACAACTTTATCCGCGCCAAAGGCGCGATTTTCTCAGCGATCCGTACGATGCTGAACTATCTGGATATGGATGTTTCCATGATCGAGGAGGTTTACGTAGCGGGCGGTATCGGAAGCGGCATCAACATGAAAAATGCCGTTACCATCGGTATGTTCCCGGACATCCCGCTGGAAAAATTCCATTACATCGGCAACTCTTCCCTGACCGGCGCGTATTCGATGCTCTTATCGACAGCGGCAGAGAAGAAGACGTACGAGGTTGCCCGGAACATGACGTATCTGGAGCTCTCGACCGTACCGACGTATATGGATGAATTTGTAGCGGCCTGCTTCCTGCCGCACACGGACACAGCGATGTTCCCGTCTGTAGAAGTATAAAAACGGAAGTGAGAACCTTTTTTTGAGAGGAATTGGATTCACATGGCAGTAGACTTGAATTACGAAAAAGACAGCAAAGAACGGATTCCCTATGAACATTACCTGGAAGTATACCAGAACGCGGATCCGGCGGAGATTTCCAGCCGGTGTAATGTACCGTATGACGCCGAAAAACACGAGTTTACGGTATCCCTGATGGGTGTTTCCTACCGGATTTCCTGGCCGGAGTACCGCGTGCAGCATCTTGGAGATGACGGCACAGACGGTCCGGTGATCGGCTGGTATCCGCTCGAGGAGAAGCCGAATGCAAAAATTCTGGTGCTGCGCTATCTGACCGAGGGCGGAGCTGCCCCATCCACCGGAAAATTCCTGACATACCGGGAGATTCCGTGGGGAGAGGTTTATTTTAAGCAGTTCCAGGGAAGATGCCTGTTCCGTCTGGCCTTTGGCTTTGGCGGAAAGCTGGATGCATTCCGTGAGATCATGGAACGTGTCGGCGCTCAGGCGATTTCATCCGGTGATGTCGGATATGAGCTGGAGTTTATGAAAGGGCTTTTTGTACGACTGATTTTATGGGCAGGAGATGATGAGTTTCCGCCGTCCGCGCAGATCCTCTTTTCGGACAATTTCCCGGCTGCATTTACGCAGGGAGAGGATATGGCGGTTGTGGGAGATGTCACAATTGATATGCTGAAGGCTCTGGCTGCAAAATAGTTATGGTTTGAGGCCATCAGGATGGCTTCTGGATCGAAAAAAATAAGCGGAGGAAAATAACATGGGATTTTCAACAGTACCTTGCAATGAGTTTGTAGAAGTGCTCGGTTCCAAAGCACCGGTTCCGGGCGGTGGCGGAGCTTCTGCACTGGTTGGCGCTGTCGGCACAGCGCTTGGCAACATGGTTGGTGCGCTGACAGTAGGTAAAAAGAAATACGCGGATGTCGAAGAGGAAATGAAAGAGCTGATGGCGAAAGCAACCACGCTTCAGGACGAACTGCTTCACCTGATCGAGCGCGATGCGGAAGTATTTGAGCCGCTCTCCAAAGCATACGGCATGCCGCGTGAGACAGAAGAGGAGAAGGCAGAAAAAGCAAGAGTTATGGAAATCGTGCTGAAGGACGCCTGCTCCGTGCCGATGGAAATCATGGAAAAATGCTGTGAAGCGATCGATCTGATCGTGGAATTTGCAGCAAAAGGTTCCGCACTCGCAATCAGCGATGCGGGCGTTGGCGCAGCGTTCTGCAAGGCTGCCTTAGAGGGCGCTTCCCTGAACGTATACATCAACACCAAATCCATGAAAAACCGGGAATACGCAGAAGAGCTGAACAAAAAATGCGATGAGATGCTTGCGGTTTATACCGTAAAAGCAGACGAAATTTTCCAGAACGTACTGGGAAGACTGAAAGCCTGAAAACAAACGGCCAGAGAAGCTTCCCGGCAGCAAGCGGGTTGCAAAAGGAGTTCTCTTTGACCGAAAAGAAAAGCGGAGGATAAAAAAATGGCAAAACAGTTATTAGGAAAAGAAGTAACAGCAGCATTAAATGAGAAGATCAAAGCAAATGTAGCAGAGCTGGAAGCAAAAGGAGTAAAACCGACTCTCGGAATCATCCGTGTCGGAGAGAGAGAGGATGACCTTTCCTACGAAAGAGGAGCAACCAAACGCTGTGAGACCTTAGGCGTTGCATACGAGAAATTCCTTCTCCCGGCAGACGTTACCCAGGAAGAGCTGATGGCTACCATCGATAAAGTAAACAAAGACGATTCCATCCACGGCGTTCTGATTTTCCGTCCGCTTCCGAAACATCTCGATGAGGCAGCAGTCATCAAAGCACTCTCCCCGGAGAAGGACGTAGACGGTATCACAGACGGTTCCATGGTAGGCGTATTCGCCGGAACAAAACAGGGCTTCCCGCCATGTACTCCGCAGGCCTGCATGGAGATCCTCGACCACTACGGCATCGACTGCACCGGTAAAAAAGCCGTTGTCGTAGGCCGCAGCCTCGTTGTAGGAAAACCGGCAGCCATGATGCTGTTAAAGAAAAACGCAACCGTAACCATCTGCCATACCAGAACGAAAGACATGCCGTCTGTAGTTAAAGAGGCAGATATCGTGATCGTAGCAGCAGGCCGTGCAGGTGTTGTAGATGATACTTACCTGCGTGCAGGCCAGACCGTTATTGATGTCGGAATCAACGTAAACGAAGAAGGAAAACTCTGCGGAGACGTTGCATACGCAAAAGCTGAGCCGATCGTTGAGGCAATCACACCGGTTCCAGGCGGTGTAGGATCCGTTACCACATCTGTTTTGGTCGGCCATGTGGTAGAGGCTGCCATGAGAAAAAACAGCTGATCATAGGCTGAAGATAAGAATGTGACAGAAAAAAGGCACTGTGCGTCCGAAAAAAGGGCGGCGGTGCCTTTTTTGCATGCGCGGCAGTGCAGTTTTGGTGATAGGAGAGGGGGCCGGCTCATAGAATATAACAGTACATAGCAACAAAGATCAAAAGGGGGACAACAGCGCATGGATGCATATTCAGTATACCGCGATATTCAGAAACGAACGAAGGGCCAGTTCCTGATCGGAGTGGTGGGGCCTGTACGGACGGGAAAGTCCACCCTGATCCGCCGTTTCCTGGAGGTGCTGGCACTGCCGTATCTTTCGGAAAAGGAACAGGCGGAGGTACGGGATGCCCTGCCTTTAAGCGGGGAGGGAAAGACGATCACAACGGTGGAGCCGAAATTTGTGCCGAAAGATGCCGTGGAGCTGCAGCTTGGGGAGGGCGATCCGATCCGGCTGCGACTGATCGACTGCGTCGGCTTTCTGGTGCCGGACGCGGCGGGAAATCTGGAAAATGAGAAGGAGCGGATGGTGAAAACACCGTGGTCCGAGCAGGCGATTCCGTTCCGGGAGGCGGCGGAGATCGGTACGAAGAAGGTGATCGCAGAACATTCCACGATCGGTCTTATGGTGACGTGCGACGGATCGTTCGGCGAGCTGCCGCGGGAGAATTTTCTGCAGGCGGAGGAACGGACCGTTGCGGAGCTCAAAAAGCAGGGAAAGCCCTTCCTGATTCTTGTGAATGCGAAAAAACCGTACCGGGAGGAGACACAGCGGCAGGTAAAGGAGCTTGAAACAAAATTCGGCGTGGCAGCGATGGCGGTGAACTGCGACCAGCTCCGCAAAGAAGATATTCTGCATATGCTCGAAAAGGTGCTGTATGAGTTTCCGCTTCAGCAGATGGAATTTTATATTCCCAAATGGGTGGAGCTTCTTGCCGATGACCATCCGCTGAAGGCAGAGCTGCTGCAGAAGATCCGTGAGATGTGCAGGGAAAAGACGCGTCTGAAGGATGCAGTGGGCGGAAAAACAGCGATTGCCAGTCAGTATGTCAGCCAGACACTGCTGCAGTCGATGGATCTTGCGAGCGGTACGGTGAAGGTGCGGATTGAGGTGAAAGAGCAGTATTATTATGAAATGCTGAGTGTACTTGCCGGCGTGGAGATCAAAGGCGAGTATGATCTGGTGCAGACGATCCGCGAGCTGTCGGCACAGCGGGAAGAGTACCGCAAGGTAGAGGACGCGATTCATGCGGTGCGCGGATGCGGCTACGGCGTCGTGATTCCGGGGAGGGAGGAGATTCAGCTGGAGGAGCCAGCCGTGATCCATCAGGGAAACAAATACGGCGTGAAAATTAAATCGGTGAGCCCGTCGATTCATATGATCAAGGCCAACATCGAGACGGAGATTGCGCCGATCGTCGGAAGTGAGCAGCAGGCGGAGGATCTGATCGCCTATATCAAAGAGAGCGCAAAGAGCCCGGAGGGAATCTGGAATACCAACATTTTCGGCAAATCCGTCGAGCAGCTCGTTGACGACGGCATCCGCAGCAAAATCGCCCAGATCACCGAGGACGGCCAGGCAAAGCTCCAGGATTCCATGCAGAAAATTGTCAACGACAGCCGGGGCGGAATGGTGTGTATTATCATTTAATACAAAAGCTGTTCGAATATTTTTGAGTAATTGTGCAATAATACTTGAAAAGCGAACCAAAATAGCGTATAATCCGAATTGTGAAAAGAAAAGAAGAAAAATGTAACTTCCTGGAATGTTCGATGATCTCATTATTTTGAACCTACATTTACTTTAAACGGGAGGCTTATTATTGTCATGTGGATGTCAGGCCACCCTGGAAACAGACGTCAGTGGAAGGCAGAAATGATGACTGCGGCTACCCACCTAGCTTGCGTTGCTAGGAGTCAAAGTATGGGAAACGGCATTCCGGGGTTACAAAAGAGAAAAAAGAGAATCATGAAAATGGTTCTCTTTTATACGTTACATACAACCAAAAGGAGAAGGAACATGAAAAAACAGGGTTTTGGAACAACAAAAGACGGAAAAGAAGCATTGCTCTACACGCTCTCCAATAAAAACGGAATGGAAATCAGCGTAACCGATTACGGCGCACATCTGGTATCGGTTCTCGTTCCGGATAAGGATGGAAAGAAGAGAGACGTTGTCCTTGGATTTGACTCCGTAACCGGCTATGAGACCGACGGAAGCCATTTTGGAGCCACCATCGGAAGAAACGGAAACCGTATCGCGGGAGCAGCATTTGAACTGCACGGAAAAACATACCAGCTGGCAAAAAATGAGAACAACAACAACCTGCACAGCGGCCCGGACGGATACGATTACCGCCTCTGGGACGTAGAAGAGGCGGATGACAGCGCCGTTACCTTCGTTCTGATGAGCCCGGACGGAGACCAGGGATTCCCGGGAAACTTTGAAGTGTCCGTTACGTATACCCTGACCGATGAGAACGCCGTAGAAATCCACTATGAGGGAAGCTGCGATCAGGATACCGTTGTCAACATGACAAACCACAGCTACTTCAACCTGGCAGGCCACGATGCCGGATCTATTGAGAACCAGACACTTGTCTTAAAAGCGGAGCAGTTCAGCCCGGTGATCGATTCTGCATCTATCCCGACCGGCGAGCATGCACCGGTACAGGGAACCCCGATGGATTTCACCAGCGAGAAAGCAA
The DNA here is from genome assembly GCF_003479185.1 of Blautia sp. AF17-9LB. Classification (NCBI taxonomy): domain Bacteria; kingdom Bacillati; phylum Bacillota; class Clostridia; order Lachnospirales; family Lachnospiraceae; genus Blautia; species Blautia sp. AF17-9LB. Next base: position 111,360 of record NZ_QUGU01000003.1, read on the forward strand.
TCGGAGCAGAGATCGAAGCAGATTTCGAACAGCTCAAACTGACCGGCGGCTACGACCACAACTTTATCCTGGACAAGGCTGTCGAGGGAAGCATTGAGCTGATGGCAGTCGCATCCTGCAAAGAGAGCGGCATCACCATGGAAGCCTTCACGGATCTGCCATGCGTTCAGTTCTACGCCGGAAATTTCATTGCTCCGGTTACCGGAAAGAATGGGGTATTCTATGACAAACGCAACGGCTTCTGCCTGGAATCTCAGTATGTGCCGAATGCCATCAACCAGGAGGGTGAGGAGAAACCGATCCTCGAGGCAGGCGATACTTACGACACCACAACCGTATACAAATTCATTTTCTAAGATCCTATTTTATAGCAATCCTCGAAAATAATGCAAAAAATTCAGCACCGCAGAGCGTGAATTACTGCGTCACAGATTTTCGTCGTACCTCGGTACGCCTTCAAATCTGTTCCTTGCAATTCGCGCTCTGCAGCACTGCCTTTTTTGCATTATTTTCGGGTCTTGCTATAGAAACAGCATAAAAAAGCTCCCTTCCTGCAGCGTCCTGTGAAAACAGGAGCGCAGGCGGGGAGCCTTTTTATGGGAAAATATGCAGAAAACGAATTCTGAAAAAACAGAAAAAGAAAAGACCCTGTTTTCGAATCCAACAGAATCTTACCAGTTATGTCATATTCTTTTCAGAGGTGGGTAACCGCTTCGCCATCTGAATCAACCTGCAAGCGGAATAGCAGACACCTTTAAGCGGAGGATGGCGCCTGACTAAGAACAGGCGAAACCAGAATCTGAAACGGTTTACCCGGCCGTTTAATGCAATGCATAAATCTCGCTCGAAGGTTTCTAAAAATCTAATCGAAAATTTTCAGACATTCCATATCCCATAATAGTCTTTGAATGGAAGCTTTCATCGGAAGCATCAACCCTATGCATACAGAGCAGGTTTCCTGACTTACAGATCATCGTTCCACATTCCTTCTCATATGTTGCGGACATACAATGGATTTGTTATGCTTCACTCCCTGATTACAGTGACCGGATCGCCCAGGAATCTCACCTGAATTCCCTCTCTCACCAAAAGACGGATCTTCTTTTGATGCACTCTGGATGTTGATATGAAATTTATACACAACCGTACTATATACCATAGGGCGGTATTTGTCAAGGAAAAATCGCAAAAAGAAAAGGAATCAGACAAAAAGCCGTGTGCATAGAATGAGATATGAAGAGAAAAAATGATAAATTGGAACTGATACTGTTAGGAGTGGGGATTCTCCTGCTGCTGTTATTGTTTGTTGTGAAGCGCCGTCTGGATGCGCCGGAAGAGACAGCGACAGCAGAAAGCAGGACGGAGACGATGGAAGGCAAAAAGCAGGAGGAGACGATACAGAATATGGAACAGGAAAACGCGGCTTTTCTGAACAGTAAAAAGGAAGAACAAAAAGAAACAACGGCAGCCGGACCGGTGCAGATCCGTGTCCTTCTGACAGACTGCGGAAAGCTGGGATACGCACAGAAACAGGTGTCCCTGCGTGGAAACGCAAGCCTTTCCATGAACGACGGCGCATACATAGCTTCCCCGCAGGAGACGATCTGTGTGACGGAACAGGAATGCGGGGAAGTTGTGCATGTGGTGCCGGCCGATGAGACGGCGGGAACGGCGGTTTCCCTTACGGGAAAGCCGGAGGACGAGACGGTTTATCCGGGAAGTTTTGTCATCTATAAAAGCGAAGAGGGACTTCTCGTTGTAAATGAACTTGATCTGGAAATGTATCTTCGGTATGTCGTGCCGAGTGAGATGCCGTCCTCCTATGAAAAGGAGGCATTAAAAGCACAGGCGGTCTGTGCGAGAACGTATGCGTGTGCCAGGATTCGTGAAAAAACGTGGGAGAACTACCACGCGGATGTAGACGACAGCGTGGAAAGTCAGGTCTACCACAATATGGAAGCGCAGCCGGAGACAGACGCTGCGGTGGCGGAGACAGAAGGAAAAATCATTACCTGCGGCGGGGAACCAATTCAGGCGTATTTTTTCTCAACCTCCTGCGGGAAGACGAGTACGGATGAAGTGTGGAATACGGCGGAGACGGCAGAATATCTGAAGAGCGTGACGGTAGGCGGGGAGAAGCAGGAACCGGAGACGGAGGAGGCGTTTGCATCGTTTATCACCAAAAGGGACAGCACAAGTCTGGAAGTGGAGGACGGCTGGTACCGCTGGCAGGTGACGATTCCGGCGGATGTGCTGTCAGAACGGGCAGCGGATCAAAAAATCGGGGAGATCACGGGGATTGAGGTGCGGCGGCGGTCAGAGGGAGGTGCGGCAGAAACCGTCCGTATCGAGGGAGAAAAAGGATCCATGGAAATCGAGGGAGAGTATCAGATCCGAAAGTTCCTCTCGGCGAAAGGCTGGCCGATTCAGAAAAATGACGGAACTGTAAGCTGTGAGATGGAGCTGCTTCCGAGTGCCTGCTTTATCGTGGTTCCGGAAAAAGAAGGGGAAACGGCTGTCTCCTTTACATTTTACGGCGGCGGCTACGGCCACGGCGTCGGCATGTCACAGAACGGTGCGAAACATCTGGCAGAGCAGGGAAAATCGTATGAGGAGATTCTCCGCTATTTTTACCAGAACATCGAAATCGGCGACTGCCGTTCCCTTTTTTAAAAAAATCACCGAAAACAGATTTTTTGTGCTATAATGGGCGAAAGTGAAAAACAGTTAGAAAATGACGAGGAGAGAAACATGGCGACAATCAAGGACATAGCGGCACGCGCCGGCGTTACGGCGACGACGGTTTCCCGCGTGATCAACAACCGCGGATACATCAGTGAAGAGACAAGAAAAAAAGTAACGCAGGCGATGCAGGAGATGAATTACCAGCCGAATGAGCTGGCGCGTTCCCTGGCAAAAGCGCATTCCAATACGATCGGGGTTATCGTTCCGCACATCTCGCACCCGTTTTTCAGTAAAATGATCAGTGCACTCGAGAGCGCGGCGGCAAAGCGGGGCTACAAGATTCTGCTCTGCAACTCGAAAGATCAGCCGGAGAAAGAAACCGAATATCTCGATATGTTCATCTCCAACCGTGTAACCGGCGTTGTGATGGCAAGCCGCGATGTGCAGATTGAAAAGTTTCATGATCTGAAAATTCCGATCGTCAATTTCGAGCGAGAGGAAAATACGGAGGCCATTACAATCCAGTGTGACAACGAGCAGGGAGGAGCGCTTGCAGCATCGCATCTTGCGGACTGCGGCTGCTGCCATCTGCTTCATTTCGGCGGAATCGTCGGAAGAGATATGCCGGCGGACCGGCGTGCGGATGGATTCCTGCGTGTCTGCCGGGAGCGGGGGATTGAAGGGGAAGTTCTTTTGAGTGACCGCTTAAGCTACGGCTCCATGCACTATGAATCCTATATTGAAAAGGGCCTTCTGGAGCACCCGGAGACGGACGGCATTTTTGCAAGCAGTGACCTGATTGCCGCACAGGTACTCCAGCGCCTTTACGCCATGGGAAAACGGGTGCCGGAGGATATTAAAGTTGTCGGGTTTGATGACACTGTGATCGCCGGGATTACCACGCCTTCCATCACGACGATCCATCAGCCGATTGAGGAAATGTCGGAGCTTTCCATTGCGTATATCGACCGGAGAAGAAAGGGAGAGATGGTGCCGAATGTGACGACCATGCCGGTGAGCCTTGTGGTGCGCGATTCGGCGTGAAACAAAAACGAAAAGAAAACTCTGCGGAAAAAAGAAACCGCGGAGTTTTTTTCTGCCCTGCGGTAAACGATAGACAGAAAAATAGCAAAAAAGACAAAGAAGAAGCCGGAAATTTGTTGAAAAATATGGTATGTAAACGGTTGACATATAATTCACACAACGGTATACTGCAAGAGAAGAAACGTAACACAGAATTACCGTTACCGGAATGATGTGACAAAATAAAGAATAAGATAAAGGAGAATAAACAACATGACAGTGGAATATCAGAGAAGACTCGAAAAACACTACGACGAGCTGAAATGGCTCTACTGTGAGCTGTATCCAAACGGCCAGGGACGCTTTGAGGAACTCTGTGCAGCCATGGAGCAGTGGTACAAAGAGCGGAATAAAAAATGGAAAGCGCTGGATCGGAAAAGAGAAAAACAGAAAGACTGGTACAAGAGCCAGAAAATGCTCGGTATGATGCTGTACATCGACGCATTCGCAGATAACATCAGCGGCCTTGAGAAAAAACTGGATTATTTAAAAGAGTGCAACGTCAACTACCTGCATCTGATGCCGTTCCTTGCAACGCCGAAGGGAAAAAGCGACGGCGGCTATGCGGTTGCCGATTACCGCACGGTACAGCCGTCCCTTGGAACGATGGAAGATCTGGCTGCCCTCTCTGAAAAATGCCATGACCAGGGCATGAGCCTTTGTATGGATTTCGTTATGAACCACACTTCCGAGGATCATGAATGGGCAAAACGTGCACTTGCCGGTGAAAAAGAGTACCAGGACCGTTACTTTTTCTTCGACAACTACGATATTCCGTCCGAATATGAAAAGACCTGTCCGCAGGTATTCCCGACAACGGCACCGGGCAACTTTACCTGGAGAGAGGACTGCCATAAATTTGTCATGACGACGTTCTATCCATACCAGTGGGATCTGAACTATGCGAACCCGGTTGTCTTTAACGAGATGGTAAACAATATGCTCTATCTCGTCAACCAGGGAATCGATATCGTCCGCATTGATGCCGTTCCATACATCTGGAAACAGCTCGGCACCACCTGCCGTAACCTGCCGCAGGTACATACCATTGTCCGCATGATGCGTATGATCACCGAGATCGTCTGCCCGGGCGTTCTGCTGCTCGGCGAGGTTGTCATGGAGCCGGAAAAGGTTGTTCCGTACTTCGGAACACTCGAGAAACCGGAATGCCATATGCTGTACAACGTAACGACGATGGCATCCACCTGGCACACCATTGCAACGGCAGATACCCGCCTGCTGAAACATCAGATGGATATTGTGACGAGACTGCCGAAGGACTATGTCTTCCTGAACTATCTGAGATGCCACGATGATATCGGCTGGGGCCTCGATTACGAATGGCTGAAACAGTTCGGCATCGCCGAGGCACCGCATAAGAAATATCTGAATGACTATTTCCGCGGTTATGTGGAGGGAAGCGACGCAAGAGGAGAGCTCTATAACGACGATCCGGTGCTGCAGGATGCGCGTCTCTGCGGAACAACCGCTTCCCTGTGTGGACTTGAGGCGGCAGGCTTTGAGCAGAATGAGGCGAAGACCGAACAGGCGATCCAGAGAATTGAGATGCTGAACGCATACCTTTTCATCCAGTCTGGTATTCCGGTTATCTACAGCGGCGATGAGATCGGCCAGGTCAACGATTATTCCTACAAAGAGAGTGAAGATTCTGACCGCGCAGCCGACAGCCGTTATCTGCACCGCGGCCACTTCCGCTGGGATCTGGAGCCCCAGAAGGAGAAAAAAGGAACGGTTCAGAATCAGATTTTTGCTTCGATGAAAAAGATGGAGGAGCTGAAATTCAAATACCGTCCGTTTGAGGGTGAGGCGGATGTCTGGACCGAGGAAACGTATGATACGGCGCTTCTCTGTGTCTGCAGAAAATCCGGCAATGAGATGGTAACGGGTCTCTTTAACTTCAGCAATGAAGACCGCACGGCCTGGATCGATATGGGTGAGTTCACCTGGAAGGATCTGTTTACCGGCGAGAAACGTGTTCTGCGCGGCGTTCCGGTTCCGGCACGCGGTTACGCATGGTATTACCGGAAATGGAATTAAATCCCTTGCGAAGGAAAGAAAAGTATGATATGCTTTGTAGGCTATCCTGAAGTACGATATATGTGCAAGAATGGGATAGATTCACGAAAACAAAGAAAAGGCGGTTTTGCCAGATGATAAAAACAATCCGCGGTTTTATGAAGCGCCTGAATGAGGACCATGTCGGTGCTTATGCAGCGCAGAGCGCGTATTTCATTCTTCTTTCCTTTATTCCGTTTGTTCTTCTGGTTGTTACGCTTGTAAAATATACGCCGCTGACACGCGACGATGTTTACAGCGTTCTGATCAATATGCTGCCCACGGAGTTCCAGAGCTACGTGGGCGGTATTGTAAATGAGATCTTTTATCAGTCCGTTGCCTATATGCCGATTACGATCATCACAACGCTGTGGTCGGCGGGAAAGGGCATTGCGGCGCTGACAAACGGGCTGAACAGCATTTATCACGTAACAGAGACACGTAATTACATCATCAACCGGCTGCGGGGCATGGCATATACCTTGATATTTGCCGCTGCATTCCTCACCAGTCTGGTGCTTCTGGTCTTCGGAACCCGCATTCAGAATAAGCTGACGGAACATCTGCCGATGGTGGCGCGCGTGACATCCTCTATCATGGGCATGCGTACCCTGATTACGACAGGCGTGCTGGCGGTTCTGTTCCTGGTGCTGTATAAATGCATTCCGAACCGGAAGGCGAGCTTTAAGAGCCAGTGCCCGGGCGCACTGATCTCATCCCTTGCCTGGTCTATTTTTTCCCTTGCATTTTCCATGTATCTCGACATCGCGCTTGCAGCGTCCAATATGTACGGCAGTCTGACGATGATCGTGTTTATCATGATCTGGATGTATTTCTGCATGTGGATCCTTCTGATCGGCGCGGAGATCAACGCGTATTTTGAGGATAAACTGCGGAAACTGCAGAACGCGGCGATCGAGCATTTTATAGAAAATAAAGAGACAAATAAAGAAGCGGGAAAATAATGGCTTGACATCCGGGGGTCAAGACGGTACAATAAACATTGTTTATGAAAGTTTTATAAATAATCTAACAGGAAAAATGCTGTGAAGATGTTCAGAGAAATATTTTTTCCGCCAGAGAGAGGGAGTCATCGGCTGCAAGCTCCTTCAGGTTCAGGAATATTTCAAATTTCGCATTGGAGCAGATGTCCGGAACGCATAGCAGGATACTGGAAATGCAAGTAGGGACAGACGTTTGGTGTACGTTACAGCACCGGTTATGAGTGTCTGCAGGAAGTATCTGCAGAAATCAGGGTGGTACCGCGAAATTTCAGATCTCGTCCCTTTGTGGGGCGGGGTCTTTTTTTGTGAGCAACGAGCCAGGCAGCCATGCTTGCATGGATATCTGGCGACTGCCACGAAAATCAGATGCTCCGCTGTTTGCAGCGGGGTATCTGATTGTTTTTCACATTTACCATCAAACAAGCAAGAAAAAGAAAGTAGGAGAGTCAAATGCAGGAAAAAAGTGTATTAACCGGCCATCTGTCTGAATTAAAACAGAAGATTGAAAATGGACTGGAAGAGCTGAAAAGCTCCAAAGAACTGTATGAATTTAAGAGCGAGTATCTGGAAGGAAAGAAAAGTAAGATCAGCGGGCTGATGAAAGAAATGAAAAACATTGCCCCGGAAGAGCGCGCAAACTACGGTAAATCCGTCAATGAGTTAAAAGAGTGGGCGCTTGGCCGCTTCCAGAAAGTGGAAGAGGAGATGAAAGAGCGCGAGCTGCAGAAGAAATATGAGTCCGAGAAAATCGACCTGACCCTTCCGGCAGAAGAGACAGCGATCGGAAACCTTCATCCGGTTACCCTGATCCGCAAACAGCTCATCGACATCTTTGCAGGCATGGGCTTTGAGGTATACGAGGGAAGAGAAATCGAGACCGATTACTACAACTTTACTGCACTGAATACACCACAGGATCACCCGGCAAGAGATATGCAGGATACCTTCTATCTCTCCCCGGAATTCCTGCTTCGTACCCAGACATCGGCAGGCCAGATTCATGTCATGGAAAACAAAAAGCCGCCGATCAAGATCCTTTCCCCGGGACGTGTTTTTCGGTCTGATGACGACGCAACCCATTCTCCGATGTTCCATCAGATGGAGGGACTCGTTGTCGACAAAAACATCACCCTCTGCGACCTGAAAGGAATGCTCGACGTACTCGTACAGAAGATCTACGGCGAGGGAACCACAACCCGTCTCCGTCCGTCTTACTTCCCGTTCACGGAGCCGTCCGTTGAGGTAGACTGCAGCTGCTTCGCCTGCGGCGGAAAAGGATGCAGCCTCTGCAAGGGAACCGGCTGGATCGAGGTCCTTGGAGCAGGTATTGTAAACAAACGCGTGCTGGAGAACTGCGGCATTGATTCAGAAGAATACAGCGGCTTCGCTTTTGGTATCGGCCTGGAGCGTATCGCCATGCTGAAATACGGAATCAACAACATCAAACTGTTATTCGGTTCCGATCTGCGGGTTTTAAATCAGATTAACGAGAAATAAAGACGAAACAGTTTGAATTTGGAGGTTTAATATGTTAGTACCGTTAAGTTGGCTGAAAGAATATGTAGATATTGATGTTACCCCGGAAGAACTGGAGAAAAAACTGTTCGACGGCGGTTTTGAAGTAGAAGAGCGTTATCAGGTGGGAAAAGACATCAGCAATGTTGTTGTCGGTCTGGTGGAGGGCTGCGAGCCGATCCCGGAGACCCATCTTCATGTGTGCCAGGTAAATGCAGGAGAACACGGCACCATGCAGATCTGCTGCGGTGCAGACAACGTGCGCACCGGCGGAAAATTCCCGGTTGCCCTTCCTGGCGCTTCTGTTTATGCAACAGCAAAAGATCATAAGACCATCGAGGGTGTTATGACCATCAAAAAAGGAAAATTAAGAGGATATGAGTCCTGCGGAATGCTCTGCTCCGGCGTGGAGCTCGGCCTTACCGAGGATCTGTACCCGGGCGCAGGCTACAACGGACTGCTTGTTCTGCCGGAAGATGCCGAGCTTGGCGCAGATGTCAAAGAGCTGACAGGTCTTGACGACTGGATCTTTGATATCTCCCTGACTGCAAACAGACCGGACTGCCAGAGTATCCTCGGTATCGCAAGAGAAGTATCGGCGATGCTGGAAAAACCTTTAAAAATGCCGGCAACCGATTACACCGAGACGGATGTGGAAAAAGAAGGCTTCTCTGTCCGCGTGGAAGCTCCGGAACTCTGCCCGCGTTACAGCGCTCATTACGTATATGATGTAAAAATCGGAGAGTCCCCGGCATGGATGAAACGCCGTCTGGCACTCGTCGGCATGTCCGCAATCTCCAACGTGGTTGATATCACAAACTACGTCTTAAAAGAGATCGGTCAGCCGATGCATGCCTTTGACTGCTCTTATCTGGAAGGCAATGAAATCTGTGTCAGAAGAGCAAAAGAAAATGAAAAGATCGTGACCCTCGATGAGCAGGAATACACAATGAATGAGAACAACCTCGTGATCTGCGACGGCGTAAAACCGGTTGCACTTGCCGGTGTCATGGGAGGCTTAAACTCCGAGATCCGCGGCACGACAGAGGCTGTTATGTTTGAGTCCGCAAAATTCGCACGCGACAACGTCAGAAAGACAGCCCGTGCGCTTGGAAAAGCGACGGATGCCAGTGCAAGATATGAGAAAGGCGTGGACGAGTATTCAACCGTACTTGGTATGAAACGTGCCCTGCATCTGATGGAAGAGCTTGGCTGCGGTAAAGTTTCCCGTACCCATTTCGATGTGAACACCGGAAACTCCATCGATCCGACTCCGATGACCGTCAGTGTCAGCAAAGTAAACGGCGTACTCGGTATCGAAGTTCCGGAAGCAGAGATTCTCCGCATTATGAAAAACCTGAACTTTGCACCGGAAATCAACGGCGATGAGCTGACCATCCAGGTTCCGGCTTACCGTGAGGATATGCTGCCGGAGGGAGAGAACGATGTCGAGCGCTATCCGGACGTGGCAGAGGAAGTCATCCGTATGTACGGCTACGATCACGTAACTGATACCTTCCTTTCCGCTGCACAGGTAACGATGGGCGGCTACAATGAAGAGCAGAAAGGCGAGTTGGCACTGAAGAATACCTTATGCACCATGGGTATCTACGAGTGCATGCATTACTCCTTCTTCTCCCCTGCAGATCTGGATCTTTTGAAACTGCCGGCAGATGCAAAAGAGAGAAATGCCATCGAGATCATCAACCCGATCAACCAGGATCTGTCCCTGATGCGTACCACACTGGCAGCTTCCATGCTGAATGCCATTTCCAGAAATGAGAAACAGGGCACCCTTGAAGGAAGACTGTTCGAGGTAGCAAGCATCTACATTCCGGAGTCCCTGCCGCTGACATCCTACCCGGATGAGAGAAAAGTTCTCTGCGTCGGAACCTTCGGAAACAACGAGAGCTTCTTCACGATGAAGGGCATCGCCAACACCATCGCCGAGAGCATGGACATTGAGTTCACCTACGAGCCGGTTCAGAAATCCTTCCTGCATCCGTATCAGGCAGTGAAAGTACTCTGCGAGGGTACAGAAATCGGATACTTCGGAAAAGCAGCATACGATATCCAGAACGAGCTGAGCATGCGTACTTCCGCTTACATCATGGAGCTTGACTTAAAAGAGCTCTCCAGATGGTACGGCAAAAAACGCACCTTCCAGCCGATCTCCAAATTCCAGGAGGAGAAACGTGATCTGGCATTTGTCATGGACAAAAACATCAGCTGCGGCGATGTAGAGAACTGCATCCGCGAGGCAAACAAATACGTAAAAGAGATCCGTCTGTTCGATGTTTACGAGGGCGGTCAGATTCCGGAAGGCAAGAAGAGCATGGCGTTCACCGTCACCTTTGCACCGAAGGAAGAAGCATTTGACTTCGAAAAAGTACAGAAATTTGTCGAGAAGATCTGCAAGAAACTGCAGAATGAGTTCAACATCGAACTGAGAGGCTGATTTTTATGAAACTTTATATCATACGCCACGGTGAAACCGCGTGGAACGTAGAAGGCAGACTGCAGGGCCAGTCGGACACCGAGCTGAATGAGAACGGTGTCCGTCTGGCGAAAGTGACGGCGGAAGGACTGAAAAATATCCCGTTTGACCTTGGAATTTCCAGTCCGCTGCGCCGCGCAAAGCACACGGCAGAGCTTGTCCTTGCGGGCAGAAATGTGCCGCTTACGACCGACGACCGCCTGATGGAGCTTTCCTTTGGCTCCTGGGAAGGGCTTGGATGCCGGGTAAACAATTTTGAGATTCCGTCTGAACACTTCGACGATTTTTACAGAGATCCGTTCCACTTCCGCCCGGCGGGAGACGGAGAGACGATCCAGGAGGTCTGCGACCGGGCGGAAGCGTTCTATCATGAGCTGACTGCAAAACCGGAGCTCCAGGACAAGACGATCCTGATCGCCACCCACGGCTGCTGCATGCGCGCGCTGCTGCGCAATGTCTATGAAGACAAGAACGACTTCTGGCACGGCGGCGTGCCGTACAACTGTGCGGTCAGCATCATCGAAGTACAGAACGGTGTTTCCACGCTGCTTGCGGATAATAAAATCTATTATGATCCGTCGGACTGCGTAAACTTTTATAAAGAAGTAAAATAAAAAATGATATTCAGAGGCAGACATAAAAGGAAAGTATTTCCCTTTGTGCCTGCCTCTTTAAATCGCGTTTGCCGTCTGACAGAAAGTGTGATACTATAGAAATAACGGATTTTAACACCAGTAGACAAGAAGTCCCCCGTTTCTGAAGCGGTGGGATGAATTGCTAAAAGAAACATAACGGCAGTGGCGGGCGGAGAGAAATCGGTATTCTCCACTGACATGAGGCAAGTCACAGTCGAACTATTTTCGATATGTCAGACTCCGTGAAATACCGACTGTGAGTTGAAACAACGAAAGCGAAAAAGGAGGAACATAAGTATGTCCATGGTAACACTGGGAAGTACAGGAATCTGTGTAAACAAGAACGGCTTCGGCGCGCTGCCGGTACAGCGTGTCACGAAAGAAGACGCTGTTTATCTGCTGCGCAAAGCGTATGACGGAGGCATCCGCTTTTTTGATACCGCGCGTGCCTACAGCGACAGCGAGGAAAAATTAGGCGCAGCGTTTGAGGGAATGCGTGAGAAGGTCTTTATCTCTACGAAGACGATGGCAAAGGATGTGGAGGGCTTCTGGAAGGATCTGGAGACAAGCCTTTCCCTTTTGAAGACGGATTACATCGATATCTATCAGTTCCACAATCCGTCCTTCTGTCCTAAGCCGGGAGATGGAACCGGCCTGTATGAGGCGATGCTGGAAGCAAAAGCACAGGGAAAAATCCGCCACATCGGTATCACGAACCACCGCATGAGCGTGGCAGAGGAGATCATCGAGACCGGTCTTTACGAGACGCTGCAGTTCCCGTTCTGCTATCTGGCAACGGACCGTGAGAAAGCACTGGTACAGGGATGCAAAGAGAAAAATATCGGCTTTATCGCAATGAAAGCGCTCTCGGGCGGGCTGATCACAAACTCCGCGGCTGCATATGCTTTTGAAGACCAGTACGACAACGTGCTTCCGATCTGGGGCGTCCAGAGAGAAAAAGAGCTGGACGAGTTCTTAAGCTACATTGCCTGTCCGCCTGCCATGACGGATGAAATCAAGGCGATCATCGAGAAAGACCAGAAAGAGCTCTCCGGCAACTTCTGCCGCGGCTGCGGTTACTGTATGCCATGTCCGGCAGGCATTGAGATTAACACCTGCGCGCGCATGAGCCTGCTTCTGCGCCGTTCCCCGTCCGCCAACCAGCTCACCGAGCGCGGCCAGGCGATGATGAAGAAAATCGAAGGTTGTCTCCACTGCGGCGCCTGCATGAAGAAATGTCCCTACGGTCTGAATACGCCGAAGCTTCTCGAAGAGAACTACGAAGATTATAAAAATGTACTGGCAGGAAAAACACTGGTATGAGTAATCTGATCTTCAGCCTGAACGCGACGATGCCGATCTTCCTGACAATGATTTTGGGACTTTTCTTTCGAAAGGTTGGTATTCTGGACGAATCGTTCACAAGCAAAATGAACAAATTTGTGTTTAAAATCGCACTCCCGGTGCTGCTGTTCCAGGACCTGTCGGATTCTGATTTCTCCGCTGTGTGGGATATCAAATTCGTTCTGTTCTGCTTCTTTGCAACACTGCTCTCAATTCTTGCGGTATGGGGACTTTCCCATCTCTTAAAAGAGAGAAGTGCAAGAGGCGAATTTATCCAGGCGGCGTACCGGAGCAGTGCGGCGATCCTTGGTATTGCCTTTATCCAGAATATCTACGGAAATTCCGGCATGGCGCCGCTGATGATCATCAGCAGTGTGCCGCTGTATAATATCATGGCGGTTATCGTTCTTGCAGTATTCCGTCCGGAACGGGAGGAGATCACGGCAGATTTTGTGAAAAAGACGGCGAAAAATATCGTGACAAACCCGATTATCCTCGGGATCGCTGCAGGACTTCTCTGGTCGGTGCTTCGCATTCCAAAGCCGGTGATTCTGCAGAAAACGGTGCAGAATATTGCGGTACTTGCAACGCCGCTCGGCCTGATTGCGATGGGTGCGTCGTTTGAGGCAAAGAGCGCGGCAAAGAATATCCGGCCGTCGATTGCTGCAGCTGCGATTAAGCTGGTCGGTCTTGCAGCTGCCTTTCTGCCGATCGCCGTGATACTTGGCTTCCGTCAGGAAAAATTGGTGGCAATCCTTGTGATGCTGGGTTCCGCAACGACGGTGAGCAGTTTTATCATGGCGAAAAATATGGGTCATGAGGGAAGTCTGACGGCAAACACCGTTATGCTCACAACGTGCGGCAGTGCCTTTACGCTGACGTTCTGGCTGTATCTGATGAAAACGCTGGCGTTTATCTAACCGGATTGCGAATATCCGCTTTGATTTTCAGTACACCAAAAGCGTGTCCGGGATTTTGTCCGGGCACGCTTTTATCAATCATAAAAATCAGAAAAAGAGGGAAAAGAATGGACTTCAAAAATGCGGTCAAAGCATTACAGATTGGAAAAAAGGAAGGAAAAAAATTCCGCCTTTCTACGGAATTTGGGAAAAATCCGGAAGAAGAGCTCCCGTTTCCGGAATATCCGCGTCCGCAGATGCGCCGGGAAAACTGGACAAATCTGAACGGATGGTGGGAGTATGCGTTCACGGAAACGCAGAAAATGCCAAAACAGCGGGACGGAAAAATTCTCGTTCCGTTTTCCCCGGAGTGCGATGCGTCCGGCGTGAAGCGGCAGCTGCTTCCAAAAGAATATCTGTGGTACTTCCGCACGATTCAGCTTCCCAAAATTCCTGCCGGAAAACGGCTGCTGCTGCAGTTCGGCGCCGTGGATCAGGATGCGGTAATTTACTGCAACGGAAAGCGTGCCGGAGGCCATCTCGGCGGGTATCTTTCTTTTTCAGTGGATCTTACGCCGTATCTCAAAACGGGAGAGAACGAGCTTGCCGTCAAGGTGCGCGATGAGACGGACACGGACTGGAAGGGCCGCGGAAAGCAGAGCCTTACCCCGGGCGGCATGTTTTACACCGCGCAGAGCGGCATCTGGCAGAGCGTCTGGATGGAATGGGTGCCGGAGACGTATCTGGAACGCATCGTGATCACGCCGGAATATGATACGGCGAGCGTAAAAGTACGGGTTTTCCTCAACGGACCGGATGCGGGACTGACGAAAAAAATTACGGTGCGGGAGAGCGAAGCGCCGGATGCGAAGGTGATCTGCGTCCGGGAGACGAGAGAAAACGAGGCGGAGCTGATTCTCGGTAATTTTGCAGGCTGGAGCCCGGAACATCCGCATCTCTATGGGGTTTCCATTGAAGCGGGAGAAGACCGCATCGAGAGTTATTTCGGCATGCGCAAATTCGGCATTGGAAAAGATGAGAAAGGAATCACGCGTCTTCTCTTAAACGGAAAGCCGTATTTCCAGAACGGTGTCCTCGACCAGGGTTATTGGCCGGAAAGCTTCTACACGCCGCCGTCCGATGAGGCGATGGTTTATGACATTAAGACGGCCAAACGCCTCGGTTTCAATATGATCCGGAAACACCTGAAAGTTGAGTGCGCAAGATGGTATTCCCACTGCGACCATATCGGTATGCTGGTGTGGCAGGATATGATCAACGGCGGCGGCCGGTCGATTCAGACGTTCCTTTTGTACCTTCCGACCGTACTGCCGTTTGTGACAACGGAATTCAGGGATAACTGTTATCCGCTCTTTTCGCGGACCTCAAAAACGGGAAGAGAGTGGTGGAAGCGGGAGTGCCGCGAGACGGTTCATCAGCTTTACAATGCACCGTGCGTGTCGCTCTGGGTTCTGTTCAACGAGGGATGGGGACAGTTTGATGCCAGGGAGATGACAGAAATGGTGCGCGCTCTCGATCCGACGCGGCAGATCGACCACGCGAGCGGCTGGTACGATCAGGGAGCGGGGGACATCAAGAGCCTTCACAATTACTTTCGTCCGTTAAAAGTAAAACCGGAGGAGCGCGCGTTTGCTTTTTCTGAATACGGCGGCTATACGTATCCGGTACAGGAGCATCTCTACTCCGAAAAATCGTTCGGCTACCGCACGTACCAGAACCAGACACAGTACCAGAAAGCGATGAATGCACTGGCAGAAAAGATAAGAGAACTCACAGAACAGGGACTTGCCGCAGCAGTCTACACACAGCTTACCGATGTCGAGGAGGAGTCGAACGGCATCCTTACGTATGACCGGAAGGTATGCAAATGGGAACCACAGGAGGCAAAAGATTTTTGCTCAAAAGAATAATTTGGTAAAATTTTTGTTGACAAAGTGAGGATAAGTTGCTAATATATTGGATAAGGCGTTGGAAGTTGTAAGAAATTGCTGAAAATCCGCGGCGCCTGCGGATGGAGGAAAGTTGGTGTTTATGGAACAGAAAAGAACATTATCCCTGCTGGTGGATAATACGCCGGGACTTTTAAGCAGAGTAGCTGGTCTTTTCAGCCGACGCGGATACAATATCGAGACGATCACCGCCGGTGTGACAGCAGACCCGCGATACACAAGAATGACTGTTGTTCTGTACTGCAGTGATGAAATGATTCTGGAGCAGATCAAAAAACAGCTGGCAAAACTTGTCGATGTGCGGGATATCAAAGAGCTGAAGCCGGACGAGAGTGTCAGACGAGAGCTGATGCTGGTCAAAATCCGTGTGAATGAAAATGAACGCCGCAATGTCATCGCCATCTCCGATGTCTTCCGTGGAAGAATCGTGGATGTGGGACAGGAAAGCCTGATTGTAGAGCTGACCGGAAACCAGTCAAAGCTCGAAGGATTCCTGAATCTGGTACAGGGATACGAAATCCTGGAACTGGCCAGAACAGGAGTGACAGGACTCTCCAGAGGAGCCCACGATGTGCGTTACCTCGATTAACGCAGATCACATTACATACGTTTGCTAGAGGAATGAAATTTTTGTATAGAAAAGTTCATTTCCCTGACAAACAGCAAAAGGCAGAAATGCTTTTCGCTGTATAAATTGACCGACCTGCCGCCGGTCAAGACATTCTATATATTATGGAGGAAAATAAAATGGCAGCAAGACTTTTTTATCAGGAAGATTGTAATCTCTCTTTACTGGAAGGCAAAAAAATCGCAATTATCGGCTACGGAAGCCAGGGACATGCTCATGCACTGAACCTGAAAGATTCCGGCTGTGATGTTATTATTGGACTTTATGAAGGCAGCAAATCCTGGGCAAAAGCAGAGGCACAGGGATTCAAAGTATACACCGCTGCTGAGGCTGCAAAACAGGCTGATATCATCATGATCCTGATCAACGATGAGAAACAGGCTGCAATGTACAAAAAAGATATCGAGCCAAACCTGGAAGAGGGCAACATGCTGATGTTCGCTCATGGTTTCGCTATCCACTTCGGACAGATCGTACCTCCGAAGAACGTAGATGTAGCTATGATCGCTCCGAAAGCACCTGGCCACACAGTAAGAAGCGAGTATCAGGCTGGCAAAGGAACTCCTTGCCTGGTTGCTGTTGAGCAGGATTACACCGGAAAAGCTCTGGACAGAGCACTGGCTTACGGCCTTGGAATCGGCGGAGCAAGAGCTGGTCTTCTGGAGACAACCTTCAGAACTGAGACCGAAACAGACCTGTTCGGTGAGCAGGCAGTTCTCTGCGGCGGTGTATGCGCCCTGATGCAGGCTGGATTTGAGACTCTGTGCGAGGCTGGATACGACCCAAGAAACGCATACTTCGAGTGCATCCATGAGATGAAACTGATCGTAGACCTGATCTATCAGTCGGGATTCTCCGGAATGAGATACTCCATCTCCAACACAGCCGAGTACGGCGATTACATCACCGGACCGAAGATCATCACAGAAGAAACCAAGAAGACCATGAAGAAGATCCTTTCCGATATCCAGGATGGTACTTTCGCAAAAGACTTCCTTCTGGATATGTCCCCAGCAGGCGGACAGGCTCACTTCCGTGCAATGAGAAGAAAAGCTGCAGAGCATCCGTCAGAGAAAGTCGGAGAAGAAGTCAGAAAACTGTACAGCTGGAGCAACGAGGACAAACTGATCAACAACTAATCGGTTTGCTGTCAAATGATCCATATCGGGAGGCTGCCTTTGCGGGCAGTCTCCTTTTTTCGTTCTATCGTTTTATCATAGAAAAAACACTTCCGCGCCATGCATATCCCCCAATATGATAGGGCGCGGAAGTGTTATCTTTTCTGTATTCGTTTTTTTATGCCTCCTGACGACAGGCAGGAAAAGCACGGTAGTATTTGATATAAGAACTTAAAATATCAAAAAATTCGGAATTGGTCGGTTTTGTCAGAACCGGATGCACAGAAAGCGAAAAGAGCAGATCACGGTTTCCGCGGGTCCAGCAGACGGAAATAGCGGTGCGGATGTCTCGTTCGACGCAGGAGGACGATACCTGAAACGTTTGCGCGATCTTTGGGTACAGCGTTTTGCTGACCCGAAGGAGATAATCTTCGTCTTCCATGCATAAAGCGATACCATAGGCGAGATAGCGAAATCCGCGGTATTTTGCACCAATTCCTAAAGAGTGTAGTAGAAAGTAAATTTCAGTTTCCATTACGATGTCTCCTTTTATTCAGTTTTTACATAGTCTTTGCAGACGGGCATGCCAGAGGTGAAAGTTTGTATGGCATACGATTTTCCCCTTTCACTTATGATACGTGGAAAACGTCGAAAAATTACATATTCAGAAAGAAAAAGTGACAATATAGTAAAATAAAAGAGAATATGACACGAAATAAAGAAATGAATGTAATGAAACGGGAGAGGGAAAAATAACATTGATTTTTCAGAAGTTCGCTGGTATAATGAAAACATGATTACGGGGTATGGCGTAGCTTGGTAGCGCGCACGGCTGGGGGCCGTGAGGTCGCAGGTTCAAATCCTGTTGCCCCGATCGGTAAGAGTGTCGTTTTACGGCACTTTTTTTCTTACGGACAAAGACGTGTGCGGAAGAAAAATGAATTGCGCAGAAAAAACAGGGAGGAAGTTATGGGGAAAGTAACGATACAGAGTATGGCAAAGGAGCTGGGATTGTCCCGGAATACGGTTGCCATGGCATTAAAGGATGATCCGAAGGTAGCTCCGGTGACGCGGGAGAGAGTTCTTCGGATGGCGAAAAGAAATGGCTATCTGGGCGAAAATGTATATGTGGAAGAAGTTCGGGCACCGCAGGAGAAGCATTACAATATTATGGTTCTGCGTACGCGGGATGCCGCTGTTTATTGGGACCGTGTCGTGAGCGGCATCTCCGAGGAGGCGAGCCTCAATAACTGTCAGACGCGCGTTGCGGTCGTGACGGAGCGGGAGGAGGCGAACGGCATTCTGCCGCTCGGCCTGAATGAAAATATCGATGCGATCTTCTGCATTAAAATGCTGCCGCCGGAATATATGCAGAAACTGGTAAATCTGGGTTACCGCATCTTTCAGCTCGACCATTACTGCGGCATCGAACAGCGGCCGATGGGCGATATCGTGCGTGTGGACGGTGTGCAGCCGGTGAGTCTTCTGACGTCCCATCTGATCGGGCAGGGCATGACGCGGATCGGTTTCCTAAGTGAGCACAGCAGCACGTATGAGTCGATGCATGACCGGTATGTCGGTTTCCTTGCAGCGATGGAACAGGCGGGCATTCCGCTCGATGAGGAGCTTGTGCGCCCCAATATGGAGAGCGATCATTTTTATTACCCGGAAAATTTTGACAAGATTGTGGCGAGCTACGATACACTGCCGGAAGCGATTGTCTGCGGCAACGATATGATCGCCAAAAGACTGACAGAATCCTTCCGGAAAATCGGCGTGCGCGTGCCGGAGGATGTGGCACTGACCGGATTTGATGATGATGAGGACCGGATGCTGTATCCGTTCTTCTCAACCGTTCATGTCGATACGAAGTGGCTTGGCCGCCGTATGGTGCATGAATTTTTATGGCGGGAGGAGCACCCGGAAGCGCCGAAAGAGCGGATTCTCGTTTCGGGGGAGGTTGTGGTGCGCCGTTCCTCGTGCAAGCGCCAGGGATAGAAAGAAATAGAAAAAACAGGAAAAAGTGAACAAAGAAAGAAAGCCAGGGACGCCCCGGCGGACGAGAAGAAAAACCGTCTGCCGGGGCGTTTCCGGCTCCCTTTTTGCAATGATTCAAATTCGTGCATAAATGCCATGTAGAAAAACACTAATTAGTAATGCAAAATGGTGCATTTAAGGAAAACTAAACTGAACAAAAACGCAAGAATAAAAACCTTGTTAATATCACACATTAAAAAATAATGGTGCAAAATAATGCATTATATCGCCGGAAGGAAAGGAGAGAGCGAAATGCAGAAATGGATGGAGGACCGCTGCAACCTGGATATCGATATCATTGCACTGCCGGGCTGGTCGGATGCAACATCCAAAATTTCCCTTCTGATGGGCGATGAGACACAGCGACCGGACATCATCTGGTGGTGGAACATGGAAGCTGACTATACGAAATGGGTAGACGCAGGCCTTCTGGTGGATGTTTCTCCGTATATGAAGAAATACACCAACATGGTTGACTACTACAACAGCGTAGATCCTGGCGTTATGTTCTATGCATCCGGAGACAACGGAATTTACCGTATCCCGGGCGACGTTGCAGAGCCGGCATGTGAGACTCTGTGGATCTGGAAAGACTGGCTGGACAACTTAGGACTGGCTGTTCCGACTACACTGGATGAGCTCAAGGAAATCCACGGAAAACAGGTAGAGGATTACCAGAAATACCTGGAAGAGTACAACAAATAAAACAACGAAATCATGTATTAGAGCACCCGCCGGAGCCTCCTTTCCGGCGGGTGTATTTTTACGGAATCCTGCGTTTTGCGCTTGACAGAGATGGAGAAAAATGGTAACATAAGAGCCAAGTTAGGAAAAAGGCAAAGAAGAGGAATACTACATGGAGCTTCCGAATCCAGAAAGCTGTTGGGTGATGCGAAACAGCAGACGAATTCCGTGGAACTGACCTCAGAGCCGCTGCTCCCAAATTTAGAATAAAAAGAGTAGGTGCAGACGGAAACCCACCGTTAGAGGGGCAGGATATGCAGATGTTTCATCCGTATCCGCAGAGTGTACAGAGAAAATCTCTGTAAAACAGGAGTGGTACCGCGTAAGATAGCAAGTCTTTCGTCTCTTGTGTCAGAAGCCGACACAGAAGATGAGAGATTTTTTTATGCTTTCATCCCGAATTTATGTCGGCAGAATAAATTATATTTCACTTTCTGAGAGGAGAAAATCATGATGAATGTAAAGAAGTATCAGAAACAGTACTATATGCCGCCGGTTCCGTGCATGGACTGGGCAAAAAAAGACAGCATCGAGAAAGCACCGGTATGGTGCAGCGTTGACTTGCGTGACGGAAACCAGGCGCTTGTCATTCCGATGAGCCTGGAACAGAAGGTAGAGTTCTTCAAACTTCTTGTGGAAGTTGGTTTCAAAGAGATCGAGGTTGGCTTCCCGGCAGCATCCGAGACCGAATATGAGTTTCTCCGCACCCTGATCGAGCAGGATCTGATCCCGGAAGACGTAACCGTTCAGGTTTTGACCCAGGCGAGAGAGCATATCATCCGCAAGACCTTCAAGGCATTAAAGGGCTGCAAGAATGCTATCGTTCACGTTTACAATTCCACTTCCTATGCACAGCGTCAGCAGGTCTTCAAAAAGTCGAAAGAAGACATCCTGAAAATCGCCGTTGAGGGAGCGAAGCTCTTAAAAGAGCTGACAGAAGAGGCCGGCGAGAAATACCGCTTCGAGTACAGCCCGGAGAGCTTTACCGGAACCGAGCCGGAATATGCGCTTGAGGTGTGCAACGCCGTTCTCGACGTATGGCAGCCGACTGCAGACCGCAAAGCCATCATCAACCTGCCGAGCACCGTGGAGCTTTCCATGCCGCACGTTTATGCAAGCCAGGTGGAATACATGAGCAAAAACCTGAAATACCGCGATAATGTCGTTCTTTCCCTTCATCCGCACAATGACCGCGGCTGCGGCGTTTCCGATGCAGAGATGGGTATCCTTGCCGGAGCAGACCGTATCGAGGGAACGCTGTTCGGAAACGGCGAGAGAACCGGAAACGTGGATATTATCACGGTCGGCATGAACATGTACATGCAGGGCGTCGATCCGGAGCTTGACTTCTCCGATATGCCGAAACTCTGCCATGCATTTGAATCCTTCACCGGTATGAGCATCAACCCGAGAAGCCCGTACTGCGGATCTCTCGTATTTGCAGCCTTCTCCGGTTCCCATCAGGATGCGATCGCAAAAGGCATGCACTGGATCGAGGAGAAAGCACCGGATACCTGGACCGTTCCGTATCTGCCGATCGATCCGACCGATATCGGAAGAAACTACGATGCAGACGTCATCCGCATCAACAGCCAGTCTGGAAAGGGCGGTGTCGGCTATATTCTGGAGACGAAATACGGCCTGAATCTGCCGGCGAAGATGCGCGAGGCTATGAGCTATACCGCAAAATCCGTTTCCGATCATCTGCATAAAGAGCTGCGTCCGGATGAGATCTTTGAACTCTTTAAAGATACCTTCGAGAACGTAACGACACCGTACAACATCAACGGCGTTCACTTTAAACAGCTCGATGAGGGCAGAATTGAAGCACAGGTTACCTCCAATTACGAGGGCGGTGAGTATGCAACTGCATATGCAGAAGGAAACGGCCGTCTGAATGCTGTCAGCAACGCGCTGAAACAGCAGTACAATCTGCAGTATGATCTGGTCAGCTATACGGAGCACGCGCTGGAGCAGAGCTCAAGTGCACAGGCAATTGCCTACGTCGGCATCAAAAAGCCGGACGGAATCCTTTCCTGGGGCGCAGGCGTAGATCCGGATATCATCCGTGCTTCCATCGACGCGCTGGTAACTGCAATCAACAACCGATAAGAAAAGAGAGAGCATATGCTGTTTAAAAACAAAATTGAATACACCAAAGGAATGTTTGTGGAGATTTACGGCACCGAGATAAAAAAAGTACGTCTGGTACTGCGGATCATTACAGGGATTGCTGTTGTGGCTGCGATCGCTTTTATGATCTACGGTGCAGCAGCGCGGGGATTTATCATGCCGGGAGACTTCTTCAATCTTGGAATCTCCATTCTGATGGCACTTCTGTGTACGTTTCTGCCGAATCTGATGGCACGTTCACAGATGAAAAAATGCAAAAAGAGAGGACTCCTTGGAGAACGTACCCTTCGTTTTACTGAGCAGGTGCTCACAATGACATACGAAAAAGAGGGCAGAAGCACTGATATTCCGCTCGAAGAGCTGACAAAGGTGACGGAGTTTGACAACTTTATCCGCATCACCATCGGAGGCAGAAGCACCTTTCTCGATAAGAAACGCTTTGAAATCGGAGACGCGGCAGCGTTTGTGACCTGGGCGGAAGATAAAATCGCAGAGAATGCGGAAAAAGAGGAAGAGGCACTCGCACTCGAGGAGACAGAAAGGGAAGCTCCGGCGTTAGAAGACGGCGAAGCAAAAACGGAGGAGTCCGACGAAAATTAAATCATACATTCTGACAAAAAATATTTTGGCAGAATGGTGGAAAATGGCTGTGCATTTTTGTGCACAGTCATTTTTTGTATATTTTTGTTGTTTTTTCATACTTCATCCATTATAATAAGAGGAAGCGTACAGGTAAAACTAATCTGAAACGTATCCGGCCGGGAGTTAGAGAGGCTCTGCCGGGAGTCAAAGTGAAGGAGAGAAAGAGCATGGAAGTATTATACAAAAGTACCAGAGGCAATGGAGAAACCGTAACTGCATCCCAGGCAATCTTAAAGGGTCTGTCCGACGACGGCGGATTATTTGTACCGACCTCCATTCCAGCACTGGATGTTCCCATGGAAAAACTTGCGGCTATGAGCTATCAAGAAGTGGCATACGAGGTAATGAGCCGTTTTCTTACCGACTTTACAGAAGATGAACTGAAAAACTGTATTGCAAACGCATACGATGCAAAATTTGACACAGAGGAAATTGCACCGCTGACAAAAGCAGACGGTGTTTACTATCTGGAGCTGTTCCACGGCGCAACGATCGCGTTCAAGGACATGGCACTTTCCATTCTGCCGCATCTGATGACGACCGCCGCAAAGAAAAACGGCGTGAAAAATGAGATCGTCATCTTAACTGCTACATCTGGAGATACTGGAAAAGCAGCAATGGCAGGCTTTGCAGATGTGCCGGGCACCAGAATTATTGTATTTTACCCGAAGAACGGCGTAAGCCCGATTCAGGAAAAACAGATGGTAACACAGAAGGGCAAAAATACCCACGTTGTTGCCATCCACGGAAACTTCGACGACGCACAGACCGGCGTGAAGAAAATGTTTAACGACAAAGAGCTTGGAAAAGAGCTGGCAGATAAAGGCTTCCAGTTCAGCTCTGCAAACTCGATCAACATCGGAAGACTCGTTCCGCAGGTCGTCTACTACGTATATGCTTACGCAAACCTGGTGAAAAACGGAGAGATTGCAGACGGAGAAAAGATCAATGTAACCGTTCCGACCGGAAACTTCGGAAATATTCTCGCTGCATTCTATGCAAAACAGATGGGACTGCCGATCGCAAAACTGATCTGCGCTTCCAATGAGAACAAAGTTCTGTTTGACTTCTTCCGCACCGGCGTTTACGACAGAAACAGAGACTTTATTCTGACAACATCACCGTCCATGGATATCCTGATCTCGAGCAATCTGGAGCGTCTGATCTACCGCATCGCCGGAAACAGCGAAGCAGCAGACCGCGAGCTGATGCAGGATCTTGCAAAGGACGGAAAATATGAGATCACCGATGCGATGAAAAAAGAGCTGGCAGACTTCTACGGCAATTATGCATCCGAACAGGAGACAGCAGACGCGATTGCAAAACTGTACAGCGATACCGGATATGTGATTGATACCCATACCGCGGTTGCAGCGGCTGTATACGGAAAATACCGCGAGGAAACCTATGACGAAACCAAGACCGTCATCGCATCTACCGCAAGCCCGTATAAATTTACAAGCAGCGTTCTTGCAGCGATTGCACCGGAGTATGACACCCTTCCGGTACTGGAGCAGGTAGACAAGCTGTCTGCACTTGCCAATACCGAGATTCCGCGTGCGATCGAAGAAATCCGTACTGCACCGGTGCTTCATACGACAGAGTGTGATGTAGATCAGATGCCGGAGACTGTTCGGGCGTTTTTGAAATAAGATAAAGCAGGAGCAGAATTTTAAAACAGGCAGAGCACACAGCAGGCTTTGCCTGTTTTTGCAGGGAGAGAAGAATAAATAATGAAAAATAAAGTAATCAGGGGAGTACTGGCGGCAGCCTGCGTGACAACCGCTGTCAGTGCTGCGAACGTATTTGGAGCAGGCACAGAGCAGAGTCTGGTAAATGAGGCTTCTGCTGTTACACAGGAAGAAACAGAAGAAACATCGGAGGCGGAAACCACAGACGAAAATACGCCGGAGATGACAGAAACGGAGACGCCGGATTCGACAGCGGAAAATGCCGCCTCGGATCTTCCGGCGGCAGAAGTACAGAGCGGAAAGTCCGAAGAGACGGCGGTATCCGTGCAGGCTGGAAGCTATTACCCATGGGTGAATGAGAACGGGATCTGGTATTTTAAGGATCCGGATGGTACCATTGTCAAAGGAGCCTGGAGAGAGTACGACAAGAACCGTTACTACCTGAATAATGATGGAAAAATGGCGGTCGGCTGGAAAAAACTTGATGGAGCCTGGTATTATTTCCAAAGCTGGGGCGGTGTTTACCGGGATGCCTTTTACACCGTGAAAAATGTACCGTATTATTCTGATGCGGACGGAAAAATGGCGACCGGCTGGAAACTGATCGATGATGTGTATTATTATTTTGATGATCAGGGCGCGATGTACCGGAATCGTTTTTTTGAGTATGACAAGAATACGTATTATGTTGATGCGGATGGAAAAATGGCATCCGGGTTCGAACAGATTGACGGGATCTGGTATTACTTCCGAAGCTGGGGCGGCATGGCACAAAACACCTTTCTGACGCATAAAAATAATATTTATCATGTTGATACGGATGGAAAGATGACGACCGGCTGGCTGTAGCAGGATGGAACCTGGTATTATTTCCGAAGCTGGGGCGGCATGTACCGCAGCACCTTTTTCAAAGCACCGACAGGAAGTGCACTTTACTATGCCGATGAGAACGGAAAGATGGCTGTCGGAAAAAAACAGATCGACGGTGACTGGTACTATTTCAAGGACTGGGGCGGCATGTATCAGAATGCATTCATCAAAAACGGAACGAGTGTATGCCATGCGGCTGCAGATGGAAAACTGACCGTCGGCTGGCTGCAGCAGGGCAGTACATATTACTATTTTGATGAAAACGGAGAGCAGTATTTTGACCGCTTTTTTGAATATGACAACAATACATATCGTGTGAATGCAGATGGAAAGATGGCAACCGGCTGGCAGAAAATCAATGGTACGTATTATTATTTCCGGGGCTGGGGCGGCATGTACCGTGGTACCTTTTTCCAGCTTGGCGGTGAAACGTATTATGCCGATGCGGATGGAAAGATGGTGACGGGCTGGCTTTCGAAAGAGAACCAGTGGTATTACTTCCGGGAAAATGGTGCGATGTACCGCAATACCTTCTTTACGCATTTAAACAACAGTTACTATGCCGATGCCAACGGCGTGATGGTGACGGGAGAGCGGACTATCAACGGCGCTTCCTATTACTTTAAAGACTGGGGAGGCATGGCAAAGAACCAGTGGCTCAATGCACAGAAACGGATGGTAAGCGGTGATCCGCAGACGGGCTGGTATTACTTTGGAAGCGACGGAAAGATGGTAAAATCGTATTACGCTCTGCTGAAAAAGAACAGCAGCAACTGGTACTACAGCTTTGACGAAAACGGAGTGTGCATTCTCAGCTCGAGCCAGTATGTGCGTGCAAAGGACAGCGTAAGCGGAAAATATTATACGATGGAGCATCAGTATTACACGGATCCGTCTGTGAGCGACCGTGATTTCTTTGCGGCTATCTGCAGTGCGGAGGCGGGTGTCCAGAGAAAAACCGGTATGACGGCAGTTGCGATGGTCATCCGGAACCGGATGGCGGCACAGAATATTTCGCTCCGCACAGCGATTTATAAACAGCAGCAGTTTGAACCGGCGCGGAACGGAAGTCTGACAAACTATCTGACGGGAATTGCGGAGCAGAGCAGTTCGATTATCAATCAGCTGAAAAATAATGGAGCCTACGGTGCAGTGGATGAATCCCGGTCGATCATGGATGCATATCTGAAGAACGGCACAAAACGTGTGATCCCGGGCTTTGGCGATACGAGAGATGATTTTGATTATCTATATTTCATGACTCCGAAAGCATTTGAAAATCTGAATATGGATAAAGAAAAATGTGTGACATATACATACACCTATAAATGGACAACTTCCAGCGGAACAGCGCGGGAAGATTCCCATATTTTCTTTGTGAACTGGGTGAAAAAACAGAGCTGATCGGACGTCATATCGAAAGAAGGGGCGAACAAAAGATGACATTACAGGAAACAATCGAACAGATCCATCCGCTTTCGAAAGAGGCGATGGATCGTGCCAAGGCTCACTGGGACGGCATTGCAAAGCCGCTCCACAGCCTCGGAAAGCTGGAGGACGTGCTCATCCAGATTGCCGGAATCACCGGAAAAGAGGAGATTTCGATTGAAAAAAGAGCACTTCTGACGTTCTGTGCGGACAATGGCGTTGTGGAAGAAAACGTGACGCAGAGCGGTCAGGAAGTGACAGCGACAGTTGCGGAAAATTTTCTGCAGGAGAAGGCGACAGCAGCCATTCTCTGCCGCGGTGCGCATGCGGATCTGTTTCCGATTGATATCGGAATGGCGCGCGATACGAAGGTTCCGCGGTATAAAGTTGCGTATGGAACAAAAAATATGGCAAAAGGTCCGGCGATGACAAGGGAAGAGGCCGTTCGTGCGCTTGAAACAGGAATCGCCGTGGCGGAAGAAAAAATTGCGGCGGGCTATCAGCTGATGGCAACCGGTGAGATGGGCATTGGAAATACGACGACGAGCAGTGCAATGGCAGCCGTTTTCCTGAATCAGCCGGTTCCGGAACTGACGGGACGGGGCGCCGGGCTTTCGAGTGAAGGTCTTGCGCGGAAAATTGCAGCGATTGAAAAAGCAATTGCCATCAATCAGCCGGATCCGTCCGATCCCATCGATGTGCTGGCAAAGGTCGGCGGTTTTGACATTGCCGGCATGGCGGGTGTCTTTCTTGCAGGGGCTGCACATGGCGTTCCGGTTGTGATGGACGGCTTTATTTCCTGTGTGGCAGCGCTTCTTGCTGCACGGATTGCACCGTTTGCAAAGGACTATATGATCGCTTCGCACGTATCGAAGGAGCCGGCGGCGCATCTGCTGCTTGCAGAGCTTGGAAAAGAAGCCTTTCTGCACTGCGATATGTGTCTGGGCGAGGGAACGGGCGCCATCATGCTTTTCCCGATTCTGGATCAGGCAAATGCCGTATACCGCGGCATGGCGACATTTGACGAGGCACAGATCGAAACGTATGTGCCGCTGACTTAAAAAAGGCAGGTGAAACGATGATACATCTGGTTACAGGCGGCAGCGGCAGCGGAAAATCGGCGTATGCGGAGCAGTGTATTCTGGATTTTGGCGGAACACGGAGGGTTTATATCGCAACGATGCAGCCATTCGGTGCGGAAGGGCAGGCGCGTATTGCACGCCACCGGAAGATGCGCGCGGCAAAGAAGTTTTCGACGATTGAGTGTTATACGAATTTAAAAGAAGTGGAGCTGGAACCGGGAAGCGATGTGCTGCTCGAATGTATGTCGAATCTCACGGCAAATGAAATATTTGATCCATCCGGGGCGGGAAAAGCGCGGGCGGAGGAGGAAATTCTTGCGGGCGTTTCCCGTCTGGCCCATCAGGCGCGGAATCTGGTTCTGGTGACGAATGAAATTTTTTCGGACGGATACCGATATGAGGAGGAGACGATGGAATACCAGCGGATCCTGGGAAACATTAATGTACGTCTGGCAGAGATGGCGGACTGTGTGACCGAGGTTGTGTATGGGATTCCCGTCAGAATAAAAAAAGAATAAGATGAAAACGATATGGAATAACTTTAAAGTGGCGTTTGCCATGTACTCGAAAATCCCGATGCCGCCGGCAGACTGGGAAAAAGAGAACATGAAATATGCGTTGTGTTTCTTTCCGTGGGTCGGACTGGCTGTCGGTGCAGTTTCGGCGGTGCTTTTCTGGCTGCTGCAGCAGATTGGCGCGGGAAGCATGCTGCGGGCTGCAGTGCTGACGGCAGTTCCGGTTCTGGTGACGGGCGGCATTCACCTCGACGGCTATCTGGATACGATGGATGCGTTAAGTTCCTGGAGAGAAAAACAGCGCCGACTGGAAATCTTAAAAGACCCGCACGCCGGAGCATTTGCGATTATTATGGGATGTCTGTATTTTGTACTGTACGCGGGCGCAGCCGGAGAACTTGTCTGGAAGATTTTTCCGGCGTATGCATTTGGCTTCGCAGTTTCGAGATCGTTCAGCGGTCTTTCGATCGCGTTTTTTCCAAATGCCAATCCGAAAGGAACAGCGGCAGCGTTTGGCATGAGCGCAGAGAAAAAAAGAACGGCGGCGGTGCTTGTTGTGACGATTTTTGCCGTGACGGTGCTCTCAGCTTCATTCTGCGTCTGGGCGGCACTGGATGTACTGGTTGTATCGGCACTGGTATTCTGTTATTATAAATGGAAAAGCAGTAAGTATTTTGGAGGAATTACAGGAGATCTCGCAGGCTATTTCCTTTCGCTCTGTGAGCTGGCACAGCTCCTGTCTCTTGTGGTACTTTCTCTTGGAATGGAGAACTGGAAATGAAATTAGTAATTGGAGGGGCTTTTCAGGGAAAGCTTGACTTTGCAAAAAAGATGACCGGAAAAGAAACAGGATGGGCCGATGGGGCAGCAGTTTCGAAAGAGGAGCTGTCGGCATGTTCCGGCGTATATGATTTTCAGGAACTGGTCCGCAGATGGCTCCTTCTGGAAGAGGAGACCGGGACTGCACCGGAAGCGGAACTGGAAGAACTGCTGCAGAAAAATCCGGAAATCTGCATTGTTACGAATGAACTCGGTTACGGAGTGGTTCCGATCGAACCCTTCGACCGGAAATGGCGGGAAAAGACGGGGCGCATCTGTACGGAGCTGGCAGCAAAGGCTGATTCGGTAACCCGTGTGGTGTGCGGAATCGGAATCCTGCTGAAAGGTGAGGAAAAACATGATTAAAATTGCAATGATCCGCCATGGAAAAACCTATGGCAATACATTAGGACGGTATATCGGCGTGACGGATGAACCACTGTGTGAGGAAGGGAAAAAAGAGCTGGAACAGCGGACGATGGATACTGTTGAGCTTCTGTTCGTCAGCCCGCTGAAACGGTGTCTGGAAACGGCAGACATTCTGTATCCGTACGCCAAACAGGTCAAAATCCCGGAATTTGCAGAGTGCAATTTTGGTGAGTTTGAGAACAAAAATTATCAGGAATTAAAAGATAATCCGAAATACCAGGAGTGGATTGATTCCATGGCGACGCTTGCCTTTCCGGGCGGTGAGAGCCCGCAGCAGTTCAAGGACCGCTGCATCGCCGGCTTTGACAAGATGGTGGATACGTGTATCCGCCGCCATTACCGCAACGTGGCGATGGTGGTACACGGAGGCACGATCATGAGTATCCTTGAGCAGTACGGCGTGCCACAGAAGAGTTACTATGACTGGCGAGTAGAAAACGGCTGTGGATATCATCTGTATCTCTCGGAGCAGAACTGGAAAATGGGCCGTAGAGAAGCTGTGGTGGAATCGGAGATAAGGCGGTAAACAAAAATGGTGACAGCAGAATGCCATGCCCATATTTTTATGGACGGTGTGGATTACAAAAAGGCGGCGGCAGCGCATGAAAACGGCCCGCGGGAGGATCTGATCCGGGAACATCTGGCGGCGTATCAGAAGGCAGGGATTTCCTATGTGCGTGACGGCGGGGATCCGTACGGGGCGGGTGTTCTTGCACGGAGCCTTGCGCCGGAGTACGGGATCACATACCGCACACCGGTTTTTGCGATTCACAGGGCGGGCCGTTATGGAAAAATTGTCGGACGCGCATTTTCAGACTGGAAAGAGTATTGTGCGCTTGTGCGTGAAGTACGCCGTGCGGGCGGAGATTTTATCAAGATCATGACGACGGGAATCCTGGATTTCGCGACAAAGGGGCATGTGACCAGTGAGCCGCTTTCCAGGGAGGAGGTTTTTGCAATGACGGCTGCGGCACATGATGCGGGGCTTTCTGTGATGGCGCATGTGAACGGCGCACAGGCTGTGATGGATGCGGCAGAGGCAGGCGTGGACTCGGTTGAACACGGGAACTTTCAGAATGAAGAGAGCATCTGCTGTATGGCAGAGCATGCAACAATCTGGGTGCCGACAATTGTGACGGTTTCGAATCTTCTGGAGAACGGCAGATATCCGGCTGAAACGCTGGCGTGGATTTTTGAGACGCAGAAAAAAGGTCTGCAGCTCGCATTTGAAAAGGACGTTGTGCTTGCGGCGGGAAGTGATGCCGGCGCATACGGCGTACTTCACGGAAAAGGAATCCGGGAAGAAGAGAGTGTAATGCGAAAAATCCTTGGGGCAGAAAATGGGCAGGAGCTGGAAAAGCGGCTTGCGTTTGGAGAAAAAAAGATCCGGGAAAAGTTCTGAAAATTTTCTGCGTTTCAGGCTTTAGAAAAAATTTAGAATTAAACGGGCAGACAATGCTTGCGCTTTCGCCCGGACTATGGTAAGTTTAAATCACTTTTACAAGAACTTTAGAGAAAATGAAACAGGGATATTCTGAGACAGAGGGTAAATGCTATCCTCTGTTTTTTGCGTGCAAAAATGACAGTCTGGATATCCGCATCGACGGAAGGGAGCAAATGAAAGCAAAAGGAAAACTGGGGCTGCAGGGCTTTCTTTCCTTCCTTTTTCTGGCGGCGGGATGGTATCTGATGCAGTATTTCTGCGCCTATGTCGTACTGTCCGGTTCCATGGAACCGGAGATCCCGACGGGATCTGTTGTGGTTGTGGATGGACGGAAGAAGGAATGGAATCCGGGGGATGTGATTACCTACCGGAGAGGAAATATGGTGGTGACACACCGGATCGTGGAAAAGAGCGAGGAAGGATACTGTACTAAGGGGGATGCCAACGCGGAGGAAGATGCAGGCATCGTTTTGGAAAAACAGGTGATCGGGAATGTGATCGTAGCTCTTCCCTGGCTTGGCTTTGGTATCGTCTGGCTCCGGCAGAGAGGAACACTCTTTTTTCTGGCCGTGGGAGCGGTGATGCTTTTTACAATCCGGCAGCTTTGGCACGGTAGAAAAATCATGCAGGAAAACAAGTTATAAAAAGAATTAGCAAAATTATTTAGGAAAACAGGAGGAATTGATCTATGAAAAAACAGCGGAAAATCGTATTCTGGGCAGCATCACTGCTTCTGACAGGAGCCCTGGCAGCGGGCGGAACACTGGCGTATCTGACGGATAAGGATTCTGTGACGAACCAGTTTGTTGTGGGAAAAGTAGATATCGAAGGAAATGAACCATCGTACGCACCGGATCCGGACGGAAAGACCAATCATATTGTGCCGACCCAGGTGATTCCGAAGGACCCGCGTATCAAAAATAAAGGTAAAAATGATTCTTACGTCTATATGGATGTTTCCATACCAATCGCAAAAGTGATCGTTGCAGATACATCCGGAAACCGTTTAAACGGCGGAGCAGCCGGCGATACGGAACTGTTTTCGATGAATCAGCTTTCGAAAAAATGGGTGCTGATGTACAAGAAAAAACAGAACAATTCGATGGTATATACATATCTCTACAATGAAGTGCTTGCAGCTGGCAAAACGACGGATCCTTTATTTACGAGCGTGACAGCAGCTAATATCGTGGAAGGGCAGCTGGATGAAAAAGAGGTCGATATTCCGATCAATTATTATGCAATCCAGGCGCTGAATACCGGTGAGGGAAGTACGGCTGCCGAGCGGGCAGCAAAGGCCTGGAAGAAGTATGTAAATCAGAATAATGGGCAGAAGGGGCAGGTAACGGCACCGCAGTCGGAGCCGGAACAGACAGAAGCACCTGGAATTTAAGCAGTTTTCTGGGGGACAAAAGATGAAGAAAAAGACGAAACGGCTGTTTTTCCTTGCGGGTGCGGCCGGGTGTACGATGGCGGCAGCCATTTGGCTGCTGCCGGGAACTTCGGCGTATTTTACAGATCACGAGAGTGTCTGGAATCGTATGGTGTTCGGACATAATACAAGTACTATCGATGAAGAATTTCCGACACCGACGCCCGTACCGCCAGGGAAAAGTGTGGTAAAGAGAGTAAAAATCAGAAATGAAGGTTCCGTTGCCTGCTATATTCGTGCGGCACTTATATTCAGTGAACCAATTGAAGCGATTGAGGGACTTGATACGGAAAACTGGGTAAAAGGAGAAGATGACTACTATTATTACAAAAAACCGGTTTCAGAAGGCGAAAGCACGACGGAATTGTTTACCGGAATCCGCGTTGCAAAAGAAATGGAACAGAAAGAACTTGAGGTTTCGGTCTATGAGGAATCGGTGCAGATCCAGAAGGGGAATATGGTATTTCACGGCTATCGGGAGGCATGGGATGCTTATGAGAGAGGTGGTCAGACATGAAAGGAAAACGCGTCAGGATCGGATGTGCGGCGGCGAGTCTTCTGATGGGAATCAGCGGAACGTATGCATATTACCGGAGCAGTGTTGAGACCATTAACAAAATAGCTGTCGGAGATGTAAATATTGGAATCTGGGAATATGAGGAAGACGGGGATGGAGAAAAGAAGTATGAGGGACCGGAAAACGGCATTGTACTGCCTTCCCAGGTGATTTCAAAAATTCCGCGGATCACCAATTATGCCGAACCATGCTATGTCCGCGTAAAGCCTGTGTTTGATGCGGAAGAAACGCAGGATTACCGTCTGGGGGAAGAGGATCTTGGGGGAATCGAGGACGTCTGGCTGAAAGCAGGAGAGTATTATTATTATCCCAAAGTGCTGGGAAAGCAGGAATCTGTCGATTTTTTCCGTACAATCACCATTCCATCTGCGTGGACCAGTGAGGCGGAGGGACAGGTGCTGTCCGTTGAAATCCAGGCGGAGGCCGTACAGGCAGCGAATGTGACGCCGGATTTTACGGCAGAAGCTCCGTGGGGAGAAGAACTGGAAATTGAACAGTGTGTCCACGAGGCGGATAATACCGTTTCGGAGGTTTCGCAGCAGAGCTTCCTCACCGTTTCGTACGAAGGAGCAGCGCGGAATCTGATCTTGGCACCCGACAATTTCTTTCGGAACTTTCCAGTGCTGATGCCGGGAGATGAATGGGAAGATACGTTCACACTGGTGAACACGACAGCAAGCCGTGCAGAATTTTTTCTGCGGACGGAACTTCCGGAAGAACTCAGTGAAACAGAAAAAGAACTGCTTTCCAAGGTGAAACTGGAAATACGAGAGGGAAACAGCGTGATTTATGAAGGTGATTTAGAGAGTGAGGGACTATGGGCAGCAAAAAGTCTTGGAATATGCAGTCCAGATGAACGGAAAGAAATCTGTTTTTCAATCCGTGTGCCGTCAGAACTTGGAAATGAATGGGCACTTCGGAAAAGCGGGGTAAAATGGATTTTTTCTGTCGAAGGAGAAGATCTGCCGCAGGAAGAAGGCCCCTCTATCTGGCACAGCGCGCCAAAAACAGGTCTGCGCGATCCGTTAGCAGCGGTCCCCATTGGAATTGCCGTGACAGGAGCCTTCCTGTTTCTTGCCGCGGGCCGGTCTGAAAGGAGGGAAGAATGAAAAGAGCAAAGAAAAGCTTCTGGTTTCTCGCAGGAATTCTGCTGTTGTTGGGATTTTGTTTTCGGGAAGATGTTCTGGCTTCGAGTCTTACGAGTCTTCCTTCTCTTTCGAAAGCCGGAATCGGAGAAGTTGTATCATCGGACTCTGTTATTGACGGCCGATATGATTTTACCCCGCTGATCGGAAGTGAGACAAAAATCCGTTTTGGAAGTACAGATGGAAGTACCTGGGACAATCTGTTCTGCAAAAACGGAGAGAGCCATTCGAAATGCTGTTCCACATGGTGGCCGGCGGCCGATGTGAAGGGATGGAGTAATCTCCGTTCCTTCACGCCGCTGGAGTCGAAAAAAGGAAAAATGTATGCGGAATATACGAATGTTGGAGAGTGCCACGGGGAAAATGTAACGATGCGGATCTGGCTGGAAGACTGGCAGAACACGGTTGTACCATCAGGGTATGAGGACGTGGATGCGGTAGTCGTGGCGATTGACCACAATAAGCCGGTCATTGATATTAAAGGTCTGCTCTGGATCAAGGTACGGTTTGCTTATTACGACAGTAAAGGAAATCCGCTGAATGTGAAAGGGTATTTTACACTTTCAGATCTGGACTTTAAGCAGGGCTTTTATCTGGCTGATGAGACAGAACATATCTATCTGACGAAGGAGGCAGATGCCAGAATCGTCTACGATGCCAGAACAGAAGCGATCTGGTCGGCAAGACGCGGCTCTGAGCCGGACGGTGGAACAACTCCGGAAAATTCGGAAGGCTGGGTTACAGTTACCTTTGAAGGAAATTCCCAGACGATGATTTTCTATGATGGAGGCACTAACGACGCGGTAACTGGTCCTGGCGGCGGAGTAAAAGCACCGAAAAAATGGCCGGATAATTTTGTAAACGATACTTCCAGTACGTACAACAACTGGCATGGAGCATCCCGGGAAACGGGAATAACTGTTGTGCCGTGGAATA
Organism: Blautia sp. AF17-9LB; assembly: GCF_003479185.1. NCBI lineage: Bacteria > Bacillati > Bacillota > Clostridia > Lachnospirales > Lachnospiraceae > Blautia > Blautia sp. AF17-9LB. The sequence goes on from NZ_QUGU01000003.1 coordinate 146,738, forward strand.
CTTCGGAATTTGGTTACACAGCGAACGTTCCCTGTCATCTGTCGAAAGTAGGAGATCTTGTAGTGAAAAAAATGGATGCAGAGACAAAAGAAGCTATTTCGGGTGCAGAATTTACCGTGTACCGCTGGAAAAACAACACCTGGAGTGAATTCAAAAAGATGAACTGGGTGAAAAAAACGGGTTCTTATCTGCTGGAGGGAATTCTGGATACAGACAGTGAAAATGGAAAATTCCGTGTTGTGGAGACAAAGAATCCAGCTGGTTATGCAGGAAGCTGGGAGCAGGAATTTTCCATTGACAAGGAAGGCATGCAGACGATCCATCTGGAGGCAGAAAACACAAGAAAAACAGGCTCACTGAAGATAAAAAAGACGGAAGAAAACTCAGGGAAAGCACTTTCTGGTGCAACATATCAGGTGATTGCGAGCGGAGCAATTACAACGGTAAACGGAACAGTGCTGTTTCCGGATCAGGCGGTAGCAGCTGTGCTGAAAACGGATGAAAATGGAGAGGCGTTCAAAGACGGGCTGGAGTACGGAACGTATCTTGTGCGGGAAACGGCGGCTCCAAATGGATATGTGCTGGATCCGACGGAAAAGAAAATAACGATCGGGGAACAAAACGCACAGATCACACTGACGTTTACAAACTGGAAGAACCGTTTTATTCTGCAGAAAGTAAGTCAGGGAGACGGAAAAGTGCTTCAGGGAGCAGCCTTTCATATCTGGACGAAAGATGGAAGTTTTGATGAGACAAAAAAGACGGATGCAAATGGAAAAATTGAGCTGACGGGACTTTTGGACGGTGTCTGGTACTATCAGGAGACAGCATCTCCGGAGGGCTATCTGCTGGACAGCACATGCCGGGAATTTGTGGTAGAAAACGGAAAAATTGACGGTAAATCGGAACTGTCGGTGACGGTCGAAAATGATGGAACACATCTGACAATTGAAAAAATAGATGCAGAGAGCGGAAAACGAATTTCCGGCGCAAAGCTGGTATTAAAAGATATGGATGGAAACCGTGTGGACAGCTGGATTTCAGGAGGAAGCGGCCCGCATGAACTGGAAAAATTAAAGCCGGGTTCTTATGTCATTGTGGAGGAGGCCGCGCCGGATGGATACCTTGCGGCAGAACCGGTTTCGTTTGTGCTGGAGGCAAAACAGGAAGTGCAGACCGTGACGATGAAGGATCTTGCATGTGAAACCTTGACGATTACAAAGAAGATTAAGGCGGATGAGATTACATGGGCGCATGGAAATCCAACGTTTCTGTTTTCCGTGAAGGGAAAGGATCTGTATGGAAAAGAACATACATACCAATGCTATCTTACGTTTACAAAAACACAGGTGGAGAAAACGACAGATCAGGACGGCTACACGGAACAGTCGGTACAGATCCGGGGAATTCCGGCAGGAAACGATTACCGGGTACAGGAGAAGAAGGTGCTGCGGTATTCGCTTATGCAGGTGACAGGTACGAAGAATGTTACCGTGAAAAAACTAGAAGAGCCGGCATATGGAAAAGATCCTGCGCGCGTCTTTTCGGTATCGGTAAATCTTTGCGGACATCCCAAAGAAAGTGAGGTTGTATTTGAAAATCAGAAATACCGCTGGGATGATTATGGACACAACAGTATTGTAAAAAACCGGATTCCGGTTGAATAACAAAATGGAAAAAACATTCCACCATCGGTTCGGGTGGTGGAATGAAAACAAAATGGAGAGAGAAAAAATCGGCAGAAAAAGAAGAGGGATTGCAGTTCTGACATTGGCGGCGCTTTTTTTCTGGTATCTGCCGCAGATTCAGGTAAGCCGGCAGATTCGAAAAGAACAGGAAGAAGCGGTGGAGATGTATGTCAGAGAAGAAAAAGAAGAGAACAAAGAGGAAAACGAAAAAAGCGAAGAAGTGCAGGAGCAGGAACCGGGCAGTACAGACAAAAATCTGTTTCGGACAATTGATTTTGCAGGACTTCGATCAAAAAATAGAGAAATCTGCGCGTGGCTCTGGATTCCGGGCTGCGCCTTAGATGTTCCGGTTGCGCACGGGCAGGATAACGCATATTATCTGACACACGATGCGTTTTGCAGGGAGCGGATTTACGGCAGTATTTTTGCACCGTGTGATACACCGGAGGATTTTTCTGAACGTCACACGATTTTATATGGGCATAATATGCGGGATGGAACGATGTTCGGAGGATTGAAAAAGTATCGTGAAGCGTCGTGGAAACAGGAATTTCCGTATCTGTACCTGTATTTGCCGGGTGAAGCATGGCAGTGCCGTATTTGGAGTGTGGAGGAGACGGATGCCAAAAGTGATGTTTACCGGCTGGGAGCATGGAGCGATGCGGACTGGAATGCATGGGTACAGGAAAGAAAAGAAAACAGCATTATCTTTGGCAGCGGTGAGGAAAAGGAAGTTCAAAAGATACTTACCCTTTCCACCTGCATTGGTGACGGCAGCAGTTCACAGAGACTGGCTGTACATGCGGCGGTGGAGATGATTTTTGCAACAAAATCTGGAAGGGAAGAGGGTTCTGTGCTAGAATAAGACAGAATCAAAAGACTTATGATACAGAGCAGGAAAAAGGATGGCGATAAGACATGAAAGAACTGTATACGGCAGCAGGAATTTTTGTGGTTCTGATACTGCTGGGAGTTTGGATGGTACAGAATAACAGAAATGAACAGGAAAAGAAGCTGGTACAACTGCGGAAGAAATGGGGAAAAAAGCAGGAGAAACGGACGGCACGGGAAAAGAAAGAAAAACTGGAAGCGTGTCTGAGACGAAAAGCAGGGGAAAACTTCTGCGTGGACGCGATTACCTGGAATGACCTGGATCTCGATGCGGTTTTTGACACAGTCGACCACACAGTGTCGGTGTGCGGGGAAGAATATCTGTACACGGCGCTTCGGATGCCGGTCACAACAACAGAAATCAGGGAAGAGCGGGAACGGCTGATGAAGCTTTTTGCAGAGAACCAAAAAGCCAGAGAAGCAGTGCAGAAAGCACTTCTTTTGATGGGAAAAGAAAAGATGAATCCGCCGACAGAAGAAATAGCCGTACTGATGGAGGCGGAGCCGGGAGAGAAGGGGAAATATCTTCTGATGGCCGGTATTGCTGTGCTTGGAATTGGACTGCTGTTTGTACTGCCTCCGCTGGGTGTGTCTGTTCTGTTTGCTTCTATGGTCGGCAACGGACTGATGCATGGAAGGGAGAGCAAAAAGCTGGAGAGTGCATTAAAAGCGTTTGGCTGTATCCTGCGGCTGCAGCGGACAGCCAGGGAACTTGGAAAAGAAAAAATTTCCGGACTGGAAATGTATCAGAAGCGTCTGGAAGAACAGGAAAAACAACTCCGTCCGATTACAAGAAAATGCAGAACACTTGTGAATACGAAAGAATCGCAGGGCGGTGCAGCAAACATGATTTTTGCATACTTTCGCACGTTCTTTCTGCTGGATCTGATCGAGTATTCTTCGGTTGTTTCCGGAGTGAAATCGTATGAAAAAGCGATTCTGCAGATGGCAGAGGATCTTGGACTCCTGGACTTTGCACTGTCTGCAGCATCGTACCGGGAGAGCCTTTCGTATTACTGCCGGCCGGAATTCCTGGATGAGAAAAAGGCGGGCTGTCGGATCGATGTGGAGGAGCTTTATCATCCGCTTCTGACACATCCGGTGGCAAACAGTCTGTATGCGGAGGGCGGAATTCTGCTGACCGGCTCGAATGCGTCGGGAAAATCCACATTTATGAAAAACATGGCAGTGAATGCGATTCTGGCACAGGCACTGAACACGAGTCTTTCGAAGCGGTACCGCGGTGTTGTGTGCCGGATCATGACATCCATGGCACTCCGCGATAATCTGGCACAGGGAGAGAGTTACTTTGTTGTGGAAGTAAAATCTTTAAAACGGATTCTGGAGGCAAGCCGTGAAAAAACACCGCTTCTGTGCGTCATTGATGAGGTGCTGCGGGGAACAAACACGACGGAGCGGATTGCAGCGTCAGAGAGTGTGCTTGCTGCCCTGCGCCGTGCAAATGTGCTCTGTCTTGCAGCAACACATGATACTGAACTGACGTATCTGCTGGAAGATCTCTACACCAATTATCATTTTGAAGAGCAGATTACCGCGCAGAGTATTTCCTTCCCGTATCGCCTGGAACAGGGGCCGGCAAGAGGAAAGAATGCGATTGCGCTGCTTGGAAATATGGGAATTGATGAAAAAATTGTGAAACAGGCAGAAAGAAGAGCTGCGGAGTTTGAAACAACAGGAAGCTGGGAAAAGAATAAGTTTCTGAGATAGAAAAACAGCCGGGAAAAATTGATCTTTTTTGAAAAAATATGCGAAAATGGTTCAGCATTTTTTCATTGTGTGTTATGATAAAATAGATCGCGTGATCCGGCAGAAAAACCGCCGGATCTGTTAAGGAGAAAAACATGAGCAGGACAGGCTTGGAAGATGCATATATTATGCGCGGCAGCAAGAAACTCCGCATGGGATATACGACGGGTTCCTGCGCTGCAGCGGCAGCGCGGGGAGCGGCGTTTATGCTGCTTTCCGGGAAAGAAATACAGGAAGTGAAAATCCATACGCCAAAGGGCATTGTTCTGAATCTGGAATTGCTGGATATCCGGAGAAGTGCCGAAAAAGTAAGCTGTGCCGTCCGAAAAGACGGCGGGGATGATCCGGATGTGACAGATAAAGCATTGATTTACGCGGAAGTGACGTTTGGAACAGAAGAGGGAATTGTAATCGATGGAGGATTCGGCGTCGGGCGTGTGACAAAGCCGGGGCTGGATCAGCCGGTCGGAAACGCGGCGATCAACCATGTACCGCGCCAGATGATCCGCGAGAATGTGGAGGAGATTCAGAAAAAACTCGATGATTTCCGCGCACTGCAGGTTATCATCTCCGTACCGGAAGGGGAAGAACTGGCAAAGCATACATTCAATCCGAGACTTGGCATCACCGGCGGCATTTCAATCCTTGGAACGAGCGGGATTGTAGTGCCGATGAGCGAGGAGGCGCTGATTTCCACGATCCGCGTCGAGATGGAAATGCGGAAAGCACAGGGTGACCGCGTCCTTCTGGTGACACCGGGAAATTACGGACAGGATTTCTTAAAAACGTATCCGTGGGTCCGTGCAGACCATTCCGTTAAGTGCAGTAATTACGTCGGAAAAACACTGGAATTTGCAGCTGAGCTCGGCTTTGACGCCATCCTTTTTGTGGCCCATCTTGGAAAATTTGTCAAGGTGTCCGGCGGAATTATGAATACCCATTCCCACGAGGCAGACTGCCGTGCGGAACTTCTTACGGCGCAGGCGGTGCGTGCAGGGGCGGATCTTGCACTGGCAAAAAAACTGCTGGAGACTGGAACGACGGAAGAAGCGGTGCAGATTTTAAAGGAAGCAGGATGCCTGAAAGAGACCATGGAAAAAGTGACAGAAAAAATTGCTTTTTACATGAATTACCATATTGAGGGCAGAGTGCAGACGGAGGCGATTGTTTTTTCAAGCAATGAGGGCCTGCTCGGGGAAACCCCGGGAGCGGGAGAACTTCTGGAGCGCCTGCGGGAGCAGGAAGAAAAAGAAAACAGAAAAGAGTAAAAACAAAATGACAGGAATTTTATTTGGAACAGGAATCGGACCGGGAGACCCGGAGCTTATGACGTTAAAGGCCGTCCGTCTGATCCGGGAAAATGATACGATTGCAGTACCAGGAGAGAAACCGGAAGAGAGCATTGCCTACCAGATTGCTGTTCAGGCAGTGCCGGAACTGGCAGAAAAAGAGCTTGTTGCTATTCCAATGCCGATGACAAAGAATGCCAAAGAACTGAAGGAAAATCACCGGCGCGGTGCAGAAAAAATAGAGGAGCTGCTGGATGCAGGAAAAAACGTAGTATTTCTGACACTCGGAGATCCAACCGTGTATTCTACCTACCTTTATGTACACAGACGGGTACTGGAAGACGGTTACGATGCGAGAATTGTAAGCGGTGTTACATCGTTCTGCGCGGCAGCAGCATCTCTTTCCGAGGGACTGGTGGAAAATTCCGAAGAACTGCATGTGATTCCGGCGTCTTATCAGATTGAAGATGCACTGGAACTTTCAGGAACAAAGGTTCTGATGAAAGCGGGTAAAAAGATGCCGGCTGTGAAACAGTTCCTGAAGGAAAAGAACTGCCGGGCGGTGATGGTAGAAAACTGCGGCATGGATACGGAACAGAAGTATTTCAGCGCGGAAGAAATCCCGGACCAGGCAAGTTACTATTCACTGATTATTGTAAAAGAAAAGAGGAAAAAATAGATGGTACATTTTATTGGAGCGGGCCCTGGAGCCCCGGATCTGATTACGGTAAGAGGACAGAAGCTGCTTGGTGAGGCGGACATTATCATTTATGCAGGTTCTCTTGTCAATCCGGCACTGCTGGATCTGAAAAAAGAGGGCTGTGTGGTATATAACAGTGCAACCATGACGCTGGAGCAGGTGATTGATGTTATGAAAGAGGCCGAAAGCAAAGGCCAGACTGTGGCAAGACTCCACACGGGAGATCCGTGCCTGTACGGTGCAATCCGCGAACAGATTGATGCGCTCGATGCCCTTGGAATCGCTCACGATGACTGTCCGGGTGTCAGCTCTTTCTGCGGAGCGGCTGCTGCCCTTGAAATGGAATATACGCTGCCGGATATCTCCCAGAGTGTTGTCATCACCAGAATGGCCGGAAGAACACCGGTTCCGGAGCGGGAGAGCATTGCGTCTTTTGCGGCACATCAGGCAACGATGGTTGTATTCTTAAGCACGGGACTCTTAGAGGAACTTTCCCGTGAGCTGATTGCAGGCGGCTATACGGCAGATACTCCGGCAGCGATCGTTTACAAAGCAACCTGGCCGGAGGAGAAGACGTTCGTCTGCACCGTTGGAACACTTGCCGAGACGGCGAAAAAGAACCAGATCACCAAGACAGCGCTGATGATCATCGGAAATGCCGTTTCCCAGGGAAATTACCGCAGAAGTGATCTGTACAATCCGGCGTTTACCACCGAATTCCGAGAGGCAGAAAAATAAGATGAAAATAGCCATAGCAAGTTTTACAAGAAACGGATGCGCCTGGAATCAAAAACTCTGTGCGGCACTGAAAAAACACAGCTGTGAAGGATATGCACTGGAAAAGTACGGGAAAGAAGCGGGAATTCCTGCGATTGCACCGTCGCTTCCTGCATGGACAGAGCGCATGTTTCAGAAAATGGATGCGATTTTGTTTATCGGGGCGTGCGGGATTGCGGTGCGCAGTATTGCACCGTACGTGAAAAGTAAAAAGACAGATCCGGCGGTTCTGTGTATGGATGAACAGGGAAAGTTTGTGATTTCATTACTTTCCGGCCATATCGGCGGAGCAAACGAGCTGACGGAAGAAGTTGCAGCTGTAACGGGTGCGGTTCCGGTCATTACAACGGCAACGGATGTCAATCACAAGTTTGCGGTCGATGTCTTTGCTGTAAAAAATCATTGTGAAATTTGTGAGATGGAGCTGGCAAAAGAGGCAGCGGCGCTTCTGGTGGACGGAAAAACGGTTGGATTCTGCAGCCGTTTTCCGGTGGAGGGAACAAAACCGGAGGAACTGATCCCGGAAGAGGCGGCAAAACCGTCGATGGGAATCTGCATTACCACATCGGAAGAGGATTCGCCATATGAGAGAACACTTCACCTGATCCCGAAGGTGATCACCGTCGGCATCGGCTGTAAGAAGAATACACCGGCCGGCCGGATTGAAGAAAAGGTTCTTGCGGCACTTGCGGCGGCCGGGATTTCTCCAAAAGCAGTTCGACAGGCGGCAAGTATTGATCTGAAAGCGCAGGAGCCGGGAATTCTGCAGCTGGTGGAAAAGTATGGCTGGCAGTACCGGACCTTTTCTGCAGAAGAACTGGAAACGGCGGAGGGGGAATTTACGCCGTCTCCGTTTGTGAGGAAGATTACAGGAATTGACAATGTCTGTGAGCGCAGCGCAGTTCTCGCCGGCGGCAGACTGATAAAGAAAAAAAAGGCAGCGGACGGTGTAACAGTTGCACTGGCTGCGGCGGACTGGAGGGCAGTATTTTGAGTACAATTTTTGTCGTGGGCATCGGCCCCGGAGCATATGAAAAAATGACGATCGAGGCGGCGGATGCGCTGCGGAACTGCGATGTGATCATCGGCTATACCGTCTATGTGGATCTGGTAAAAGAACATTTTGAAGGAAAAGAATTTCTGACGACGCCGATGCGGAAAGAGGTGGAGCGCTGCCGTCTAGCATTTGAAACTGCGGCAGAGGGAAAACAGGTTGCTATGATCTGCAGCGGAGATGCCGGCGTTTACGGTATGGCAGGTCTGATGTATGAGCTTTCGGAAGAATGGCCTGATATTGAAATTAAGGTAATTCCAGGCGTGACCGCCGCAACGGGAGGCGCTGCCGTTCTTGGTGCACCGTTGATCCACGATTTCGCCCTGATCAGCCTGAGCGATCTTCTGACACCGTGGGAGAAAATTGAAAAACGTCTTCTGCTGGCATCGGAAGCGGATTTTGTCATCTGTCTTTATAACCCGGGAAGCCATAAGAGAGCGGATTATCTGGAAAAAGCGTGTGATCTGATGCTTCGTTACAAAGCGCCGGAAACCGTCTGCGGAATCGTAAGCCAAATCGGAAGAGACGGGGAGACGAGCCGGACCATGACGCTTGCAGAACTTCGCAATACAAAAGTGGATATGTTTACGACGGTATTTATCGGAAACAGTCAGACAAAGGAAATCCGGGATCACATGGTAACGCCGAGGGGATATCGCTATGAATAAAGTAATCGTCTTTGCCGGAACGACGGAAGGCCGGGAAATCTGCAGTTTTCTGAAGAAATATGAGATTGCATCCCTTGCCTGTACGGCGACAGAATACGGCAAGTGCCGGATCGAGGAGGGCGGTGCCCTGACGGTTCGAAGCGGAAGACTGACAGAAGAAGAGATGGAACAGCTTTTTGGCGAAGAACAGCCGGAAATGGTTATCGATGCAACCCATCCGTATGCCGATCTTGTGTCGGAAAATATCCGGTCTGCATGTGAAAAAGCAGGAAAAACGTATCTTCGGCTGCTGCGGCCGTCGCTTGCGGCAGATCCATCCTGCGTCATGGTCGATACGACAGAAGAAGCGGTATCGTATCTGGCGGGCACAGAGGGAAAGATTCTGGTGACAACAGGAAGCAAGGAACTCGCAAAATTTGCAGAGCTTCCGGATTATAAAAACCGTGTGTATGCCCGGGTGCTGCCGTTGCCAGGCGTAATTGCATCCTGCGCGGAACTTGGATTTGATGCCGCACATACCATAGGCATGCAGGGACCGTTTTCTATGGACATGAACGTTGCAATGCTGCAGTCGTTCCATGCCGAATGGATGGTAACGAAGGAATCCGGAAGAAACGGCGGCTTTGAAGAAAAAATTGAGGCAGCAAAAAAGGCCGGTGTCCGTGTCGTTCTGATCGGCCGTCCGAAAGAGGAAGAAGGACTCTCGGAGGACGAGGTCAAGCGGTATCTCGTTGAAAAATTTGATCTGTCCGTGAAACGGGACGTCGTGATCGCCGGAATCGGACCTGGTGCAGAAGCACAGATGACGCTGGCGCTCGTAGACGCGTGTGAGCAGGCGGATGTGCTGATCGGTGCGGGACGCATGACAAAAGCAGTAGAAAAATATCAGAAGCCAATGCTTGCAGAATACAGCCCGGAAAAGATTTACGAGTATCTGAAGGCGCACCCGGAATATGAAAAGATTGTTCTTCTGCAGTCGGGTGATGTCGGCTTTTACAGCGGAGCAAAGAAACTTCAGGCCGTCCTTGCGGAAGATGCGGATTTTTCTGTCCGTGTAGAGCCGGGAATTTCTTCGCTGGTTTATTTCTGTGCCAAAATCGGAGTGTCCTGGGAGGATGCAGCATTTGTGAGCCTGCACGGACAGCACTGCAACTTTCTGGAGACGGTCCGCCGAAACCGGAAAACTCTGGCGATCGCCGGCGGAAAGGGCAGTGTCAGGGAAATCTGCCAGACGTTAAGTTCGTACGGCTGGGAGCAGATTGTGCTGCATGTGGGAACGGATCTGTCGTATCCGGAAGAACAGATTGTGACAGGAACCCCATTCGAACTTGCTAAAATGGAGTTTGCCCCGCTTGCGGTTCTTCTGTTTGAAAACCCGAATCCGGAACCGGAGTTTACAGCCGGCATGGCAGATGAAGTATTTCTGCGTGACAAAGTACCGATGACCAAGCGGGAAGTGCGCAATGCGTCTCTTTCTCATCTGCAGCTTTCTTTGAATTCTGTTGTCTATGATATTGGATCGGGCACAGGTTCTGTTTCGATTGAGATGGCGCTTCGTGCAGCACAGGGAAAGGTATATGCGATAGAAAAAAATCCGGCAGCCGTTGCACTTCTGCAGGAAAATAAAAAGAAATTTGCAGTGGATCATCTGGAAATTATTGAGGGAACTGCACCGGAAGCACTCGAAGCACTTCCGGTTCCGACGCATGCATTTATCGGCGGGTCTGCCGGAAACTTAAAAGAGATTCTGGAACTGCTCCTGCGGAAGAATCCGAACATCCGCGTGGTATTAAATACAGTAACCGTGGAAACATTAGCGGAGGCAGCATCGTGTTTCAAAAAACTTGCGTTTGAAGAGCCGGAAATCGTCTGCCTGCAGGCTTCCAATGCGAAAAAGGCCGGAAGAAGCCATCTGATGATTGCCCAGAATCCGGTTTATATCTTTACAGCCCAGGGAGGTGCCAAAGAATGAAAGCACCAAGAATCATGCTGGCAGCAGGAAGGAGCGGAAGCGGGAAAACGATGATCACCTGCGGACTGCTCCGTGCACTGCAGCAGATGGGAAAGCAGCCCGCAGCGTTTAAATGCGGCCCGGATTATATCGATCCGATGTTTCACGAACAGGTAATCGGCGCCCCGTCGTGTAATCTGGATCCATTTTTCACAGAGGAAGAAACAACACAGTATCTGTTCTGCAAACATGCAGCGGGTCATGACATTTCCGTATTGGAAGGCGTTATGGGGTATTACGACGGTCTTGGCGGAATTTCTACCAAAGGCAGCGCCTACGATCTCGCCGGTATGACAAAAACGCCGGTTCTTCTGGTTGTCGATGCCAAAGGCATGAGCGTTTCAGCGCTTGCCTTTATCAAGGGATACCTGCAGTACAAAGAGGACAGCCGGATCGCCGGTGTAATCTTTAACCGGATGTCAGAGATGCTGTACCGGGAGATCGCGCCGATGGCGGAAAAAGAACTTGGCATTTCCTGTGCCGGCTTTGTGCCGGAACTGAAGGAATGCCACTTAGAAAGCCGCCACCTCGGCCTTGTGATGCCGGATGAGGTGGAAAATCTGCAGGAGCAGGTCAATCTGCTTGCAGAAACACTGCAGAAGACACTGGATTTTGAAAAAATTCTTGCGATTGCAGAAGGGGCAGAAGAGCTCTCGGGAAAAATGCCGGAAGTCCTGCGTAAGGTGACAGAAAGCGAAGCAGCCGCCAAGGTGCGTGCTGCGAAGCCGATTCTTGCCGTTGCAAAGGATGAAGCATTCTGTTTCTTTTATCGGGATAATCTGGAGCTTCTCGCGTCACTTGGAGCCAAAATCGAATATTTTTCGCCGCTTTCCGATGCGGAGCCGCCAAAGAATACAGACGGATTTCTGTTCTGCGGCGGCTACCCGGAGCTGCACGCAGAAGAGCTTTCGGAAAACCAGACCATGAGAACGAAGATCCGCGATAACATCCGTCAGGGAATGCCGGTTCTTGCAGAATGCGGCGGTTATATGTACCTGTCAGAATCCATGGAGGATATGGATGGAAATGTGTATCCTATGGTACAGGCTGTTCCGGGAAATGTTTACCGGACAAAAAAGCTGGGAAGATTCGGCTATATCACCCTCACGCCAAACACGAAGGATACCTTTCGGAACGGCGGAAATCCGGTGCGCGGCCATGAGTTCCATTACTTTGACAGCACAGACTGCGGAAGTGCATGGCATGCGGCAAAACCGCTGCGGAAGCGGAACTGGGAATGCATTCATGCGACAAAACGGATGATGGCGGGATTCCCGCATCTTTACTATATGGCAAGTCCGCACCTCGCACTGGAATTTCTGGAGCAGTGTGTCTCTTACCGGAAAGAACAGGAGAAAACAAGATGAAAACAGCATTAGCAGCCCTGATTGTGGGCTATGGATTGGACCTGCTGCTTGGAGATCCCTCCTTTTTGTACCATCCGATCCGTGTGATCGGAAATCTCATTGCCCTGCTGGAAAAATGGCTGCGGAAGGTATTTCCGAAAACGCCAAATGGAGAGCTTGCCGGAGGAGTTTTTCTCGTGATCCTCGTCTGTCTGGCGGGATACGGTGTTCCGGCACTGTTGCTCTTTGCGGCATTTAAAATTCATCCGGTCATCGGCTTCCTTTTGGAGGTTCTCTGGTGCTGGCAGATTCCGGCAACGAAATGCCTGAAGGATGAGAGCATGAAGGTCTATCAGAAATTAAAAGAAAACGATCTTCCGGGGGCGCGCTATGCGGTTTCCATGATCGTAGGACGTGATACGGAAAATCTTTCGGAAACAGGAGTGACGAAAGCTGCCGTGGAAACGATCGCGGAGAATACGTCGGACGGTGTCATTGCACCGCTCCTCTTTCTTGCCCTCGGCGGACCGGCATTGGGCTTTCTGTATAAGTCCATCAATACCATGGATTCCATGGTGGGATACAAAAATGACAAATATCTGTATTTTGGACGGTGTGCGGCAAAGCTGGACGATGTCGTCAATTACATACCGGCGAGAATCAGCGCATGGCTGATGATTCTTGCGTCTGCATGCGAGCGCATGAACTGGAAAAATGCAGAAAAAATTTACAAACGCGACCGTTACTGCCACGCCAGCCCAAATTCTGCGCAGACAGAAGCAGTTATGGCAGGGGCGCTGGAAGTACAGCTTGCCGGAGATGCCGTGTATTTCGGCAAAGTCGTAAAGAAACCAACGATCGGCGATGACATCCGCCCGGTCGAGGCGGAAGATATCAAAAGAGCAAATCATCTGATGTATCTGACCTCGTTCCTCGGACTGGTGTTCTTTGCGGGAATCCGCGCGCTCTTTTTATTTCTGTAAAAAGAGAAGATAGAAACACAACGGAAAAGAGAAAGGAAGGCATATGGTATGAGACAAAATCCACATGGAGGAGACATTTACACGAAAAAATGCAGAGTCGATTTTTCTGTGAATGTCAATCCTCTTGGAGTTCCGGAAAGTGTGAAAGAGGCGGTGAGAAAGAGCGCGGAATCGGTGGAACAGTATCCTGACGCACTGTGCCGGGACCTGACCCGGGCACTGTCGGAAAAGGAGCAGCTTCCAGAAGAAAATATCCTGTTTGCAAACGGCGCCGCGGAGCTTATTTTTGCCCTGACACAGGCTCTCCGCCCGAAAAAAGCGCTGATTGCAGCGCCGGGATTTGCAGAGTATGAAGCAGCACTTTCAGCGGCAGGGTGTTTTATCCGTATGTATCCGCTGCAAAAGGAAAAAGGCTTTCTTTTACAGGACGATTTCTGCGATGATCTGACCGACGATCTGGATCTTGTTTTTTTATGTAATCCAAATAATCCAACCGGCCTTACGATTCCGCAGGAGCTTCTTTTAAAGATCCTGGATAACTGCCGGGAGCGTAACATCTATCTGGTGCTGGATGAGTGTTTCATAGAATTTCTGCCGGAGCCGGAAAAAGTGACGATGCAGGGAAAACTGGACGAATATCCGAATCTGCTGATTCTGCGTGCGTTCACAAAGATTTACGCAATGCCTGGCCTGCGTCTTGGCTATCTGCTCTGCAGCGACGAGGATCTGCTGGATCGGATCAGCCGCAGCATGCAGTCGTGGAATGTTTCGATTCCGGCGCAGATGGCAGGCCTTGCCGCCCTGAACGAGGATGCTTATGTCAAAGAAGCACGGGAACTGATCGGAAAAGAACGCGCCTGGATGAAAGCAGAACTGGAAAAAGCAGGTCTTACCGTATGGGATTCCTGTGCAAATTATCTGTTCTTTGAGGGACCGAAGGGACTTGCCGCACGGCTGGAAAAAGGCGGCATTCTGATCCGCGACTGTTCCAACTACCCGGGCCTTGCCGACGGATATTACCGTGCAGCCGTACGCACACATGAAGAAAACCAGATTCTGACAGAAGCCGTTTCACAGATTCTGCAGTGGTTTTAGGAGGAAAAACGATGGCGAAAGTAATTATGATACAGGGAACGATGTCAAATGCGGGAAAAAGTCTGCTTGCGGCGGGCTTATGCCGGGTTTTCCATCAGGACGGATACCGTGTGGCGCCGTTCAAATCACAGAATATGGCGCTGAATTCGTTTATTACGAGAGAAGGCCTTGAGATGGGACGTGCACAGGTCATGCAGGCGGAAGCGGCCGGGATCGAACCGTCCGTTTTGATGAACCCGATTCTGTTAAAGCCGACGAATGACACCGGTTCGCAGGTGATTGTAAACGGTGAGGTACTGGGAAACATGAGTGCGCGGGAATATTTTTCCCACAAAAAAGAGCTGATCCCGGACATCATGAAAGCGTACCATGCACTGGAAGAACAGTATGATATCATTGTGATCGAGGGAGCCGGAAGTCCGGCGGAGATCAACCTGAAAGCCGATGATATCGTCAATATGGGAATGGCAAAGCTTGTGGATGCACCGGTGCTCCTCGTCGGAGATATTGACCGCGGCGGCGTTTTTGCTCAGCTTTACGGTACCGTAGAGCTTTTAGAGCCGGATGAGCGCGACCGCATCAAGGGTCTGATTATCAACAAATTCCGCGGGGACAAAACCATCCTGGACCCGGGCGTTGTGATGCTGGAAGAAAAAACACACATCCCGGTGGTCGGCGTGGCGCCGTATCTCCACATCGAAGTGGAAGACGAGGACAGTCTGACCGAGCGATTCACCAGAAAAGAGGAGATCGGTCTCATTGACCTTGCGGTCATCCGTCTCCCGCGTATTTCAAACTTCACCGATTTCAACCCGTTCGAGCGGATCGAAGGCGTATCACTCCGCTACGTAAGCTCTGTCTCCGAACTGAAAAATCCGGATATGATTCTGCTTCCGGGAACGAAAAACACGATGGAGGATCTGCTCTGGATGCGTCAGAATGGTCTGGAAGCGGCCGTACTGAAGGCGGCTGCGGCCGGAAAAGTAATTTTCGGTGTCTGCGGCGGCTTCCAGATGCTCGGAGATACGCTGAGCGATCCGCTGCATGTCGAAGCCGGCGGAACGATCAAAGGAATGGGACTCCTGCCGATGGATACCGTATTTGCCGGTGAGAAGACGAGAACCCGCGCGGAGGGCGCTTTTGGAAAAACAGAAGGCGTTCTTGCCGGGATCGAGGGAACCCGGATTGAGGGCTATGAAATCCATATGGGAGAAACGGTGCGGAAAGAAGAAACAGAAGCATTCACGTTCATCGATGATCAGAACCGTGCTGATTCGGATAAGCTGGACGGTGCACAGAAAGGAAATGTGTACGGTACGTATGTGCACGGCATTTTCGACAAAGAAGAAGTTGCCGAACGGATCGTGGAAGCACTTGCAAAGAATAAGGGAATTGCCATGGAGCAGATTCACGGTGTCGATTACCAGACATTCAAAGAGACACAGTACGATATTCTCGCAGATGCGCTGCGCGAGCATCTCGACATGAAGAAGATTTATCAAATTCTGGAAGAAGGGGCATAAAGATGAAGATAGAACTGGAGCAGGTAAGCCCGCACGAGATTGAAAAGAGAAGCTTTGAAATTATCACGGAAGAATTAAACGGAAGAACGTTTCCAGAGGATCAGGAACTGGTTGTAAAGCGGTGTATCCACACAAGTGCGGATTTTGATTATGCGGATAATCTCTGCTTTTCGGAGCATGCGGTGGCAAAAGGCATCGAGGCGATCCGGGAGGGAGCCTGCATTGTGACGGATACGCAGATGGCAAGATCCGGCATCAACAAAAAGGTGCTTGCGCGCCACGGCGGTGAAGCGCTCTGCTTTATGTCAGACGAAGATGTTGCGGCAAGAGCAAAAGAAACCGGAAGCACCCGCGCGGCAGCCTGCATGGAAAAAGCAGCGGAGCTGGATAAAAAGCTGATTATTGCGGTTGGAAATGCGCCGACGGCACTGGTCCGCCTCTATGAACTGATCGGGGAAGGAAAAATAAAACCGGCGCTGATCATCGGAGTTCCGGTCGGCTTTGTCAATGTGGTACAGTCCAAAGAACTGATTATGCAGACCAATATCCCGTATATCGTGGCACGCGGACGAAAAGGCGGCAGCAATATCGCGGCGTGCATCTGCAACGCACTCCTGTATATGATGGATCAGGACCGCGGATATTAAAAATAGATGAAAAAACGGAAAGCAGAAGTCTTGACAGATTTCGAATCACCGTTTATACTATGGAACATGGAAAAAGGCTTGGAAGGGAACAAGTAGACGTACAAAAACGCGGACAGAAAGTAGCCGGCAGATGAGAGGCGCATGCAGGTTCTGTACGATTCGAATACATCCCGGAGTTGCGCACCGAATAAAACGGGCGGCAGAAGAACTATGATGCACGTTTTTAGTAGGCTGCGACGTAAGAGACGAACGTTACAGCGTCAGGGTATTCAGAGGTTTTGGATACCGACAAAGGCAGCTGCCGTGAGACAGCTGTGAAGTAAGGTGGTAACACGGGAGATACGGGCTCTCGTCCTTTGAATCGGAAAGGACGGGAGTCTTTTTGTATAAAAAACTTTGGTCCCAGACGGTAACACATACCCGAAAGTCAACCGAAAAAAGGAGAAAAACAAAATGCAGATTTATGACGAACTGATCGCCAGAGGCCTTCTGGCACAGGTAACCGACGAAGATGAAATCAGAGACCTGGTAAACAATGGAAAAGCAACGTTCTATATCGGATTCGACTGCACCGCAGACAGTCTGACCGCAGGTCACTTCATGGCACTGACCCTGATGAAACGGATGCAGATGGCAGGAAACAAACCGATCGCCCTGATCGGCGGCGGCACCACCATGATCGGTGACCCGTCTGGAAGAACCGATATGAGAAAAATGCTGACCCGCGAGGAGATCGACCACAACGCAGAGTGCTTCAAACGTCAGATGGAGCGTTTCATCGAGTTCGGCGAGGGAAAAGCTATGATGCTCAACAACGCAGACTGGCTGCTGAACCTGAACTATGTAGAACTGCTCCGTGAGGTAGGTGCATGCTTCAGCGTCAACAACATGCTCCGTGCAGAGTGCTACAAACAGCGTATGGAAAAAGGTCTTTCCTTCCTGGAGTTCAACTATATGATTATGCAGAGCTACGACTTCTATCACATGTTCCAGAAATACGGCTGCAATATGCAGTTCGGCGGCGATGACCAGTGGTCCAACATGCTGGGAGGAACCGAACTGATCCGCCGTAAACTTGGAAAAGATGCCTATGCAATGACCATCACCCTTCTGACCGACTCTCAGGGCAAGAAGATGGGTAAAACCGCAGGAAACGCTGTATGGCTTGACCCGAACAAGACCAGCCCGTTCGATTTCTACCAGTACTGGAGAAACGTGGACGATGCCGATGTCTTAAAATGTATCCGTATGCTGACCTTCCTGCCGCTGGAGCAGATCGACGAGATGGATTCCTGGGAAGGAAGCAAGCTGAACGAGGCAAAAGAGATCCTGGCCTATGAGCTGACCTCCATGGTACACGGCGAGGAAGAAGCAAAGAAAGCGCAGGAAGGCGCACGTGCCGTATTCTCTACCGGAAGCTCCGAGCATATGCCGACCAGTGAACTTTCTGCAGAGGATTTCACGGACGATAAAATCGATATCGTAACCCTTCTTGTCAAAGCAGAGCTTGCAAAGACCAGAAACGAAGGACGCCGTGCCGTAGAGCAGGGCGGTGTATCCGTAGACGGTGAGAAAATCACAGATCCGAAATATGCCGTAGAAAAAGCAGCCTTCGGCGAGGACGGTATCGTTCTGAAAAAAGGAAAGAAGAATTTCAAAAAAATTTGCGTTAAATAATTAAGTGTGCTATTATAAAAGAATGGATTCCCGGAAGAAATTCCGGGACACACTGAATTATTTGGAGGACAAACAGTCATGGAAAAATATGGCGTAAACGAATTACGAAAGATGTTTCTTGAGTTCTTCGAGAGCAAAGGACATTTTGCTATGAAGAGTTTTTCGTTGATTCCACACAACGATAAAAGTCTTTTACTGATCAACTCCGGTATGGCTCCGCTGAAACCTTACTTCACAGGCGCAGAGATTCCGCCGAGAAGAAGAGTAACAACATGCCAGAAATGTATCCGTACCGGCGATATTGAAAATGTAGGAAAAACAGCCCGTCACGGCACCTTCTTTGAGATGCTCGGAAACTTTTCCTTCGGTGATTATTTCAAACACGAAGCAATCGCATGGTCCTGGGAGTTTTTAACACAGGTAGTAGGGCTCGATCCGAATCGTCTGTACCCATCCATCTATCAGGACGATGATGAAGCATTTGATATCTGGAACAAAGAGATCGGCATCCCGGCAGACCGTATTTTCCGTTTTGGAAAAGAGGACAACTTCTGGGAGCATGGCGCAGGTCCGTGCGGTCCGTGTTCTGAGATTTATTATGACCGCGGAGAAAAATACGGCTGCGGCAAACCGGGATGTACCGTTGGCTGCGAGTGTGACCGTTACATGGAAGTATGGAACAACGTATTCAGCCAGTTCAACAACGACGGCGAGGGCCACTACACCGACCTGATCCAGAAGAACATTGATACCGGTATGGGACTTGAGCGTCTGGCCGTTGTCGTACAGGATGTAGATTCCATCTTCGATGTCGACACCATTCAGGCACTCCGCAACAAAGTATGCGAAATCTCCGGAAAAGAGTATGATAAAGATCATGAGACCGATGTTTCCATCCGCCTTATCACAGACCATATCCGTTCCGCAACATTCATGATTTCCGATGGAATCATGCCGACCAACGAAGGAAGAGGCTACGTACTGCGCCGTCTGATCCGCCGTGCAGCACGTCATGGCCGTCTGCTTGGCATTGACGGACTGTTCCTTGCCCGCCTTTCCGCAAGCGTAATCGAAGGCTCCAAAGACGGATATCCGGAACTTGAAGAGAAAAAAGATTTCATCTTCAACGTTCTGAACAACGAGGAGACCCAGTTCAACAAAACCATCGACCAGGGACTTCATATCCTCTCCGAGCTCGAAGAAAAAATGCAGAGCGAAGGCAAAAAAGTTCTGGACGGACAGGATGCATTCAAACTGTACGATACCTACGGATTCCCGCTGGATCTGACCAAAGAGATCCTCGAGGAGAAGGGCTACGGCATCGACGAGGACGGTTTCCATGCAGCAATGGAAGAGCAGAGAGAGCGTGCAAGATCGAGCCGTGAAGTAACAAACTACATGGGTGCTGATGCAACCGTTTACGATGAGATCGACCCGTCCGTAACAACTGAGTTTACCGGATACGATCATCTGGAGGATACCTCCAAAGTAACCGTTCTGACGACAGAGACTGAGATTGCAGAATCTCTGATGGAAGGCCAGAAGGGAACCATTTTCGTAGAGAAAACTCCGTTCTACGCTACCATGGGCGGTCAGGAAGGCGACTGCGGTATCATCAAAGGAGCAAATGGTGTATTCGAAGTAGAAGATACCATCAAACTCCGCGGCGGAAAATACGGCCACGTCGGTGTCATGAAATCCGGTATGATTTCAAACGGCGAGGAAGTTACACTTCAGGTCAACGAAGAGGCAAGAAAAAATATCGAGAAGAACCACAGCGCAACACACCTTCTGCAGAAGGCATTAAAGACTGTTCTCGGTGCACACGTAGAGCAGAAAGGTTCTCTCGTAACCCCGACCAGACTCCGTTTCGACTTTGCCCACTTCCAGGCTATGACACCGGAAGAACTGGAAAAAGTTGAGAATCTGGTAAATGAAAAGATTCAGGAGCAGATCCCGGTTGTAACCGACATCATGGATACTGAGGAAGCAAAGAAATCCGGCGCGATGGCTCTGTTCGGTGAGAAATACGGCGACAAAGTACGTGTCGTTTCCATGGGAGACTTCTCCAAAGAGCTCTGCGGTGGTACCCATGTAAAGAATACCGCTGAAATCGGACTGTTCAAACTTGTTTCTGAGGCAGGCGTTGCAGCAGGTGTCCGCAGAATCGAAGCTCTGACCGGACCGTCTGTTACTGCATACTATAAAGCACAGGAAGAGAAAATACATGAGGCAGCAGCTCTCTTAAAGACAACACCGGCGGATCTCCTCGAGAAGATCGCTCATCTGCAGGCAGAGGCAAAAGCACTCCAGGCAGAGAATGAGTCCTTAAAGAGCAAACTGGCAAAAGAAGCGCTCGGCGATGTTATGGATAAAGTAACCGAAGTCAAAGGTGTAAAACTTCTCGCTGCATCCGTACCGGATGTCGATATGAACGGACTGCGTGACCTTGGCGACCAGCTGAAAGAAAAACTGGGAAGCGGCGTTGTTGTTCTGGCATCTGCAAAGGACGGTAAAGTAAGCCTTCTTGCCATGGTAACCGATGATGCGATGAAGAAAGGTGCACATGCCGGAAAACTGATCAAAGAAGTGGCAGCCGTTGTCGGCGGCGGCGGCGGTGGACGTCCGAACATGGCACAGGCCGGCGGAAAGAATCCGGAGAAGATCGACGAAGCAGTTGCAAAAGCTGCTGAGGTACTGGAAGGCCAGATCGCATAACAATAAGCAGGAAAAACAGCACAAAATCCTGCCGCCTGCAGGGCAGAAAAAGGAGCCAGGCAGGCGGCAGGGAAAAATTTTGCAAAAAAATGAAAAAACTTGTTGACGTACGAGATTTTTCTGGTATAATAAGAACAGTGCAAAAAATACCCATACAGTTGTATTATGCACAATCTACAACTGGAGGGAGGTTAGGTGTGAGACTATGTCAAATGTAATCGTTAAAGAAAACGAAACGTTGGACAGCGCTTTACGCAGATTTAAGCGTAGCTGTGCAAAAGCTGGCATTCAGCAGGAGATTCGTAAAAGAGAGCATTACGAGAAACCAAGTGTTCGTCGTAAAAAGAAATCTGAAGCTGCCAGAAAACGTAAGTATAATTAATGTGCAAAAAATCCCCGGCGATCTGTTTTGCCGGGGATTTTTATACTTGTAACTTAAAGTCGCAGGTTTTGACAAAACAGCAAGGCGGTGACAAATGAGAATTTTGTACAAAATAGCAAACAAGCTGTTTCGTATCGTGAAAAAGATTCTGAAGCTGCTTACCAGCCGTATGGTCATTATCGGTGTTGCACTTCTTCTGGAATTTTGCTGGCTGGCCGGAATTGTGATGCAGCTCAATGAAAAATCTGTCTACATCAACTATGCGGTCACGATCCTTTCCCTGATTGCAGTGCTTTCGATTATCAATAATCCGAAAATGAATCCCGGCTACAAACTGATGTGGGCAGTCTGTATCCTGGCGCTTCCGGTAACCGGAATCTGCCTGTACGGCATTCTCGGCCATTCCAGTGTGGCAAGAAAATTCCGTACACATTACGATACAGTTCTGCTTTCGCAGGGAGGCGTTCTTGGAGAGGAAGAAGAGACGCGTAAAAAGCTCGAGGAAGAAAATATCCTGGCAGCGGGGCAGTCTTCCTATCTGACCAATTATGCGCATTATCCTGTTTATGAAAATACAGAAACAGAGTATTACCCGCTGGGAGATGTATGGTTTGAGCACTTTATTGAGGAACTCAAAAAGGCAGAACACTACATTTTTATGGAATATTTCATCATCAGCGAGGGGTATCTGTGGGATACGGTGCTGGAGATTCTGAAGGAAAAAGCGGCCGCCGGTGTGGATGTGCGGCTGATTTACGATGATTTCGGCTGCGTGACGACACTGCCGTATCAGTATTATAAATCGCTGCAGCAGATGGGCATCAAGTGTGCGGCGTTCAATCAGTTCCGACCGGTGCTGAATGTCATTTTAAATAACCGTGACCACCGGAAAATTGCCGTGATCGACGGTCATACGGCTTTCACGGGCGGCATTAATCTTGCGGACGAATACATTAACCGCAAGGAGCGGTTCGGCCACTGGAAGGATTCCGGAATCTGTCTGCATGGTGAGGCGGTATGGAGTTTTACGGTGATGTTTCTGCAGATGTGGAGCACAATCACCGGTATGGAATGCGATTTCGAATCATACCGGCCGGAAATCTATCACAAGGAAGCGTTTAAAAAAGACGGTTTTGTGCAGCCGTACGGCGATTCCCCGCTGGATGGAGAGACAGTAGGCGAGCATGTTTATCTGAACATTATTTCACAGGCGAAAAAATATCTTTATATTTTTACCCCGTATCTGATTCCGGACAACGAGACGCTGACCGCTCTCTGCATGGCGGCAAAGCGCGGAGTCGATGTGCGGATTGTAACGCCGGGCATCCCGGATAAGAAGATTGTCTATATTCTGACGCAGGCCAATTACGAGATCCTGCTGGAATCCGGCGTTCAGATTTACCAGTATACGCCAGGCTTTATCCATTCCAAGAGCTTTGTCTGTGATGATGAAGTTGCGACGGTCGGAACGATCAACATGGATTACCGGAGCATGTACCTGCATTTTGAGTGCGGTGTCTGGATGTACGGCAGCAGTGCGGTTGCCCAGGTAAAAGAGGATGCGCTGATCACGTTTGAACAGTGTGAGCAGATCAATATGGACTACTGCCGAAAGAAAAATTTTGCAGTCCGTGCACTCCGCGGTGCGCTGAAGTTTCTGGCACCGTTGCTGTAAACGGAACAGACAGCATAGTTCTGCGGTCGTCTGCATAGCCTGTAGGGAAGAAAGAGCAGATGTTTCGGGGGAATATGAAGAGAAGAACACGAAATATCGTCTGGAGCCTGCTGATGATCCTGGCGCTTCTTGCAGCGCCCTTGAAAGTGATTGCGGCAGAGCAGAATGGAGAATCTTCCGACAAGCAGCAGAACGAAACAACGGAACAGAAAACAGAAGAGACGGAGGAGACAGCACCGGAGATGACAACGGACCTTGGGCTGGCTTCGCCGTCTGTTCTTTTGATGGAGGCACAGACCGGAACTGTTCTGTACGAGAAAAATGCGTCGGAACAGCGAAGCCCGGCGAGCATCACAAAAATCATGACGCTGCTGCTGATTTTTGAAGAGCTCGAAAAAGGGACGCTCCAGCTGACCGACGAAGTGACGACGAGTGCGCACGCCAGAAGTATGGGCGGGTCCCAGGTTTTTCTGGAAGAGGGCGAAAAGCAGACCGTTGAGACGATGATCAAGTGTATTGTCGTTGCTTCGGGAAACGATGCATCTGTAGCGATGGCAGAGCATATTGCGGGGACAGAAAGCGAGTTCGTCAGCCGGATGAACCAGAAAGCAAAAGAACTCGGCATGAACGACACGAAGTTTGAGGACTGCTGCGGCCTCACGGATTCCGACGGCCATTACACGACAGCGGCAGATGTGGCGAAAATGTCTCGGGAGCTGATCGAGCGCTTTCCGCAGATCCTGAACTATTCCTCTATCTGGATGGAAGAGATTACGCATGTCACACAGAAGGGAAGCAAACCATTCACCCTCACCAATACAAATAAGCTGATCCGCGGCTATGAGGGCTGTGTGGGACTGAAAACAGGAAGCACCTCGAAGGCGAAGTACTGCGTCTCGGCAGTGGCGAAGAAAAATGATCTGACGATGCTGGCAGTCGTGATGGGAGCACCGGACTACAAGGTGCGGTTTGCAGATGCAGCGTCACTGTTCCAGTATGGGTTTTCGTCCTGCAGCATCTACATAGACCGGGAACGTGATCTCCTGCCGGAACTTTCGGTTGTTTACGGAAAGCAGGATACGGCAGAACTGGAATATGCGGAAGAATTCCGCTATCTTACGACGGGCGGGACGGTGATTGGTGAAGTGGAAAAAACGATGGAACTGCCGGAAGAGGTGCAGGCCCCTATCCAGAAAGGCGAGTGTGCCGGAAGAGTTGTTTACAAAGCAGACGGTGAGGAACTTGGTTCCGTTGCGATTTTATATGGAGCAGACGTGGCAAGAGCCGGCATGTGGGATCTGTTCGGATGTACGATGAAACAATATTTTCTTGGGACGGCATAAAGCCGGAGTATCATGCGCGAAAAGGAGAAAAACATGGCAAAGAAAAATTACTATGCGGTAAAACAGGGAAAGGTTCCGGGCATCTACCGGACATGGGATGCGTGCAAAGCGCAGGTACACGGTTATCCTGGCGCAATTTACAAGGGATTTGAGCGTCTGGAGGAGGCAGAGGCCTTTCTGGGCGGCGGTAAAATGCCGGAACCATTGCTGCGGGAAACAAAAGGAACGTATTTCGCTGCCCCGGAACGAAAGGCAGTACAGAGCACGGCAGCACCCGATCCTTCTTCTTGGGACTGGGAACACCTGATTCTGGCGGAAAAACCATGCGAAGACCCGGAATACGCCGGTGTCGGCAGGAGCGCCGTCGCATACGTGGATGGAAGCTATCAGCATGCGCTCGGAAAGTTCTCCTGCGGTGTGGTCCTCTTCCTGGACGGAAAAGAGTTGAATCTTGCAGAAGAATACAGCGACCCGGATCTCGTCTCCATGCGGAATGTGGCAGGCGAGATCAAGGGCGCAGAGCTGGCCATGGCTTACTGCCTGACACATGATATTCCGGAGCTGGCCATCTATCACGATTACCAGGGAATCGCAAGCTGGTGTACGAGAGAATGGCAGGCGAAAAAACAGGGAACCATCGATTACCGGAATTTTTACGATCTGGCATCGGCCAAAGTTGCGATCCGCTTCTGCAAAGTAAAGGGCCACACCGGCGTCACCTACAACGAAAAAGCCGATCAGCTGGCAAAACAGGCACTGGGCTTATAAACAGCAGGGAAAACGGGTTGTCATACACCGAAAAATCAAGTATAATGAACGATATGAGAAAATTTACAACGACCTATTACAAACTTTCGTCAAACGGAAAATTTCCGGAAGGAAACGGTTTTCGTCTGGCGTTTATCAGTGATCTTCACAATATGGAGTTTGGCCCGGACAACACGGTGTTAAAGGCAGTCATCGATGAGGCGGCTCCGGATCTTGTCATCATCGGCGGGGACCAGATTGTGGCAAAGCCGGGGGAGAACCTCGACCCGGGTCTGAGTTTCGCGGAACGTCTTGCGGAGGAATACCAGGTAATCTATGGCTGCGGAAACCACGAATACCGTCTGAAGCTGTATCCGGAACAGTACGGTGATCTGTATGAAAAGCTCCGGGAGCGCCTGAAAAAGGCAGGAATCTGCTATCTGGAAAATGAGACGGCGGATCTTACCATCAGCGGCTGTCCGGTCCGGATCTACGGCTATGCCATGGACCGCACCTATTACAACCGCTTTTACCGCGGACCGCTGCCGGTTTCGGAACTGACGGACAACCTTGGAAAACCGGATCCGGCGCACTACGGCATTCTGCTGGCGCATCACCCTGCCTACCGCAGCTCCTATGCATCATATGGAGTCGATCTGACGCTTTCCGGCCATTATCACGGCGGCGTGGTGGGCCTTGGCGCGCACCGGGGGCTTGTGACGCCGGATTTCCGCCTTTTTTCGAAAAACTGCCGCGGGCTGTTCCTGACGGGCGGCACCTGCCAGATCATCAGTGCAGGAACGGGCGAACACACCATTCCGGTCCGCATCTGGAACAGAAGAGAATTGATTATTACAGATATCGGGAAACCGTAAGGGAGAACAGAGCACATGGCGATACCAGTAAAGCTTCCGGTGTTTGAAGGACCGCTGGACCTTCTTCTTCACCTGATCGATAAAAACAAAATAGATATTTACGATATCCCCATTGTAGAGATTACGGACCAGTATCTGGAATACATTCATCATATGGAGCGGGAAGACCTCGACATCATGAGCGAGTTCATGGTCATGGCGGCGACGCTTCTGGATATCAAATGCCGCATGCTGCTTCCGAAAGAAGTGAATGAGGAAGGCGAGGAAGAGGACCCGAGAGCCGAGCTGGTGCAGCAGCTTTTAGAGTACAAAATGTACAAGTACATGTCGTACGAGCTGCGTGACCGCATGAACGAGGCGAGCCGTTCCGTGTACAAGGAACCGACGCTTCCAAGAGAAGTGCTGGAGTACAGGACGCCGGTCGACACCTCCGAGCTCCTCTCGCAGATTTCTCTCGCGAAGCTCCATACGATCTATAAAATGATTTTAAAGCGCCAGGAGGACAAGATCGACCCGATCCGAAGCAAGTTCGGAAAGATCGAAAAAGAAGAGGTCAGCCTGCCGGACAAGATGACGTATGTCGAGCAGTTTGCTGTTAAAAAACGCCGCTTCAGCTTCCGCGACCTTTTGGAATCCCAGCCGGGCAAGGTGCATGTGATTGTCACCTTCCTTGCAATCCTGGAGCTGATGAAAACCGGCAAAATCCGGATCAGCCAGGAGGAGCTTTTCGGGGATATCCTGATTGAATCCCTGGAGGATGAAGACACCGTAGTTGTGCCGTATACAGACGAGACAGACAGTGAGGACAAGACAGATGGAAGAACAGAACAGGAATAAAGAAACTGCCCCGGGTGAGGCAAGACGCCCCTCTTCGGTCGAGGAGGCGGAAGCAGCCATCGAGGCAGTCCTTTTTGCGATGGGAGATTCCGTGGAGCTGGGAAGGATTGCAAAAGCGATCGGCCATGACACGGAGACGACCCGCAGGATTCTGAACCATATGATGGAAAAATATAATACGAAAGACCGCGGCATCCATATCGTGGAGCTTGAAAATGCGTATCAGATGTGCACGAAACAGGAATATTATGATTATCTTGTCAACATCGCCATGCAGCCGAAGAAGGCGGTTCTGACCGACGTCATGATGGAGACCCTCTCGATCATTGCCTACAAGCAGCCGGTCACGAAGCAGGAGATCGACAAGATCCGCGGCGTCAAGAGCGATCACGCGGTCAACAAACTGGTGGAGTACAATCTGGTGCAGGAGCTTGGCCGCCTCGACGCGCCGGGCCGCCCGATTGTGTTCGGCACGACCGAAGAATTCCTGCGGAACTTCGGCGTCGATTCCACCGACAATCTGCCGGAGATCAGTCCGGTCAAGATGGAGGACTTCCGCGCAGAAGTGGAAGAGGAAATGCAGATCAAGCTGGATGTCTGATCCGGCAGGAGAAAAAAGAAGGGAGATACCGATATGCCTACTACGTACGCACACGACAGGTTCGGAAGAGAAGTCTATGAACAGCTTCCGGCAAATTTGAAAAAGATCATTCGAGAAAACAAAAAATTGTATCTGATCGGACTGCACGGGCCGGATATCTTCTTTTATTACCATCCGTTCTCGAAAAACCGTGTGTCTGATTACGGAACGTTTCTGCATGAACAGACGGCTTCCGTTCTGTTCGATGATGAGGTGAAAAAGTATCAGCAGAGCCCGTCAGAGGCGATGGAAGCGTATCTGTTAGGCTTTGCCTGCCATTACCTTCTCGATTCGACGTGTCATCCGTATATCGGGAAATTTGTGGATCACACTGGAATTTCCCATACAAAGATTGAGACGAGCCTTGACCAGTACTTCATGCTGGAGGACGGCCTCGATCCGCTCGTATACCGTCCGGCATCGCCGATCTGCCCGCACACCGACGGCAACAAGGTCATCCACCGCTGTTTTCCGGAAATCGGGGAAACAGAAATTGTCGAATGCCTGAAGGGCATGAAGCTCTGGACGAGAATCACGATCTGCCGCAGCAGTGCGGTAAGAAGCCTTCTTCTTGGAGCGATGAAACTGGTCGGCTGCTATGATTCGATGGGCGGCCGTGTGATGCCTGGAAGGCCTCAGAAGGAATGCGAAGCGGGCACACGGAATCTTGTCCACCTGTACGAAAGAGCGCTTGCAGAGGCGCCGCAGGAGCTTGTAAAGCTGGATGAAGTGCTCCATGGAAACGGAACGCTTTCCCCGCGCTTTGACCACAATTTTGATTAAAACAGACTTTTGAGAGCAACAGTAAGAATAGAAAAATCCCGGCAGGAATCTTTCCTAAGAATTCCTGACCGGGATCTTTTTTTGTCCGAAAGCAGATCTTTAATTTGATTTTACTTCACGCCACAGCTGGTTGTAAACCTCATCGGCATCATCGCCAAGATACGTAAAGGTTTCGCACCGTGCAAGCGTTTCCTCATCCGGGAAGGCGATTTCACTGTTTCGGATATCGTCATCCTCAATCAGTTCACGCGCCGCATCATTCGGCGTAGAGTAGGTAATATACTCAAAGTTTTTCAGTGCGATGTCCGGCCGGCAGAGGAAATTCAGGAATTTCTCTGCGTTCTCGACATGCTGCGCATCTTTTGGAATGCACCAGGAATCGATCCAGACGTTGGAGCCTTCTTTTGGAACAACGTATTCCAGATCCGGGTTTTCACGCTTCGTGTAGATAGCTTCACCGGAGTAAATAACGCCGATAGCCGCCTCATTTCCGATCATCTTGTCACGCACCTGATCCACAACGTACGCCTGCACGAGAGGTTTCTGTGTCACAAGCAGATCCTTCGCCTCCGTCAGCTCCTTGATATTGGTGGAGTTTAAGGAGTATCCCAGATCCTTTAAAGCAACAGCAAACGCATCGCGCACGCTGTCCTGCATCAGAATGCTGTCGCGGTAATTGGTATCCCACAGAACAGACCAGGAGTCGATCGGCTCGCTTACCATTTTTTTGTTGTACAGAATACCAACTGTTCCCCAGCAGTACGGGATCGAGTAGAGATTGCCCGGGTCGAACTGCTCGGAAGTCTCGTAGTACATATCTCCAATGTTGGAAGCGTTCGGAATATGGTCAAAGTTGATCGGCTGCAGCAGATCGTTCTGGATCATCTTCTGAATCATATAGTCGGACGGGCAGACAAGATCGTAGGAAATCGCACCGGATTTGATCTTCGGATACATGATTTCGTTCGTCTCATACTCCTCGTAAACAACGTGGATACCGGTTTCTTCCTCAAAGATATCGATGACATCAGAATCCATATATTCGCCCCAGTTGTACACAATCAGCTGCTGGGAGCCGCCGGCTGAAGCATTCTGGCTTCCGTAGTAAATACCGCCGCCGCCGATGACAAGCACCATGGCGATCGGAAGAATCCGGCGGAAGACCACACGTTTCGTGATGCGGAAACGGATGCCCTTCTTCGCCATAGCCTCGCGCTCTTTTGCCTCCTCTTTTTCTTCCTTCGGAGAAGGATTCACATTCACAAGGAGCAGCAGAAGCAGTACGGTAACAAAAAGAATCGTGGAGAGCGAGTACATCTCCGGCTTGATTCCCTTGCGGACTTCGGCATAAATCTTTGTGGAGAGCGTATCAACGCCCGGTCCCTTGGTGAAGTAGGTGATAACGAAATCATCGAGGGACATCGTAAAGGAGAGCAGAAAGCCCGAAACAACGCCTGGCATGATGTCCGGGAAGATAACTTTCCAGAATGCATACAGCGGAGAGGCACCAAGATCGAGAGCTGCCTCGTACGTCGATTTGTTCGTCTGCTTTAATTTCGGCATAACGCTCAAGATAACGTAAGGAACATTGAACGTAATATGTGCCATCAGAATGGTACCGAATCCAAGCTGAATGCGGCAGATGATAAAGAGCAGCATCAACGAGATACCCATGACGATCTCACCGTTCAGCATCGGAATATTGGTGATGCCCATGAAAACCGTCCGGCTCTTTTTCGACATGCTGTTGATGCCGATGCACGCAAGCGTTCCCAGCACAGTCGCAATCGCAGAGGCAAGAAGCGCGATGATCAGTGTCGTATACAGCGCATTCATGATCTCTGTATTGGCAAACAGTGAGCGGTACCAGTGCAGGGTAAAGCCGCCCCATTTGGCACGCGTTTTTGAATCATTAAAGGAGAGCACCACAAGGGTGACAATCGGCGCATACAGAAGAATAAAAATGAGTGCCATGTAAATTTTTTCCAGTTTCTTTCTCAAAATGCCGTTCCCTCCCCGTCTTTATCGTATTTGTTCATCAGAACCATCGACAGGATGATGAAGATCATCAGGACTGTGGAGAGTGCACTTCCGGCATTCCAGTTGTTGGTCTGTTTGAACTCCTGCTCGATGACGTTTCCGATCAGAAGGATCTTGCTTCCGCCGAGCAGGTCGGAAATAACAAAGGTTGTAAGCGCCGGGATGAATACCATGGTAATACCGCTTACGATACCCGGCGTGGTGAGCGGCAGCGTTACTTTCAGAAACGTCTGCACACTGTTTGCTCCGAGGTCCCTTGCTGCGTTGATGACATCACGGTCGATCTTAATCAGAACATTGTAGATCGGCAGAACCATAAACGGCAGGAAGTTGTACACCATACCGAGAATGATCGCTCCCGGTGTATTGATGATAGAAATGCCGGGCAGATGGAAAAACGCGAGGATGCTGTTGATGACGCCGTTTTTCTCAAGCAGTGTCTGCCATGCAAGCGTACGGAGCAGAAAATTCATCCACATCGGGAGAATGAAGATCAGCACAATAAAGCTGGTCTGATTGACATTCCGGTTTGCCAGAATCATGGCAAGCGGATAGGCAAGCAAAAGACAGAGCGCGGTGCTAAGAAGCGACAGCCACAGCGCCAGGCCGAGTGCCTTGATGTTTTCCTTCGTCGCAACGTAGGCGAAATTCGAAAGGGTAAAGCCGCCTTCTTCCCCGGTGAACGCATAGTAGAGAATCAGGATCAGCGGGATGATGATGAAACCGGCAGCCCAGACGGCATACGGTGCTGCCAGCCATTTCTTTAATTTATTACTCTTCAATGGCTGCCGCCTCCTCATCTTCGGATTCCGGTTTGTTCATAATCTGGATATCGAACGGATCGACGTGAATGCCGACTTCCTGTCCGACCGGGAACAGATCGGTAGAGTGAACGAGAAGCTCAAAGCCGTTCACCGTAACCTCCATCTCATAGTGAACACCTTTGAAAATCAGATGGGTGACACGTCCGCGGATGGTACCTTCCTCCGGCTTCACAAGATCAATATCCTCCGGGCGGATCACAACGTCGATCGGTTTGTTTTTGCCGAATCCGACATCAACGCACTCGAACTTCGCACCGAGAATCTCGACGAGACGGTCCTCAATCATGATGCCGTCGAGAATGTTGCTGTCACCGATGAAGTCTGCAACGAATGCGTTCTGCGGCTCATTGTAGATGTCTTCCGGTGTGCCGATCTGCTGGATATAACCCTGGTTCATGACAACAATCGTGTCCGACATAGTAAGCGCCTCTTCCTGATCATGGGTGACATAGACAAAGGTGATACCAAGCTCGTTTTTCAGACGGATCAACTCGTACTGCATATCCTGACGGAGCTTTAAGTCAAGTGCGCCGAGCGGCTCATCCAGAAGCAGAACTTTTGGTTCGTTGACAATCGCGCGCGCAATGGCGATTCGCTGCTGCTGGCCGCCGGAGAGAAGCGCCGGGGAGCGGTTTTCGTAACCCTCAAGGTTAACAAGTTTTAATGCGTATTTGATTTTGTCATCGATATATGCTTTGGATTTTCCTTTGATTTTCAGCCCGAAAGCAATGTTTTCCGCAATTGTCATATGCGTGAAAAGAGCATATTTCTGGAACACCGTATTTAACTGGCGTTTGTTCGGCGGAAGCTGGGTGATATCCTGTCCGTTAAATAAAACCTTTCCGGCATCCGGTGTCTCAAAACCGCCGAGGATACGTAATGTGGTTGTTTTTCCGCAGCCGCTCGGGCCAAGGAGGGTAAGAAATTCGTTTTCACGGATATAAAGATTCAGATCATCCAGAATGGTAACTCCGTCGTACGATTTTGTGATGTTGACCAGATCAAGTAATTTGGTACTCATGTGTAATATGCTCCTTTCGGGTTGTGAAATTTGGAACACCGTTTCTCGTGAAAATCACGCGATGTAAAAAATCTAAAAATAAGGCGGTGAACTGACCCAGAGAATGATGGCCGGTGTTTTACCCGGATTTTCCAGATAGTGATTACAGGAAGCGGGATAGTAGAAGCTTTCCCCTTTCTTCACTTTGTGGCATTCATCTCCAAGATGAAGGAGAATACGGCCGGAAAGTACATAGCCGAATTCCTCGCCTTCATGCGGTGAATCAATCTCGGTGCACGCGCCGCTTTGCAGCGTCAGCCGGATTGGCTCCATCCTGTTTTTCTGTGCATTCGGAACGATCCATGCGATCTCGTTGCCCTGCGCTTCAGCGGTCTTTACAAAGTAATCTTCTTCGCAAAAGACAACCTGATTGTCCTGCTCTTCGCCGAAAAACGTTTTTAGATCCGTTCCAAGGCAGGTAAGAACATCAACCAGCGTGGCGATCGAGGGAGAGGTCACATCGTTTTCAAGCTGGGAAATAAATCCCTTTGACAGCTCGCTCCGATCTGCCAGTTCCTCCTGCGTCAGCCCTTTCCACATCCGCAGTTCCCTGATTTTTTTTCCGATTTCCATAAAAAATCCTTTCTGCATCCAAAGTCTTTCCCGGGATCCTTTTGCTGAATACGGATTCTCAGGAAATCTCAGTAAAAATAAACAAAAAGTTTAGTGATTCTATACAAACACGGGGAATTATACATGATATGGATCGCAGTGTCAATAACTTTGTGAAATTTTACCATGATTTTGCAGGAAACCTCATATAATGAAGAAGAAGCAGACAAAAAGCCGGTCCCAAAAGAGCGTCCGGCTTTTCCGTTTTTAAAGAGAAAAAACACAAGGGGGATCTGATTTTGAACAGAAAAAGAAGAAACAAGACAGGTTTTTTCCTGGGAATCCTGCTTCTGTTTTTGGGAAGTGTGTCCGTGACTGCGACAGAGCAGGAGAGCGAGCCGAATCAGCTGTTTGCAACGGCGGCATGCCTGATGGATGGCGATACCGGCCGTGTGCTGTTCGGAAAACGCGAGACAGATCCTATGGCAATGGCGAGCACAACGAAAATCATGACATGCATTCTGGCACTGGAAAACGGACAAGAGCAGACGGTCGCAACTGCATCGGCTAAAGCAGCCGCAGCGCCGAAAGTACATCTCGGTGTGCGGGAGGGAGAACAGTTTCTGCTTGGCGATCTTCTGTATTCCCTGATGCTGGAATCGCATAACGACGCGGCGGTAATGATTGCAGAGACCATCGGCGGAAGTGTAGAGGAATTTGCATCGCTTATGAATGAAAAAGCCGCAGCAATCGGCTGCACAGATACGCATTTTGTGACGCCGAACGGTCTCGATGCTTCTGACGCAGGCGGAGATCACCACACGACAGCAGCTGATCTGGCACGGATCATGCGATACTGTGTCTGGATTTCACCGAAAGCCGCCCAGTTTCTCGCAGTGACGCAGACGCGGTCCTATACCTTCTGGGATCTGGAAAAGAAAAACATGTTCAACTGCTATAATCACAACGCACTGCTGGATCAGATGGATGGAGCTGTTTCGGGAAAAACCGGCTTCACGGCAAAAGCCGGTTACTGTTATACCGGTGCGCTGGAGCGGGATGGAAAGCGTCTGATTGTGTCGTTGCTTGCGTGCGGATGGCCCAGCCATAAAAACTATAAATGGGCGGATGCCGCAAAGCTTTTAAACTACGGGCTGGAATCGTATATGTATCGTGACGTGCTGGACCATAGCTGGAACCCAGGGCAGATTGAAGTAGCAGACGGTGTTTACGACGGGATGCTGCAGGTAAAAAGCAGCGCCCGCCTTACCCTTACAAGCCCGGCGCTTGATCCGGCGCGCTCGCTTCCCGCTCTTCTGAAAGAGACAGAAATACCGGAAAAAGACATTTTTTTACCGGAGCTTTTGAAAGCCCCGGTAAAGAAAGGAGAAAAGGTCGGTTCGGTTACGTATTCGATCGACGGGATTCTTCTCGCGGAATATCCCGTCTATGCAGCCGAAACGATCGAGAAAATTGATTATGGGTGGTGCATGGAAAAGGTCGCAGAGCGCCTCTTTTGTCATTCTTCGGTATGAGTCACTTTTGCAAGTGTTTCTGTTGAAAGAATTTTCCGGATATTGCAGAGAAACAGCGTAACGGCAGTGATAACAGAACATACATCAGCGATCGGTTCTGCATAGTAAACGCCCATGACACCGAAGAAATGCGGCAGAATGAGTGCAAGCGGAATCAGAAGGATGACTTTTCGAAGCAGTGCAATAAAAAGAGAAATCTTCGCCTGGCCAAGACCGAGGAAGGAACTCTGTACGCCGCTCTGCAGTCCGAAAATTGCCATGCCGGCAATGTAAACCGGAAGTACCTTCTCTACGATGACAATCAGTTCCGGGTCAGTCGTGAAAAGACCGGCAAAAAGAGCCGGACGAAGCATTGCGAATACAACGTAGACGAAAGCGGCAGTAAAAGTAATGGCGATCATGCGCCGGATTGTCTGGCGGACACGGTCAAACTGGCCTGCACCAAAGTTGTAGCTGATGATCGGCTGTACACCGTTCGTAAAGCCGTTGACCGGTACGAAAATCAGCTGCAGCACCGACTGGAGAATTGTCATCGAGCCGACATAGAGGTCGCCGCCGTACGTCTGTAGCCCGTGGTTCATGACGATTGTGATGGCACTTTCCGTTGCAGACATGATAAATGGTGAGATGCCGAGTGCCATGACAGAGCCTAAAATGGAAAAATCCGGTTTCATGGTGCGAAGAGAAAGGCGGACACCTGATTTTTTTGAGGTAAGAAACCGAAGAACCCATGCAGCACTTAAAGCCTGGGAGAGAATGGTAGCAAGTGCGGCCCCGGAAACACCCATATGAAGAACGAAGATGAAAACCGGGTCAAGACCAATGTTGATAACAGCGCCAATGAGAACGGAGCACATGGCCGTGCGTGCGTGTCCCTGACAGCTGATAAAAGTATTCAATCCGACAGCCAGCTCGACAAATACGGTTCCGACAAGATAAATGGAAATATACGTGGAAGCGTATCGGATTGTGTTGCTGCTTGCACCAAAGAGGTACAGAAGCGGTGTCTGAAAGAAAAAGAAAAACGCCATCAGACACACGGAGAAAAAGAGCAGCAGGGAAGTGGAGCTTCCAAGAATTTTTTCTGCGCGGTCCCGGTTTTTCTGTCCGAGTGCGATGGCGGCAAGAGGAGCACCGCCTCCACTTGCGAATCCGGCAAAGGCGGAGATGATTGTGATAATCGGAAACGTGACGCCGACACCGGTCAGTGCCAGGGAACCAACATCAGGAATCCGGCCGATATAAATGCGGTCTACAATGTTATATAGTACATTTACAATCTGTGCGAGGACAGAGGGAAGGGCCAGTTCGAGCATCAGTTTCCCGATTTTTTCGGTGCCGAGACGGCCATCTTGCTTGGTCTGCATGAAAAAAACCTCCAGTTTTTTTGTTGATGAAACGTATATTTTTCTGCGTCCTTTTCGTGGACATTGCTTCTATTATAGCTTTTTAAGGGCAATCCTGCAAGAAAAAAACGAAAAACTTTGCAATCCGTTGTGAAAGTCTACAGGCTTTTCCCGGAAACGCAAAACAGGGTGTACGGAAGAAAAAAAATATGGTACGCTATAGGACGAAGCGAAAGTGATTTCGTGAAAAACTTTTAGAAAGTAGTGGGAATAGATGGAGGAAAATCATATGCGAAATCTGTTAGTAGCGCAGTCTGGCGGACCGACCGCGGCGATCAATGCAACGGTGGCAGGAGTTGTTTCCTGTGCTGTACTGTCCGGAAAAGTAGATCATATTTATGGTGCGGTAAATGGAATTGAAGGCGTGCTTGCAGAAAAATTTCTTGATCTTGGACAAAAACTGGATTCAGCAGAAAAAATCTCTCTTCTGATGCAGACCCCGGCAGCAGCGCTTGGCTCCTGTCGTTATAAACTGGGCGATCCGGAAGAAAACAAGGAGGATTTTGAAGAAATACTTCAAATTTTTCGCAGACATGAGATCCGTTATTTTATTTATATCGGCGGAAATGATTCGATGGATACCGTAGACAAGATGTCAAAGTACTGCAAAGAAAACGGTGTGGACGATGTGTTTGTTGTCGGGGCGCCAAAGACGATTGACAATGATCTTGTCGAAACGGATCACTGCCCGGGCTTTGGATCTGCGGCAAAATATCTGGCAGCAACCTTTGCAGAGCTGGAGAGAGACTGCCATGTATATGAAAAGAAGGCTGTGACCATCGTGGAGGTCATGGGAAGAAACGCAGGATGGCTGACGGCAGCGTCTGCACTGTCCCGTGTCAACGGCGGAGAAGGGCCGAGCCTGATCTATCTTTGCGAGCCGGTCTTTGACACCGAACAGTTTTTAAAGGATGTGCAGGAAAAACTGGAACAGAAGGACAGTGTTCTGGTTGCAATCAGCGAGGGCATCCATGACAGCGAGGGCCGCTATGTTTCTGAGCAGGTGCAGAGCGATGCACAGGATCAGTTTGGGCACAGCTACATTGCAGGTTCTGCAAAAGTACTCGAAGAGCTGGTGCGTGACCGTATCGGCTGTAAGGTAAGATCGATTGAACTGAACCTGATGCAGCGGTGCGCGGCTCATCTTGCGAGTGCGACCGATCTTGAGGAGTCCCGTATGCTCGGCATGAAAGCCTGCCAGTGTGCACTGGAAAAACAGGGAGGACAGATGGCATCGATCCGAAGAATCTCCGCGGATCCTTACCGCGTGGAGTATACCTCCGTTCCGGTATCGGAAGTGGCAAATAAAGAAAAGAAAGTGCCGCTTTCCTGGATTACAGAAGATGGTCATGATGTGACCGAGGAGATGATGGCGTATCTTCGTCCGCTGATTCTTGGCGAACCGGCGATGCAGTATGAGAATGGAATTCCGGTTCACATTGAACTATATTAAACCGAAGGAAAAACGTGTAAGAAAAGCCGCCGCCGGGCGGCTTTTTTGTACGATGCGGAAAGAAAACAGGACTTTTTGAAAAAGGAAAGGCCGGGAAAAATCAAGTTTGACCTTCCATTTATAATAGGAAAAATCTGAAATTTTTCTGTCTATTTTCTGTCAAAAAGGTGAGAAAAAGTATTGAAAAAAAACGAAAAAACAGATATGATAGACTTGTATAAAATTTGTTTAAAATTTTATAATGAAAATAGAAAGATGGAGGTTTGAAGAATGAGTAACACAGCACAAAGTTTAGCGAGCACAAGAATCGCCTCTTTGCTGGATGAAAACAGCTTTGTGGAAATCGGCGGACAGGTTACTGCCAGAAGCACAGATTTCAACATGGCCGGCATGGAGACACCATCCGATGGTGTAATTACTGGTTACGGTGTGATCAACGGCAGCCTGGTATACGTATACAGCCAGGATGCGTCTGTGATGGGCGGTACCATCGGCGAAATGCATGCAAAAAAAATCGCGAGACTGTATGAGTTTGCACAGAAAACAGGTGCTCCGGTCATCGGACTGGTAGACTGTGCCGGTATGCGTCTGCAGGAGGCAACTGATGCTCTGAACGGTTTCGGCGAAATCTATATGGCGCAGGCAATGGCATCCGGCGTGATTCCACAGATCACAGCAGTATTTGGTACCTGCGGCGGCGGTATGGCACTCATCCCGGCTATGACAGACTTCACGTTCATGGAGTCTAAAAACGGAAAACTTTTCGTAAACTCCCCGAACGCACTGGACGGAAACCACGTATCCAAATGTGATACCGCATCCGCAGATTTCCAGGGCGAAGAAGCAGGTCTTGTTGACTTTGCTGGAACCGAGGAAGAAATCCTCGGACAGATCAGAAACCTGGTATCTATGCTTCCGGCAAACAACGAGGACGAAGCATACACCGAGTGCGAGGATGATCTGAACCGTGCATGTGCAGACCTTGCAAACTGCGCAGGCGATACCGGAATCCTTCTTTCCCAGCTCAGCGACAACGGCATCTATTTTGAGACCAAAGCCGCTTACGGAAAAGATGTTGTAACCGCATTCATCCAGTTAAACGGAGCAACCGTAGGAGCAGTTGCAAACCGCTCTGAAATCTACGGCGAGGACGGAACTGTAAAAGAGAAAATGGATGGAACCTTAAGCGCAAGAGGAGCCAAAAAAGCAGCAGATTTCGTAAACTTCTGCGATGCTTTCTGCATCCCGGTACTTACCATCACAAACGTAACCGGATTCAAGGCAACCAAATGCTCTGAGAGAACCATGGCTAAGAACGCAGCAGCCCTGACCGCAGCTTTCGCAAACGCAACCGTTCCGAAAGTAAACGTTGTTGTCGGCAAAGCATACGGAAGCGCATACGTTGTCATGAACAGCAAATCCATCGGAGCAGACATGGTATTTGCATGGCCGAACGCAGAAATCGGAATGATGGATGCAAAATCTGCAGCAAAGATCATGTACGAAGGATCTGACGCTGCTACCATCAACGAGAAAGCAGCTGAATATGCAACCCTTCAGAACAATGTAACTTCCGCAGCCAGAAGAGGCTATGTGGACACCATCATCGAGCCGGAAGACACCAGAAAATATGTTATCGGCGCATTCGAGATGCTGTATACCAAGAGAGAAGACAGACCGGACAGAAAACACGGAACAGTCTAAGGAAGGTGGCATACGATGAGAAAGAACTGGAAAAAATTAGTAAGTCTCGTCCTTACCGCAGCCTGCACCATGGTTGTGACCGTAGCTCCTGTTTTTGCGGATGCGGCATCTACACCGGCTTATTCACCGGTTGAGGCATCTACGGTAGATTCTCTGCTCTCCTCCAGTGTTCAGTGGGTAGGACAGAGCCTGATGACCTACAGCGATGACGATCTTGCCAATATGGAAGCTTCCGACCAGCAGTTCTATGCAAGAGCAGCTGAGGCATGGGAAGAGGCAAAGGCTGACCTCGGAGAGGTAAAAAGCCTGGAAGACGGTACTCTCGAAGTAGACGGAGATTTTGTAACCTGCACAATTCCGGGTGAATTTGAAAAAAATCCTGGTATTGTCCGC
This sequence comes from Blautia sp. AF17-9LB, assembly GCF_003479185.1. Classification (NCBI taxonomy): domain Bacteria; kingdom Bacillati; phylum Bacillota; class Clostridia; order Lachnospirales; family Lachnospiraceae; genus Blautia; species Blautia sp. AF17-9LB. The sequence continues at coordinate 185,821 of NZ_QUGU01000003.1, forward strand.
GTATTCTGGAACATCAGCACCGGAACACCAGTTCCGACCGACCTCACCATCACCGTTGAGGAGTCAAAGGGCGTTCTGATCGGCCAGGCCGGCATGAACACCATCATCGGAATCGGTACCGTATTTGTTATGCTGATTTTCCTGATTTTCGTTATTTCTTCGTTTGATTACATTTTGGGAGACAAGAAGAAGAAAAAAGCACCGGCAGCACCTGTACAGGAAGCACCGAAGGCTGTCGCAGCACCGGTTGTTGAAGAGACAGCACCGCAAGCAGACGATATGGAGCTGCAGGCTGTTATTACAGCTGCAATCGCCATGTATGAAGAAGATATGGCTTCTGCATCCGGAGATGCTTATGTTGCACGTCCGATCCGCAGAAAAGGCAAAAGAGCTTAAGGAGGAAATTTTCAATGAAAAACTACACCATTACCGTAAACGGAAATGTATATAACGTAACTGTAGAAGAAGGAACCACAGCAGGCGCAGCTCCAGTTGTCAGCGCAGCAAAAGCAGCTCCGGCACCAAAAGCAGCACCGGCAGCACCGAAAGCAGCAGCTCCGGCAGGCGCAGCAGGCAGCGTAGAGGTTACTGCTTCTGTACCTGGTAAAATCTGCAAAATCGAAGCAGCAGCAGGCACCGCTGTAAAAGCAGGAGATGCTGTTCTTGTACTGGAAGCCATGAAGATGGAAATCCCGGTTGTAGCACCGCAGGATGGCACAGTAGCAACCATCAATGTAGCAGTAGGCGATGCAGTAGAATCCGGTGACGTTCTTGCAACCATGAACTAATGCCCGTTGTAAGAAAAAACCGGAGGTGAAAAAATGATTACTGAAACTTTAAACAACCTGCTTCACCAGACGGCGTTTTTTAATCTGGACTGGGGCAATTACGTTATGATCGCAGTGGCTTGCTTCTTCTTGTATCTTGCGATTAAGCATGAATTTGAGCCGTTGCTTCTTGTACCGATCGCATTCGGTATGCTGCTTGTAAACATTTACCCGGACATCATGGCTGAGCCTTATACCGACGTACAGGGTCTTGAGCATGCGGGCGGTCTGTTCTACTATTTCTTTACTCTGGACGAGTGGAGTATCCTTCCATCCCTGATCTTCATGGGTGTAGGTGCGATGACAGACTTCGGTCCGCTGATTGCAAACCCGATCAGCTTCATCATGGGAGCTGCAGCACAGCTTGGTATCTATCTGGCGTACTTTTTCGCTATTTTCATGGGATTCAATGGAAGAGAGGCAGCAGCTATCTCCATCATCGGCGGTGCCGACGGCCCGACTTCTATCTTCCTTCTGAACAAGCTCGGACAGCAGCACCTGATGGGACCGATCGCAGTAGCAGCATATTCTTATATGTCACTGGTGCCGATCATCCAGCCGCCGGTCATGAAGCTTCTGACTACAGAGAAAGAGCGTAAAATCAAAATGGAGCAGCTTCGTTCCGTATCCAAACTCGAGAAGATCCTGTTCCCGATTGTTATCACCATCGTTGTCTGCATGATCCTTCCATCTACCGCTCCGCTGGTAGGTATGCTGATGCTTGGTAACCTGTTCCGTGAGTGCGGCGTTGTAAAACAGCTCCAGGAGACAGCTTCCAATGCCATGATGTACATCGTAGTTATCCTTCTTGGTACTTCCGTTGGTGCATCCACAAGTGCTGAGGCATTCTTAAATGTCAGCACCTTAAAGATCGTTGCCCTGGGTCTGATCGCATTCGTATTCGGTACCGCAGGCGGTGTCCTGTTAGGAAAGGTACTGTGCAAGGCAACCCACGGAAGAATCAACCCGCTGATCGGTTCTGCAGGTGTATCTGCGGTACCTATGGCAGCCCGTGTATCCCAGAAAGTCGGTGCGGAGGCAGATCCGACGAACTTCCTGCTGATGCATGCAATGGGACCGAATGTAGCCGGTGTTATCGGTACAGCCGTAGCGGCCGGTACCTTCATGGCGATCTTCGGTGTATAACTTCTTGAGACAAACACAAGTGAAAAACACTTCATTTAGGAGGATAGAAATGGCAGTAGAAAAGAAACCTGTCAAGATTATGGAAACTGTTCTGCGTGATGCACATCAGTCCCTGATCGCGACGAGAATGACAACAGAACAGATGCTTCCGATCATCGATAAAATGGATAAAGTCGGATATCACGCAGTAGAGTGTTGGGGAGGTGCAACTTTCGATGCTTCCTTACGTTTTCTGCATGAAGATCCATGGATGAGACTGAGAAAACTCCGTGACGGATTCAAAAATACAAAACTGCAGATGCTGTTCCGTGGACAGAATATCTTGGGATATCGTCCGTACGCAGACGACGTAGTAGAGTATTTCGTACAGAAATCCATTGCAAACGGAATCGACATCATCCGTATTTTTGACTGTATGAACGATCTGCGCAACCTGCAGACCGCTGTCAGCGCAGCAAACAAAGAAAAAGGCCACGCACAGGTAGCACTTTCCTATACTTTAGGAGATGCTTACACCCTGGATTACTGGACCACCATGGCAAAGAGAATCGAAGAGATGGGTGCAGATTCCATCTGTATTAAAGATATGGCAGGCCTGCTCGTTCCGTACAAGGCAACTGAGCTGGTAACCGCGCTGAAAGAAGCAACCGATCTTCCGATTCAGCTGCACACCCACTATACTTCCGGTGTTGCATCCATGACGTACCTGAAAGCAGTAGAGGCTGGTGTTGATATCATCGATACCGCAATGTCTCCATTCGCTATGGGTACTTCACAGCCGGCAACTGAGGTTATGGTTGAAACCTTCAAAGGCACTCCATACGATACTGGTCTGGATCAGAACAAACTGGCTGAGATCGCAGATTACTTCCGTCCGATGAGAGACGAAGCGCTCGATACAGGCCTCTTAAATCCGAAGAACCTTGGCGTAAATATCAAGACTCTTCTGTATCAGGTACCGGGCGGTATGCTCTCCAACCTGACAAGCCAGTTAAAAGAGCAGCACGCAGAGGACAAATACTACGATGTACTCGAAGAAGTACCGCGCGTAAGAAAAGACCTCGGCGAGTGCCCGCTGGTTACTCCGTCTTCCCAGATCGTTGGTACCCAGGCTGTATTCAATGTCCTGATGGGCGAGCGTTACAAGATGGTAACGAAAGAGACAAAAGACGTTCTTGCCGGAAAATACGGTGCAACTGTAAAACCGTTCAATCCGGAAGTACAGAAGAAATGCATCGGCGATACCGAGCCGATCACCTGCCGCTACGCAGACCTGCTTGAGCCGGAGCTTCCGAAACTGGAGAAAGAGATCGAGCAGTGGAAACAGCAGGATGAGGATGTATTAACCTACGCTCTGTTCCCGCAGGTAGCTGTAGACTTCTTCAAATATCGTGAAGCGCAGCAGACAAAAGTAGATCCGGCAGCCGCTGACAAAAAAGACGGCGCATATCCGGTCTAAATAAAATCTGAGTAAAAAAATCAGCCGGTGTTCTGTGTTCCCCGTAAAAAGGGAATGCAGAACACCGGCTTTCCTTTTCAGCTTTTCAGCCATTGCGTCAGTAATTTATTCGTGTTATAATTCAAAAGATCGAGGTGTGTCCGAAAAAGAATCAGGATGCCCCCAAAAGAAAAAATGTGGATGCCGAACGGCATTTGCAGATCGGAAAAACAAATCAGGAAGAAAATAACATGAAAAAAGAAAAAGAACAGTCTTCTTCAGAAGAGCAGAAGGCAGCGAACGAGAATCTCCTCATTCGTCTGAATCAAAATTACGGAAAGTTGAGCAAAGGACAGAAGAGGCTGGCAGATTTTATTACGGCACATTATGACCAGGCCGTATCGATGACGGCAGCGCGCCTGGGACAGCAGGTCGGCGTCAGCGAATCGACAACGGTTCGCTTTGCGATGCAGCTTGGCTACGCGGGATATCCGGAGTTCCAGCGCGCACTGGAGGAGATGGTGATGAATCGTCTGAATTCAGTGCAGCGGATGCAGTTTACGTATGGCCGCGTGCCGCAGGGAGAAATTCTGGAGACCGTCCTGCAGTCGGATATTGAAAAAATCAAGATGACGCTGGAAGAAGTGGACCGGAGCGCCTTTGAGCGCGCTGCGGATACGATTCTTTCTGCGCAGACAATTTACATTGTCGGCATTCGGAGCTGCGCGCCGCTTGCGAGCTTTCTGGCGTTCTATTTCCATATGATTTTCCCGGATGTGCGCCAGGTACAGACAAACAGTTCCAGCGAGATTTTCGAGCAGATGATCCGCATCACGGAGGATGATGTGGTGATCGGCATCAGCTTCCCGCGGTATTCGATGCGTACGATGAAGGCACTGGAATTTGCGAACAGCCGCAAAGCGAAGGTGATTACGATCACAGACAGTGTGCATTCACCGATGAATGTTTATGCAGCCTGTACGCTGATTGCCAAGAGCGATATGGCATCGATCGTTGATTCTCTGGTGGCCCCTTTGAGTGTAATCAATGCGCTTGTCGTGGCGCTCTGCATGAAACGCCAGGCGGATGTGAAAAAGACACTTGAGAGCATGGAAAAACTGTGGGATGAGTACCAGGTTTACAGCAACGATGAAATCAACGGGCTGGACGATGCACGTCCCATGGGCGGAAAAAAGGCAGCTCTGCCGGTAAAGGAGAAAGCATGAGAAAAGCAGCAGTAATCGGCGGAGGTGCCGCCGGAATGATGACCGCCGTGCTTGCCGCCGGCGAAAAGACAGAGATTCATCTCTATGAAAAAAATGAAAAGCTGGGAAAGAAGCTGTTTATCACAGGAAAGGGCCGCTGCAATGTGACAAACGACTGCCCGACAGAAGAGTTCTTCACGAATGTGGTGACAAACCCGAAATTTCTGTACAGCTCCGCCTACAGCTTTGACAGCGCCCAGGTGCAGGAGTTTTTCGAAGCGGCAGGTGTCCGCTTAAAAGTGGAGCGCGGAAACCGTGTCTTCCCGGAGTCAGATCACTCCTCGGATATTATCCGCGCGCTGGAGACGGAACTGAAACGGAAAAATGTGCAGGTGCATAAGAATACAAAAGTAAAAGAGCTTCTTTTCGAAGGAGACCGCGTGAAAGGAATCCGCCTGGAAAACGGGAAAGAGCTTTTTTACAATGATGTCGTTGTCGCAACCGGCGGTATGTCGTACCAGACGACGGGGTCGGATGGAGACGGCTACCGTTTCGCAGAAGAGGCAGGACTTGCCGTCACTCCGCTCCGCCCGGCGCTGGTGCCGCTGGAAACAGAGGAAGCGTACATCCGTGAGCTGCAGGGACTCTCCCTGAAAAATGTGACGATGACGATTAAAAACGGCAAAAAAACGCTGTTCGATGGATTCGGCGAGATGCTGTTTACACATTTCGGAATTTCCGGCCCGCTGGGGCTTTCTGCGAGCTCCTACATCGGAAAAGCACTGGAACAGCAGCCGTTGAAAGGATATCTGAACCTGAAGCCGGCACTCACGGAAGAACAGCTGGATGCGCGGATCCTGCGTGAATTTGAGGAAAACCGGAACAAACAGTTCCGCAACGTGATCAACAGTCTGTTCCCGGCGAAACTGCTTCCGGTGATGCTCTCTCTTGGCGGGATCGACCCGTACAAACAGGTCAATGCCGTATCGAAAGCGGAGCGTCAGCACTTTGAAGAGCTGATCACGCATTTCCCGTTTACAGTAACCGGAACACGGGGTTTCCGTGAAGCAATTATCACACAGGGTGGTGTTTCCGTGAAAGAGATCCGTCCGGGCACGATGGAGGCAAAGAAAAAAGAAGGTCTGTACTTCGTAGGAGAAGTGCTCGATCTCGATGCACTGACCGGCGGCTTCAATCTGCAGATTGCCTGGGCAAGTGCCCACGCTGCAGCCGAAGAGATCCGGGCAAAGGAAGAACAGGAATAAAATATGGATCACAGATTTTAGAATTTTCAGGAGGAAGAGAGAAGATGAGATTTAATCTTGCAATTGACGGACCGGCAGGCGCTGGCAAAAGTACAATCGCAAAACGTGTGGCAAAGGAGCTTTCGTTTGTCTACGTTGATACAGGAGCAATGTACCGTGCCATGGGCATCTATTTTTCAGATCTTGGCATTGCACCGGAAGAGCAGGAAAAAATTGAGGCAGCCTGCAAAGATGTGAAAATTTCCATTTCCTACGAAAACGGAGAGCAGCAGGTTTATTTAAACGGCGTCAATGTCACCGGAAGACTGCGCACCGAGGAGGCTGGAAAGATGGCATCCGCGACAAGCGCCTATCTGGAAGTACGGAAAAAACTCGTGGAGCTGCAGCAGGAGATGGCGGAGAATACGGATCTTGTGATGGACGGCCGCGATATCGGAACTGCCGTTCTGCCGAACGCACCGTTGAAAGTCTATCTGACAGCAAGTGCCCATGTCCGCGCACTGCGCCGCTGGAAAGAGCTGACCGAAAAGGGACAGACAGCCGATCTTGCGAAAATCGAGGAAGATATCAATGAGCGTGATTATCAGGACATGCACAGAGAGCATTCCCCGCTGGTACAGGCAGAAGACGCCGTACTCGTTGACAGCTCTGAAATGACGATCGATGAGGTTGTGGAAAAGATCTTAAGCCTTGCCCGCGAGCGCATGTAAACGCGGCAGAGAAAAGAGGAGAAGAAAAACAGATGGAAGTAACTGTTGCAAAAAGTGCAGGCTTCTGCTTCGGCGTCAAACGGGCGGTCGATACGGTATACCGTGAAATTGAGAGCGGTGAAAAGCCGGTCTACACCTTCGGGCCGATTATTCACAACGAACAGGTTGTGGAGGATCTCGAAAACCGCGGCGTGCAGGTGATCCATTCGGAAGATGAACTAGAGGGGCTTTCCGGCGGAACCGTTGTGATCAGGTCGCATGGCGTGTCGCGGGATGTCTGTGAAAAGATCGAAGCGCGCGGCATGAAGATTGTAGATGCGACGTGCCCGTTTGTCAAGAAGATCCACCGGATTGTGGACGAGGAGGGCAGAAAAGGCCGCCACGTCGTCATCATCGGAAGCGTGGATCATCCGGAGGTACAGGGCATCATGGGATGGGCGAGCGGCCCGGTTACCGTGATGCATACCGCCGAAGAAGCGGAAAGTTTTGTGCCCGAAAATGGAAAACCAATATCTATTGTGGCACAGACGACATTTAATTACAACAAATTTAAAGATTTAGTTGAAATTTTTTTGAAAAAGAGTTATGATAGTACTGTTTTAAAGACTATCTGCAACGCTACCGAGGAAAGACAGACGGAAGCGAGAGCAATTGCCAGGAAGGTTGATGCCATGTTTGTCGTGGGAGGCAGACATAGTTCAAACACGCAAAAGCTGTATGAGATATGTAAAGAAGAATGTAAAAATACTTACTTTATAGAGACACTCGTTGATTTGGAATCTAAGCCTTTTCAATCATTTGGTCGCGTAGGTATTACAGCTGGGGCATCCACCCCGAATAAAATAATTGAGGAGGTTCAAAAAATGTCAGAAATGAGTTTTGAACAAATGCTGGATGAATCATTTAAAACAATCAGAAACGGAGAAGTCGTTGAGGGTACTGTAATCGATGTCAAAGACGATCAGATTATCCTGAATATCGGATACAAAGCCGATGGTATTCTTACCAAAAACGAATATTCCAACGATTCTTCCATCGATCTTCACACCGTTGCACAGCCAGGTGACAAAATGGAAGTCAAAGTTCTGAAAGTAAATGATGGAGAGGGACAGGTCCTTCTTACTTACAAGAGACTTGCTGCTGAAAAAGGCAACAAGAGACTCGAGGAAGCATTCGAGAATCATGAAGTTCTGAAAGCAAAAGTAACACAGGTACTGAACGGAGGATTATCCGTAGTTGTTGAGGAGACCAGAGTATTCATTCCGGCCAGCCTTGTATCTGATGTATATGAAAAAGATCTGTCTAAATATGCAGATCAGGAAATTGAATTCGTTATTACCGAGTTCAACCCGAGAAGAAGACGCATCATCGGTGACCGCAAACAGCTCATCGTTGCTGAGAAGAAGAAACTGCAGGAAGAACTGTTCGCACGCATTGCAGTTGGCGATGTTGTAGAGGGAACTGTTAAGAATGTTACCGATTTCGGCGCATTCATCGATCTGGGCGGAGCTGACGGACTGCTTCACATCTCTGAGATGTCCTGGGGCCGCGTAGAGAACCCGAAAAAAGTATTCAAAGTTGGTGAGACTGTAAAAGTTCTGATCAAAGACATCAACGGCGACAAGATCGCTCTTTCCTTAAAATTCCCGGAAGAGAATCCGTGGCTGAACGCTGCTGATAAATACGCTGTAGGCAACGTAGTAGAAGGCTGTGTTGCCCGTATGACTGACTTTGGTGCATTCGTTGAGCTTGAGCCGGGCGTAGATGCTCTGCTTCATGTTTCCCAGATCTCCAGAGAGCACGTTGAGAAACCGTCTGATGCACTGAAAATCGGACAGGAAATCACTGCAAAAGTAGTTGATTTCAACGAGGAAGACAAAAAAATCTCTCTGAGCATGAAAGCTCTGGAAAACGAAGAGCCAGTAGAAGAGTAAGAATAATTTAACTTGCAGGTGCTGCAGTTGGATGATTAGAATGCCGTAGACAACCGGGTTTCCTGAACAGACAGGAAACCTGTTGCCTGCGGTATTTTCTTATCATCCTGTTTTTGGCACCAGAAAAGAAAAAGGGGATGAAAGTTTATGTGGGAGACGAAGATTCTGGGTGTGGATCTGTACCACGTTCTAGCATGGTTCTGGCTGTACAGCTTCTGCGGATGGATCTGGGAGAGTTCCTATGTATCGATCCGGCAGAAAAAACTGGTCAACCGCGGTTTTGTCAATGGTCCGCTGCTGACACTGTACGGCACCGGCGCTGTTATGGTATACTTGATCCTGCGCCCGTTTGAAGCGAACGTCTGGGCACTGTATTTCGGAGGTGTCATTGTAGCGACGGTTCTGGAATATGTAACCGGCGTGCTGATGGAGACCATTTTTCATGCGCACTGGTGGGACTACAGCAATCAGAAGTTTAATTTTCAGGGAAAGATCTGCCTCAGCAGTTCGATTGCCTGGGGATTCTTTACACTGGGGCTGTTCTATATTCTGCAGCCGATTGCCGTGAAAGTAGTGAATCTTGTTTCGGATACTACAGGAGAGATCATTGTTTCCGTTGTTACCGTCTGCTATCTGGTAGATTTTGGATTTTCCGCAGCCGCAGCATTCCAGCTGGGACAGAAGATGCGCAGTCTGGAGAAAACGTGGGGAGAATTTCTGAAATATCTGCAGAAATCCCGCTTTAACCAGCTTGCCGAGGAGATGAATGCGAAAGTACAGCAGTATCGTGCAGAGTATTCCAGAGATAAGATGAAAGAATATCTGGCCGAGAAGCGCCAGACACTGTCTGAGGCAATGGAGCAGATGCAGAAGCTGGAGAAGGAGCGGAAAGAAGCCGAGGGAAGAAGAAATCCGCTTTTCGAGTCGAAGAACCGCCTGATGGAGTTCGGAGCAGAGCAGAAGGAACGCCTGACCGAGTTCGGAGCAGAGCAGAAAGAACGGTTTGCGGCACTTGGATTTGATGTGCGCAGTGATAAGATGCCGGATCTTAAAGAGCTGCTGGAGCGCTTTGACCAGATGACAAAACCGCAGCTTCCGACCAACTGGCTGATGCGCCTGACAACGAAACGTTATCTGCGCGCCTATCCGCATCTGCAGGGAACGCATCATGCTTCTCTGAAAAAGGAAGAAAAAAAGGTAGAAGAGAAAGAAGAGAAAAAATAAAGGACTGCTTGGAAAGGACAGTCCCGGAAAAACGGCCGTGCATGCAAAAACGTGTACGGCTGTTTTATTTTCTGGTTTTGCTATCGCCTTTGAAAAAGAGCTGAAGCTCGGAGCAGAGATACTCTTTCAGGAGATCTTCCTGCGAAAGAAAGGCATCGGACCACTCAAAATAGTAAGGGCGGCTTTTGAAATCCTCGCGGAAGGCCGGGGTGAAAAACGCTTCCTGCTGCGGAAGAAATGTACCGGTCCGCCGCTGATAGCAGTTGGCAGCCTTTGCTTTCTGACGGTGTTCCGGATCGACAAACGCGCCAACGCTCTTGTGAACAGCCTGATCCTCCAGCGGAAGATAATAGTAATTCTTATAGTCCGGGAAGAAATATTTCAGCTCCGCCGTATGCGTCTGCAGGGAGAGAGAAACCCGTGAACCAAAGGCTGTAAGAGAACCATCCGCGCAGACACGGGAGAGGAAAACTGGAACTTCCCGCTCGGGCTGCAGTGAAACTTCCAGTGTCTGTCCGGTAAAACGACACGACTGGACAGAAAAATCGCCGTGAAACAGGGCAGGAAGCGCGAGCAGTTCCAGAACAGAACCCATGCCGAGGACATCCTCATAATTGTGAAGGAAAAGCAGTTCCAGTTTCTTTTCATCCAGTGTCTGAAGATAGTCGTGGTAAACCGAAATCAACTGTTTTCCGTTAAGCTGATCCTTCCGTGGGAATGAGAGATACTGTTCCACATTTTTCTGTTTCATTGAAGAAAGTCCCAGGATTGACTGAAACGGGCGGAGTGCCTGATAAAGATCCAGGGATGCGATTGACGAAAGCGGATCTTCCATCTGATAAAACAGTGCTTTGTGTGTGAGGTAAGGAAGATCAAATGCCGTTCCATTAAAATGCACCAGCCGCTTCACGTCGGAAAGAAACGTGAAAAAAGAGACAAGCATCTCTTTTTCTTCGGTCGGTCGATCAAGAAACCACTGGCGCAGTGTGAAAGTATCCGCGGCCGGGTCAAAGAACAGCGCACCAATCAGATAGAGATGCGAGGTACGCCAGGAAAGGCCGGTCGTCTCAATATCGAAAAAGACATCGCCGTTTCTCAGATACATCTGAAGAGCGGCAGAGAGAGCAGCGGGGGTAGAATCTATGATCTGCATAAGGTTTTTTGTCTCCTTTGAAAAACTTTTTTGAATCTAAAGATATTATAAGACGAAAAAATCTGACATGCAAGAAAGACAGCGACTAATCGTTGCGTGATGAGAAAAGTTCTGCTATAATAGAATGTGCGTTCGCTTTCGAAAAAAGAAAACGGCGCTTTGGAGGAAAAACATGATTGCATTTATCAAAGGAACTGTAGATTCTCTTTCGGAAGGAAAAATGATTCTCGAAAGCCATGGAATCGGCTACGAGCTGAATATTCCAGCGAGTATGTTCGACGCAGGCATCCGGGAGGGAGAAGAGTTAAAGATATATACTCATATGAGTGTGCGGGAAGACGGAATTTCCCTATTCGGCTTTCTGTCCCGCGAAGATCTTGAAATATACCGTATGCTGATCGGCGTAAGCGGCATCGGACCAAAAGCGGCGCTTGCGGTGCTGTCCACGCTTACTGCAGACAATCTGCGCTTTGCCGTCCTCTCGGAAGATGTCCAGGCAATTGCCAAAACACCGGGCATCGGAAAGAAGACCGCGCAGAAGCTGATTCTGGAATTAAAAGACAAATTCGACCTGCAGGAAGCGTTCGAGCAGAAGCTGGCAGGAAATCAGGCGGCTGCGGCGGTACGGCAGGCAGGCGAACCGGATGCCTTCCAGGATGCGGTACAGGCGCTGACTGCGCTTGGCTACTCCGGAACGGAAGCACTGCAGGCAGTAAAGAAAGTCGAAATCACCGAAGGCATGGACAGCGAGGCTGTGCTGAAAGCGGCATTGAAGCATATGTTTTAGCAGATGGTCCTAAATTGTGGAAGAAGGAAACCTTATAACGATGGAAAGAAGAATTATCACAACTGACGTTCTCGAGGAGGACGTGAAAATCGAAGGTTCGCTCCGTCCCCAGCGCCTGGACGACTACATCGGACAGGAAAAGACGAAAAAGAACCTGAAAGTATATATTGAAGCAGCAAAACAGCGAAGTGATGTTCTCGATCATGTGCTGTTTTACGGCCCTCCGGGACTTGGAAAAACAACGCTGGCGGGCATCATTGCAAATGAGATGGGAACCCATATGAAGGTAACGAGCGGCCCGGCGATCGAAAAACCGGGTGAGATGGCAGCGATCCTCAACAATCTGCAGGAGGGCGACGTCCTGTTTGTTGATGAGATCCACCGCCTGAACCGCCAGGTCGAGGAGGTTCTTTATCCAGCGATGGAGGATTTTGCGATTGATATCATGATCGGAAAAGGCTCTTCGGCGCGCTCGATCCGCCTGGATCTGCCGAAATTTACGCTGGTCGGCGCAACAACGCGTGCAGGTCTTTTGACTGCCCCGCTCCGCGACCGGTTCGGTGTCATCCACCATCTGGAATTTTACACGGAGGAAGAATTGGCCAATATTATCCTGCACTCCTCAAAAGTACTGAATGTGGAGGTGGACCCGCAGGGAGCGCTTGAGATGGCGCGCCGTTCCAGGGGAACACCGCGTCTGGCAAACCGGATTTTAAAGCGTGTCCGCGACTTTGCCCAGGTGAAATACGATGGAAGAATCACAAAAGAGGTCGCATCGTTTGCCCTCGATCTGCTGGAAGTAGACCGTTACGGACTGGATCAGACTGACCGGCTGCTTCTTACCACCATTATGGAAAAGTTCCAGGGCGGTCCGGTGGGACTCGATACCCTGGCAGCATCGATTGGAGAAGATGCCGGCACCATCGAGGATGTCTACGAGCCGTTCCTGATCAAATCCGGATTTATCAACCGCACTCCGCGCGGAAGAGTGGCAACGGAATTTGCCTGGCACCACCTGGGGCTGGAGGCACCGCGTAAGATCGAAGAGTAAAAGCCCTGAATCTTTCATTTTCTGTTGCTTTTTGCAGAAAAAGGTTGTTTTTCTTCCATTTTCGGTATATGATAGGTTATATTAGCCGGGAGTTTGGTCCGGTTAAATTCAGTGGAGGAAAAGCAAAAGAATGGCTGTAAAAAATACAACACAGGTTTTAATAGATGGAAAAATTATCACACTGGGAGGTTATGAGAGCCCGGAATATCTGCAGAAAGTAGCTGCTTATCTGAATCAGAAGATCAGCGAACTTTCCCAGTCAGCCGGATACAACCGCCTGTCGGTGGATACGAAGCACACACTGCTTGCACTGAACATTGCAGACGACTATTTCAAAGCAAAAAGCCAGGTCGATACCCTCGAAGAGGATATGGAAGCCAAAGACCGGGAAACCTATGATATGAAGCACGATCTGATCGCAGCGGAAATCCAGGCCGGCGATCTGAAAAAAGAACTGGAAGAGAAACGAATCGAGCTGGAACATGTGCGCGGCGAGAGGGAAGAACTGCAGCGGCAGCTTGATAAGGCAAATAAGGATCTGGAAGATTTATTAAAAGCGTAAAAGAAGGAAAAACGGGGGATTGCGGAACAGGTAATCGCCCGTTTTTAGGAGATAAAGATGAAGACAGAATTATTAGCACCAGCCGGTTCGATGGAAGCGTTAAAAGCAGCAGTTTCCGCCGGTGCGGATGCCGTCTATCTCGGCGGAGCCGCATTCGGCGCAAGAGCGTATGCAAAAAATCTGGATGAGCAGGAGATTCTCTCAGCCATCGATTACGTCCATCTGCGGAACCGGAAACTGTATCTGACGGTCAACACCCTCTTAAAAGAGGAGGAACTGGAAGAGAAACTGTATCCGTATCTGCGTCTGTACTATGAGCAGGGACTGGATGCCGTGATTGTCCAGGATATGGGCGTTTTAAAGGCGGTCCGCTCCTGGTTCCCGGATCTCGACATTCATGCGAGCACACAGATGACAGTGACAGGATCTGCGGGAGCGCGTTTCCTGGAGAGCCTTGGCGCAACGCGTGTGGTACCGGCCCGTGAGCTTTCGTTTGCGGAGATCCAGAAAATCCACCGGACGACCAACCTTGAAATTGAATGCTTCGTCCACGGGGCGCTCTGCTACTGCTATTCGGGACAGTGCCTTTTTTCCAGCCTGATCGGCGGAAGAAGCGGAAACCGCGGAAGATGCGCGCAGCCGTGCCGTCTGCCGTACGAAGCGTACGATAAAGACAACCACCGCATGGGGGAGCCGGGCGACCGCTATCCGTTAAGCCCGAAGGATATGTGTACGGTAGAACTGCTGCCGGAGATTGTAAAATCCGGAATTATGTCCCTCAAAATCGAAGGCAGAATGAAAAAGCCGGAGTATACAGCGGGCGTTGTCAGCATTTACCGCAAATACCTCGATCTGTACGAAAAAAAGCCGTCTCGTTTCCACGTTCTGCCGGAGGACATGAAAAAGCTGTATGAGCTGTATAACCGTGACGGTTTCAACAAAAGCTATTATACCGTAAGAAACGGACGCGATATGATGGCGCTGAAGAACGAAAAAGAGCAGGAAAATAAAAAGAAACAGCGCAGAAATGAGCAGCTCTTTTATGAGATCCAGAGAGATTATATCGAGACTGAGGCAAAAGAGCCGATTTCCGGCTTTCTGACCCTGTATCCGGGCCAGCCGGCGTTCTTAAGTGCAGAAAGCGGAAAATACAGCGTAACAGCAGAGGCGGGCATGGTAGAACCGGCAAAGAAGCAGCCGCTGACCGAGGAACGCGTAAAAACACAGCTGGAAAAGACAGGCGAGACACCATTCTATTTCAAAGAACTCGATGTCTGTATGGATGACAACTGTTTCGTGCCGATGCAGACGTTAAACGAGCTGCGGAGAGGCGTTTCAGACCAGCTGGTGAAAGAGATGACAGAGCCATACCGCAGAAAAGCAGCGGAAAAGCCGGAACAGGAAGCAAAAGCATCTGGAAAACCGGACCAGGAGAGCAGGGCAGAAAAGAAAATGGAGCTGACCGCATCTGCCGAGACGAGAGCCCAGTGGAATGCACTGCTCGAGATTCCGGAGATCACGACGATCTACGCCGGCATGGGATGCTTCAAACGGGAAATCTTCGAAGAGCAGGCGGAAAAAGGCATCCTGCAGGCGAAAGAACTGGGAAAACAGGTTTATCTGATGCTGCCGCACGTTGTGCGTGAAGGCGATCTGAAGGAATACCGCGACACGTTCCGCTGTCTGAAGGAGATCGGTCTTGGCGGTTTCCTGATCCGCAATCTCGAAAGCTTTTCGTTTTTGAAAGAGATGGGAATGGAAAAGGATATCCGGCTCGATTACAGCGTTTACACGTACAACAGCCGTGCGCAGGCATTCTGGCAGGAGCAGGGCGTGCAGCGTGATACCGTTCCGTATGAGCTGAACGAGCGGGAAATCGGAAAACGTGACAATACGAACAGCGAAATGGTGGTCTACGGCTACCTTCCGATGATGGTTTCCGCCCAGTGTGTCCAGAAGAACCTGAACGGCTGCAATCACAGTTATTCTCTGGTACGCTTAAAAGACCGGATGGGAAAATACTTCCCGGTGAAGAGTTACTGCACCTCGTGCTACAGTGTGATCTACAACAGCCTTCCGCTCGGCCTGGTAAAAGAAGCCGATGAGATCCGGTCCATGCATCCGGCTGCGGTGCGGCTGAATTTTACCATCGAGACACTGGAGGAGACAAAAGAAATCGCCGCTGCGTTTGCTGGAACGTACTGTAAAGGAATCGCAGTTCCGGCCGAACAGGAATATACCAAAGGCCATTTCCGCCGGAAAGTAGAGTAAACGGTGAGAAAAAAATAAGGGGAATTTATGGAAAATACCATTGTTCAGTTATCAAAATATGTGATTACCTTCCTCATGATCTGTTTTACCGTGCAGTCGTTTGCTGCACTCAAAGAGCGGGATGAGGATGAGCGCCATTACATTCTGATGCGGCAGATCATCATGATCATTCTGATGAATTTCATCTGTTTCTTCGTGATGTTCCTGCAGGAGGGCGAAGTATCAACGATTCAGATGTTTCTGCTCACGATGGCGTATATCCTGGGCGTACAGATCCTGTACCGCCTGATTTACCGGAAGGCATCGATGATCCTGGTAAACAACATGTGTATGCTGCTCTCGATCAGCATGATTATTCTGACGAGACTGAGCGTGTCAAAGGCGATGTCCCAGTACAAAATTCTGGCGGCATCCACACTGCTCTGCTTCATCATTCCGGTCATTGTCCGAAAGGGCAAGTTCCTGAAAAATCTGACCTGGATTTACGCTGTGCTCGGAATTGCCATGCTTTCCGTCGTTATGGTGCTTGGCTTTACTTCCGGCGGTGCGAAGCTGTCGATCGAAATCCACGGCATTACGTTCCAGCTCTCCGAGATTGCCAAGATCACACTCGTGTTCTTTATGGCAGGCATGCTGCGCGAGGATAATTCCTTTGGAAACGTTGTGAAAGCAACGGTCATTGCGGCAGTTCATGTGCTGATCCTTGTTGCATCCACCGACCTTGGAACTGCGTTTGTCTTCTTTATGGCGTACGTGGTTGTAATCTATGTGGCAACGAGAAAAGCCAGATATCCGCTTTTGGGACTTGCGGGAATGAGTGCCGCCTGCGTTGTGGCGTATTTCCTGTTTTCCCATGTACGGAACCGTGTGGCACTCTGGCAGGATCCGATCGGAAACTGGGATATCAGCAGCCAGTTAGCACAGGGCCTCTTCGGCATGTGCTCCGGCGGATGGTTCGGAACCGGCCTTTTCGAGGGACGGCCTGACATTATCCCGGTTGCAACGAAAGACTTTATTTTCTGTGCGATCTGTGAGGAGATGGGCATTATCTTCGGAATCTGCCTGATTCTGCTGTGCATGTCCACATTCCTTCTGATTATCAATATTTCCATGAAGATGAGCAAACGGTTCTACAAACTGATTGCCATGGGTCTTGGAACGGAATATGCGACACAGGTGTTCCTCACCATCGGAGGAACCATTAAATTTATTCCTATGACAGGTATCACGCTGCCGCTGGTCAGCTATGGAGGAAGCTCTATGTTCTCCACGGTGCTGATGCTGTCGATCATTCAGGGATTGTACATCTTAAGGGAAGACGAAGGTGAGGAGCTTGAGAAAAGACAAAACAAGAAGAAACGAAACCAGCAGAAAAACGACCCAGGCGCCAAGAAAAAACGACGCCCGGACGAAGAGACCGAAAGACGAAAGAAGAGCGGCAGCCGGAACGACGGACAGGGAACCCGCCAGAAGTACCGCGAGCAGCCGGATGAATTCGAACGGCGGATCGAAGAGCAGACCGAGAACAGCCTCCACTGGTAAGGCGGCAAACAACGGCGCAGGGCCGTATCTGATCGTTTCGTTCCTGTTCGTGGCAATGTTTCTTGGGCTGATCGCGTATCTCGTTTACTTTAATGTCGTGCGGAAAGAAGAATTTCTGAATAGTTCTTACAATACGAGACAGAATAACTATGCAGAGCGCGTGATCCGCGGAACAATCTATTCTGCGGACGGCCAGGAACTGGCAAAGACGACGACAGATGAAAACGGGGATGAGGTAAGAACGTATCCGTTCGGCAGCCTGTTTGCGCAGGTGGTTGGCTACACGGGAAAAGGAAACAGCGGCCTCGAATCTTCCTACAACTATATGCTGATGGAGTCCCATACAAGTAAGTTAAAGCAGGTAAAGAATGAATTCAGCGATGCGAAGAACCCGGGAGACAGTCTCTATACAACGCTGAATACAACACTCCAGCAGGCCGCGGCCGATGCACTGGACGGATACCGCGGTGCAGTTGTCGTGCTGGAGGCAAAAACGGGCCGTGTACTTGCCAATGTGAGCAATCCGGTTTTTAATCCTAATACGATTGATGAGGACTGGGAGGCACTGAACGCAGACGATGAGAGCGGCGTGTTTCTGAACCGCGGTCTGCAGGGAAGATATCCGCCGGGATCTACGTTCAAGATTGTTACTTCGCTTGCGTATCTCCGTCAGAACGGCACACTGGACGGTTTTTCGTTCGACTGTGACGGTGAGCTGACAGCAGGAAACTATACGATTCACTGCTCCGGCGGTGAAGTGCATGGACCGGAAGATTTTGCAGGTGCGTTTGCACATTCGTGCAACTCTGCCTTTGCACAGATTGGCCTTGGGCTGGATAAAGATGCCTTCCGCTCGCTGGCGGATTCCCTGTATCTGAACAGCCGTCTGGATCTGGAGCTTCCGACCAGCAAAAGTTCTTTCGACCTTGATTCGACAACGGCGGATGCTCTTGTGATGCAGACCTCCATTGGCCAGGGCGATACGCTGGTAACACCGATGGAGATGGCACTGATCGCCTCCGCGGTTGCAAATGACGGAGAAATGATCAAACCGCGTTATGTGGACAACATTGTGTCTGCGGACGGACAGGCAGTCAAAACCTTTTACAAAGAGTCTCTTGGCACGGTAATGTCCGAGAGCGAAGCCAATACGCTGACAGAGCTGATGAAAGGCGTTGTCCAGAGCGGAACTGCAGTTTCACTTTCGGATCTGCCGTACAATATCGCCGGTAAAACAGGAACCGCAGAACACGGAAGCGACGGAGAGACACCGCATTCCTGGTTTGTCGGATTCTCCAATGCGGATGATCCTGATATTGTCATTGCTGTTGTGGCAGAAAACGGCGGATATTCGAGTGAAGTCGCTGTACCGATTGCAAGACAGGTAATTGAAGCATATTATGCACAGCAGTAAACGATGAAAAAAACGCGTTCGAACCGGAAAGGATGGGTTCGGGCGCGTTTTCTGAATTTTTAGAAAAATGTTAGAAAAAGGATGCGGTTTTAAGGTTGCGCGGGGGCGGGAAAAGAGGTATACTTTTTAACAGAAGATCTGGCGGCAAGCGGGAAGAAAAGAGCTGTCAGGGAATGGAAAAAGCCAGAAGGAGCTTAAAACGTATGATCGAAGCAGTAAGCTGCGGAGGTATCGTAATCTACCGTGGAAAAATATTGACGCTTTACAAAAGCTACCGCAACAAATATGAAGGCTGGGTTCTGCCGAAAGGAACCGTTGAGCCGGGAGAAACCCATGAACAGACTGCTGTCCGCGAGGTATATGAGGAGTCCGGCGTACACGGCACCATCATCAAGTACGTGGGAAAAAGCCAGTACAGCTTCAGCATTCCGGAGGACACCGTGGAAAAAGAGGTGCACTGGTATCTGATGGTCTCATCCGGCTACTACAGCCGTCCACAGAGAGAAGAATACTTTGTGGATTCGGGCTATTACAAGTATCACGAAGCATATCATCTGCTGAAGTTTTCCAATGAACGGCAGATTCTGGAAAAGGCCTATCAGGAGTATCTGGAACTGAAGAGAGCAAATTTATGGAAGGTTCAGCCACAGGCTCAGGGAAAATATGGTAAACTGGTATAAAAATCTGTACGTCGGGGATACTGCAAAAAAGAAACAGAAAAAATGGATGCGCCGGATTGAGAACAAAAAAGCAGTTCCGGGAGTCTGGCTCCTCACACTGCCTTCCAATCAGCAGAACAATCTGGATGTAATTCCGGCGGATCTGCTTTTGCAGCCGGCCGTGCGGAGAAACTGTCCGATGATTGTCGGACTTGCCGTGTCGCGCGAGGAAGCTTTTGAGCTTGTGGAGGCGATCGCATTGGAAACTTATCGGGAAACCGGAGAAGTAAAAATCCGGGAATGGCTGCTGAACCGGATTGAGGGATGTGAATGATACATATACTATTCATGATTTTGAAGGCACTGGGGATTTTACTCCTTGTTTTACTGTTTCTCGTGCTTCTTATCGTCTGCACCGTCCTGTTTCTTCCTTTTTGCTACCGGGCGCAGGTTCTGAAAGAAGAAGAGGGATTTGCCTGCGTAAAAGCGAGTGGAAGAGTATCGTGGCTTTTCGGAGCTGTCGCGCTGACGGCCTCGTATGAGGAACAGAAGCCGGAGGCGCAGATTCTGCTTTTCGGGGCATCACTGGAAACATGGAAACGGCGGCTGAAAAAGATCCGCCGGGGAGAAGCGTCCGTGCCCCGGACGGAGGAAAATGAGACAGAAAATGCGCTGGAAGCAGAAAAAACAGCAGAGCAGAAAGCACCGGACCAGAAAGAAAAGCAGCAGAAGGTGACAGCACAGAAGGAGCAGCCAGAGCAAGAGCAGGAACCGGATGCGCCGAAAAAAAGCATTCTGGAACGGTTTTTCGGAAGGATCGAATATCTTCCGGAAAAACTGCTGAATCTTGCCAGCCGTCTGCTGCAGACAGCTTTCCGGCTGTTGGAACTTCCGTTCCGTCTGCTTGAAAAACTGGAGCAGAAAATCCAGGCAGGCAGACGGTTAAAAAGAAAGTGGGAGAGTGTGAAAAAATTCTTCCGTTCGAAGATGTTCCGTGAGGCGCTGCTCCATGCAAAGAAAGAAGTGCTTTATTTCCTGAAGAAAGCAGCACCGAAAAAAGTAACCGGCACAGTCCGGTTCGGATTTAACGATCCGGCACTGACCGGAGAGACACTCGGCATTCTGGGTATGATTTATGGAAAACTGCCGAAAGACCTTTCCATCCAGCCGGATTTCGAACAGGAAATTCTCCAGGGCGATGTCCGGATGAAAGGAAGTTTTCAGGCTGTGACAGCAGCCGGCATTGCACTTCGATTATTCCGGGATCAGAATCTTCGGAAAACCATACGACATTTCAAACACAAGGAGGCCTAAAAGATGGCAGAAAAGGACAACACATTTCAGAATACCGTAGAAGCACTGTTCCGCGGAATGGACAGTTTTATCACAACAAAGACGGTCGTAGGTGAGGCGATCCACATTGAGGATACGATTCTTCTGCCGCTGGTAGACGTTTCCTTCGGCGTGGGAGCGGGTGCATTCGCAGAAAATGCAAAGAACAATGCAGGAGGCGGTATGGGCGGAAAAATTTCTCCGAGCGCCGTTCTTGTCATCAGCAAAAACGGAACGCGTCTGGTCAACATCAAAAACCAGGATGCTGTCACCAAAATCATTGACATGGCTCCGGATCTGATCAGCCGCTTTACCGGCAAAAAGGAAGAGGACGGGTATACCGCAGAGAAAGTAGAGCATATAATAAACCAAGAGGCGGATAAGGAGTAAGCTCGTTTGTGCAGAATTTTAGGTTTTCTGCTGTTTTGGATGGGGGTCGGGCTTCTCATCAGCCTGATGATCCGCAGCTCATTTCTTACGGTTCTTGCGGCCGCTCTGCTGCTGTGCGTGGGATATCATCTGTTCTGCAATACAGGGGAATAGTGAAAGATGCACAAAAAGATCGGAAATGAACTGGCTGATTTGTACAGAGAAATACTTGCAAAATGAAGAAAGCTGCGCTATAATAAGTCCATCTTAAATGAATCAGCCAACTATACTAATATCATAGATCAAGACGAGGGCGTCTTACCAGAATGAAAGTTTCGGTAGGATGCTCTTTTTCTTTTGCTAAGCATATGGATCGTTGGCAGGTTCAGCTTAAGAGACCACGCTATTTTTTTCTCCCTTTTAAAATATAAAAAATAGAGCACAACAGGGCATAAGCGAAAACTTATGTCCTGTTTGCTCTTCCCAGAACTTTTTTTAAAATCTTAATTCTATTTTTAAACAGCAAAAAAGCCTTCCCGGACTGGAAAGGCCTTTTAACCATTCAACTTATGCACGCTCTACTTTTCCGGATCTTAAGCAGGAAGTACATACGTACATTTTCTGCGGTACACCGTCAACTTTAACTTTGACAGATTTTACGTTAGATTTCCACATTTTATTGCTTCTTCTATGTGAATGACTTACGTTGTTTCCGAAATGAGCACCCTTCTCACAAATTGCACACTTTGCCATGATTGCACCTCCTTGACATACGTACTTGAGTCAAAACGCATTTTAGACTCACAACATAAGTCATTCTAACAGATCTATACCGGTTTTGCAAGTAAAAAATGAAAAAATTATATGAATTTTGAAGGTTTTTCATTTTAAACTTTCTTTTTTGCGGAAAAGCGGTTATAATGTATCGTAGAGTGGAGTCAGTTATTCCTGTCTCCATGTGTTTTGAATAGTATGATGGAATTGGAGGATACAAGGCATGAAAGGTCGTATGAATACAGGCTTGGGAGAAATCGTAATCAATCCGGATGTAATCGCCCTGTATGCGGGCAGCGTTGCTGTGGAGTGCTTCGGCATTGTCGGAATGGCAGCGGTAAACATGAAAGATGGACTGGTCAAACTTCTGAAAAAAGAGAGTCTGACACACGGAATCAATGTATCGATTTCGGAAAATAAAATTTCCCTGGATTTCCACGTGATTGTTTCTTACGGAGTCAGTATTTCTGCCGTAACAGATAACCTGATCAATAATGTGAAATACAAGGTGGAAGAGTTCACCGGAATGGAAATTGAAAAAATCAACATCCTGGTTGAAGGCGTTCGCGTCATCGACTGATGGTAATAGGAGGAAATGAAGAAAGTGGCTACAAATACAATTGATGCCGGCTTACTGGCAAAAATGTTTCTGGCTGGTGCAAAAAATCTGGAAGTAAAGAAAGAGTGGATCAATGAGCTGAACGTGTTCCCGGTACCGGACGGCGACACAGGTACCAACATGACGCTGACGATCATGTCCGCAGTCAAGGAAGTAAACTCGCTCACAGAAGTGAACATGTACAACCTTTCCAAGGCAATCTCTTCCGGTTCTCTGCGCGGTGCCAGAGGTAACTCCGGCGTTATTCTTTCCCAGCTCCTTCGTGGCTTTACCAAGAAGATCCGCGACTATCAAGAGCTGAATGCAGAGATTCTTGCAGAGGCAATGGAAAAAGCAGTCGAGACTGCATACAAAGCCGTTATGAAGCCAAAAGAAGGTACCATCCTGACCGTGGCAAAGGGAGCAGCAGAGAAAGCAGCAGAGCTTGCACCGGAAAGCGAAGATCTGAACGCATTCATCGAGGACGTTCTCGCGCATGCAGAGTACGTGCTCTCCCAGACACCAGAGATGCTGCCGGTATTAAAAGAGGCAGGCGTTGTGGATTCCGGCGGACAGGGTCTCTTAACCGTACTGCAGGGCGCATATGACGCGTTCCTCGGGAAAGAGATTGATCTGAATTTCGAGATGCCGGAAGCAAAGACAGAATTTGTCAGACCGTCCAAAGAGACAGAAAAAGAAATCAAATTCGGCTACTGCACCGAGTTTATCATTATGCTGGAAAACCCGCTTCCGGATGAAGAGGTTTATGCATTCAAAGATTTCCTGAACGGAATCGGAGATTCGATCGTTCTCGTTGCAGACGATGAGCTGGTTAAGGTACACGTACATACCAACGATCCTGGAAAAGCAATTTCCAAGGCGCTGACGTACGGACAGCTGACCAGAATGAAGATCGACAACATGCGTGAGGAGCATCAGGAGCGCCTGATCAAGAACGCAGAAAAGATCGCAGCACAGCAGGCAGAGGAAGATAAGAAGAGAAAAGAAGCAGCAAAACAGCCGCCGAAGGAGAACGGATTCATTGCCGTGTCCATCGGAGAGGGAATCAAAGAGATCTTCCAGGGACTCGGTGTTGATTACCTGATCGAGGGCGGTCAGACCATGAACCCGAGCACCGAGGATATGCTGACTGCAATTGAGAAGGTCAATGCAAAGAATATCTTTATTCTGCCGAACAACAAAAATATCATCCTCGCAGCAAATCAGGCAAAAGCCATGACTGAGGACAAAAATATCATCGTTGTTCCGACCAAAACCGTTCCGCAGGGCATCACAGCCATGATCAGCTATGTGCCGGAGAAATCTGCAGAAGAGAACGAGGAGGCCATGACAGAGGGCATCCAGATGGTGAAAACCGGTCAGGTAACGTACGCGGTACGTGATACCCACATCGATGAGAAAGAGATCCATCAGGGCGACATCATGGGACTTGGCGATCACGGACTTCTCGCTGTCGGACAGGATATTCTTACCGTTGCAGAAGAAACCATCCGCGCCATGGTCGATGAGGACAGCGAGCTGATCAGCATCTACTACGGTGAAGATATGAGTGAGGAAGATGCCGAAAGCCTTGGCGAAAAAATCGAGCAGGCATATCCGGACTGCGATGTGGAAGTAAACTATGGCGGACAGCCGATTTACTACTGTGTCGTTTCGGTTGAATAAGAGTAAGGAAAGAAAAATATGAATACGGAACCCCTGACAACACTGAAGGGGATCGGTGAAAAAACGGAGAAGCTGTTTGCAAAAGTAGGAATCTACAATTTGCAGCAGCTTCTGCATTATTATCCAAGAGATTATGACTGCTATGCAGAGCCGGTTCCCCTTCGCGAATGCAGACAAGAGGAAAAGAATGCGGTATACGGAAGAATTGTCCACAGTCCGTCGGTAAAAGGAAACCAGAGAAAGAGCGTCGTTGTCCTGGAACTCTACGAGGAGCCGGTGCGGCTGCAGCTTACCTGGTTTAATATGCCGTTTCTGCGGAGCACGCTGAAGAAAGGCAGTGTTTTTATCTTCCGCGGAAAGATACAGGAAAAATCAGGCCGTCTCGTGATGGAGCAGCCGGAAATCTTCACTCCTGCCGCATACCATGAGCTTCTGGCAAGTCTTCAGCCGGTTTATGGGCTGACAGCCGGTCTCACGAACAAGATGGTGAGCAAGGCCGTAGCACAGGTGCTGGAACGATGCGCACCTGCGCAGGACTATCTGCCGGAGAAAATCCGTGCCCGGTATGAACTCTGTGAAATCAATTATGCCCTCCATGAGGTTCATTTTCCAAAAGACCAGGAGCATCTGGCAACGGCGCGGCGCAGAATTGTGTTCGAAGAGTTTTTTCTCTTCATCCTGTCCCTGCGGCAGTTAAAAGAGCAGACGGAGGGAATTACCAATGTGTTCCCGATCCGCGCCGTCTGGAAGACGGAGGAAGTCATCGAAAATATGCCGTACCGTCTCACGAATGCACAGATGCGCGTGTGGGGCGAACTGGAGCGGGACTTAAAAGGTCATACCCGCATGGCGCGGCTGGTACAGGGAGATGTCGGAAGCGGAAAGACGATTCTGGCATTCCTTGCAATGATTATGACAGCTGAGAACGGCTACCAGTCGGCGCTGATGGTTCCGACGGAGGTTCTGGCGCGGCAGCATTATGAATCGCTCTGCACTCTGTTGAAAGAAAACAATCTGACGGAATACAATCCCCGCCTTCTGACTGGATCCACGAAAGCAAAAGAACGCCGGGAAATCTATGCCAGTCTGGAAGACGGAAGCTGCAAAATGGTGATCGGCACACATGCACTGATTCAGGAAAAGGTACAGTACAAAAATCTGGCGCTTGTCATCACAGACGAACAGCACCGCTTCGGTGTCCGGCAGAGAACGGCACTTGCTGAAAAAGGGGAACCGCCGAATGTTCTCGTTATGAGTGCAACGCCGATTCCAAGAACCCTGGCTATCATTCTGTACGGAGATCTTTCGATTTCTGTGATTGATGAACTTCCGGCGAAGCGTCTGCCGATCAAAAACTGTGTGGTGGATACGTCTTACCGTCCAAAAGCTTACCGCTTTATCACGCGTCAGGTCGAACTGGGCCGTCAGGCGTATGTGATCTGCCCGATGGTGGAGGAGAGCGAGGGTCTGGAAGCGGAAAACGTCACCGACTATACACAGCTCCTGAAAAAAGAGTTGCCGGGCATCACAGTAGAGATGCTGCACGGACAGATGAAGGCGGCGCAGAAAAACGAGATCATGGAGCGGTTCGCCAGCGGAGAAATCCAGGTACTCGTCTCGACGACAGTCGTGGAGGTCGGTGTCAACGTGCCGAATGCGACGGTGATGATGGTGGAAAATGCCGAACGGTTCGGCCTTGCACAGCTCCATCAGCTCCGCGGACGTGTCGGAAGAGGAGAGCATCAGTCCTACTGTATTTTCATCAGCGGAAACAAAGATCAGGAGACCGCCAAACGTCTGGAAATCCTGAACCATTCGAACGACGGGTTTTATATTGCTTCGGAAGATTTGAAACTGCGCGGCAGCGGCGATCTGCTGGGAACGCGCCAGAGCGGGGATATGGAATTCCAGATGGCAGATATTTTCCGGGATGCCGATATCCTGCAGAAAGCGAGTGAGGCGGCTTCAGAACTGCTTGCCGACGATCCTTATTTTGAAAAACCGGAGCATGAACTGCTGAAAAAGGTAATGAAATCGTATCTTGATCTGGAAAACCACGACATTGGATTGTGAAAAATTACAAAAAAATCCGGCTTTAAAATGCAAAATCGGATAAAAGTAACAGCCTGATTGGATAGTATGGAAAATGACTGTACAATTTCGTGGAAAATTCGTGCGAAATCAGATATTACTTGAAATGCCAAAAAAATTCATGTATCATAAACAAGGAATCAAAAAATGTGCGGACCATGAGTGTCAAGCGTTCGCCTGAATGATAGTTTGCAGGACGGCTCTTCCAAAATATACAGGGCCGGTCCAAATGGGAGGAAACAGATATGGTAAAGAAAAAACCAGCTGCCCAGGCTAAGACAGCAGAGAACGAGACAGTAAAAGTAGAGACCAAAGCAGCAGAAAAAACAACCGCAGCAGAGAAAGAAGCTGTAAAAGAAGTTGCAAAAGAAGTTGTAAAGGAAACTGCAGCAGCAGAGGAAGCACCTGCAAAAGCAGAAGAAAAACCGGCAGCAAAAGCTGCAAAAACAACCCGCACAACAGCAAAGAAAACAACGACAAAGAAAGCGGCTGCACCGAAAAAACCAGCAGCAGCGAAAAAGCCGGCAGAAAAAAAAGCACCTGCAAAAGCAGCAAAGAAAGAAGCGGAGCAGGAGATGATTCTGCAGTTCGGCGGAAGAGAAATCAAGGAGAAAGATCTGTACGAGAGAATCCAGCAGATCTGGATCGAAGGATATGGCAAGAAAGCAGAGGAATTAAAGAGCCTGAAGGTTTATGTAAAACCGGAGGAATTTACTGCTTACTACGTAATCAATGATGATGTAACCGGAAGCATTGATCTGTAAGTATTATGTACCAGCTCTGCAGGAGCAAGAAAAAAGCGTGAGCTTTTCCGAAAAGAAAAGAGCTCACGCTTTTTGATGCCTGTTCCGGCATCAGGATGTTATACCGGGATGATTAGTACTGGCCAGAAGAACCGCCGGACATCTGGCGTTCCTGCTGCTCAATCATCTTTTTGACCATATAACCTCCGACAGAACCATTCTGTTTGGAAGTCAGGTTACCGTTGTAGCCATCACTGAGCGGCACGCCGAGTTCGCTTGCCACCTCAAATTTGAATTTGTCCAGAGCGCCTTTTGCTTCTGGTACTGCTGCGGTATTCGATGAACGATTCGCCATGTTCATTCCCTCCTTTATCTTTGTGCTTGTTAAAAGCTGCTGTGAAGCAGATCCGGATGTGTTTCTCATCTGTTCTGCTACGGTCATAGTATGTGGAAAGAAAACAAAAATAAACTTCCAGATTCTGTATTTTTTCCGGAAAAGCGGAGAAAGTAAAAGAAGAAGGAAAAATGGAACGGCAGAAAAAAATATAAAAACTGTGTAAAAAATTCACAAAAAGAATTGCGTATTGAAAATAAATTTGTTATAATTGCTGTACATGGTAGTAAAAACAGGAGAAGGGGCGGTTTGCAGTAATGAATATTGGAATCATAGCACACAACAGCAAGAAGAGTCTGATCGAGGATTTCTGTATTGCATACAAGGGAATCCTCATGAAACATGAGGTGTACGCCACCGGAACCACCGGACGGCGGATTGAAGAGGTGACGAACCTTCATGTACACAAGTTTCTGCCTGGAAGCGTAGGCGGAGACAAACAGTTTACCGAAATGATTGAACGCGGCGATATGGATATGGTAATTTTCTTTTACAATCCGACGATGATCAATCCGAAAGAGCCGGATGTCTACAAAATTATCCGTACCTGCGACCAGTACAATATCCCGATTGCAACAAATATCGGAACCGCGGAGTCTCTGATTTTGGGACTTGCAAGAGGAGATCTGGACTGGAGAGAGCAGTTGAAAGCCGACTGATCCATCAAACAAAAACAGTAAGGACGAAAATAAGACCAACATGAGAGTAATAGCAGGAAAATGCCGGAGTCTTCCATTAAAGACGGTTCCCGGCAGACAGACCCGGCCGACGACGGACCGGATCAAAGAAACCTTATTTAACATGCTTCAGCCGTATCTGCCGGATGCGCGTTTTCTCGATCTGTTCGCCGGAAGCGGGGCGATCGGAATCGAGGCGTTGAGCCGCGGCGCCGAGCGCGCGTGGTTCGTAGAGCAGAACAAAGCTGCAGCAGACTGTATCCGGCAGAATTTAAAATTTACGAAGCTGGAACAGCAGGCAGTGCTCCTGCCCATGGAAGCGCATGCAGCTCTGCAGTCGCTTCAGGGACAGGAGCCTTTTGACTGCATTTTTATGGACCCGCCATACGATAAGGGACTGGAGAAGGACGTGCTGTATGCGTTCCGCGACGCCTCTTTTATCGGTGAGGATACCTTAATTATTGTAGAAGCATCGCTGAATACTGATTTCGACTGGGCGGAGGATGCCGGATACGAAATTCTGAAGAAAAAAATCTATAAGACAAATGTCCATGTATTCCTTACCCCGAAAAGCAAACACGAAGGAGTAAAAGAATCATGAAGACAGCCGTATACCCGGGAACTTTTGACCCTGTAACGTATGGTCATCTGGATGTCATTCTGCGTGCATCCAAGCTTTTTGACTGCGTAATCGTGGGAGTTTTACATAATTCCTCAAAATCTCCGTTGTTTTCTGTGGAAGAACGTGTTAATATACTAAAGAAAGCGACCCAGGACATTCCAAATGTCGAAGTCCGTTCTTTCAGCGGGCTCGCTGTTGATTTTGCGAAGGAATGCCAGGCGCATACGATCGTCCGCGGACTCCGCGCGATCACAGACTTTGAATATGAACTGCAGATGGCACAGACGAACCGCGTTCTGGAACCGGAAGTAGATACCACGTTTCTGATTACCTCGCTGGAGTATGCGTACCTCAGCTCCACGGTAGTAAAAGAAGTAGCTGCTTTTGGCGGCGACATTCACAAATTTGTTCCGGATTTTGTGGAAAAAGAAATCCGCGCAAAGTATGCCGCCCGAAATTCAGAAGGAATGCCGCAGGATAAAAGATAAGGAGAATTAAAATGAGCAGCAGAATTGAACAGATCATCGAAGAAATTGAGGAGTATGTAGAGAGCTGTAAATATCAGCCGCTGTCTACCACCAAAATCGTTGTAAATAAAGAAGAATTAGAAGAGCTTCTCCGTGAGCTCCGTCTGAAAACACCGGACGAGATCAAACGGTACCAGAAGATCATCAGCAACAAAGATGCGATTCTGGCAGATGCACAGAACAAGGCAGATGCCATCATTGCAGAGGCACAGGCAAAGGCAAGAGAGATGGTAGAGCAGAGTGAAGTGATGCAGTCAGCATACGCACAGGCAAATGAGACCGTCAACAATGCAAACCAGCAGGCACAGGAAATCCTGGATGCTGCAACCAACGATGCCAACAGCATCCGTCTCGGTGCCATCGGATATACCGATGATATGCTTGCCAACTTAAGCAATATTATGACGACTGCATTAAACGATGCAGGAGAGAAATACAACAGCTTTGTAGAATCCCTGACAAGCTGCTACAATACCGTTGTTCAGAACAGAAGTGAGCTCTCCCCGCAGGGTGCTCCGGAAGAAGAGCAGCCAGAGGAAGAAGTTGTCGTACCGGAATATGATCCGGCATCAGAAGAGGAAAGCGAAGAGGAATAAACCAAGCGTTCCTGCGAAAGCAGCACAGCAGAGCTTCCCGGCAAGATAAGGCCAGAGGGGCAGACCGCTGTTATGGATCATACAGTTTGTCTGGGCAGCGACAGAGAGACCGCCGAAGGCGGCGCAGGTAAGGATAGCAGAGACTTTTCCGGCGTAAGGAAGAGAGGACGCGGCAAGCTGTGCGATTCCCGTCGTGATTTCCAGCACGCCGCAGAGCAGGGGCGAGGCGGAACCAAACGGATGCAGATCCATCAGAAGTCCGGACAGAATGGAAAACAGGATGATGTATCCGCCAAGCTGTGTAATGATTTCAAATCCGTTCATGATAGAGGTGTCCAGCAGGTTTCCTTTGGAAGTCTGTTTTGACATCTCTTTTTTTTCCACGGAATGTGTCCGATGGGCGGTGTGCCGGTGCAGGCGGAAGCGGCGGAAAACAAGCCGGAACAGAAAACCAGTTAGAAAATTGGAACCGTAGAGCACGCCGAAGACGAACCCGGGATGGATCTGTCCGGAAAACGCAGTTAAGATAACATAGGAAGACAGAAAAGCAGGACTCGGACTGCTGCAGAAGGTTAAAAGATAGCACGCTTCGTTCCGGTCAATTTCTTCTGCCTCATAGAGCTGGGCAGTGATGCGCGCTCCCATGGGAAAACCGCAGAAAAGACCGAGAAAAAGTGCATAAAACCCAGCCGGGGAAAGACCGAAAACCGTTTGAAAAAAAACTTCTGCACGGGCAGAGATCCGCCGCGCGGCTCCTGTTTCCAGAAGAAGAGATGTCAGAATCAGAAACGGCAGAAGTGACGGAAGAATGGTATGAAACCAGAGATTGACACCCTCGCAGGCATAGAAAAAAGTCCGCGCGGGAAAGATAAGAAGACAGAAAAAAAGAAGCAGGGAAGAGAGAAATAAAAGTGATTTTTTCATGACGTTCGAACCTCCTCCCGCTTTCTAAAATAGAGTATGATGAAGCTTTGAAAAAAAGAAGATGGGAGAAGAAAAAATGAGCGTATTAGCAGGATTAAAACCGGAACGGGTATTTTATTATTTTGAAGAGCTCTGCCGCATTCCGCACGGCTCCGGAAACACAAAAGAAGTGAGCGACTATCTGGTTCAGTTTGCAAGGGACCATGAATTATCCTGGTATCAGGATGCGTCCAACAACGTGGTCATCCGCCGCCCGGCATCGAAGGGATGTGAATTGGCTCCGACCGTGATTCTGCAGGGCCACTGCGATATGGTCTGCGAGAAGAAGCCGGGCAGCAGCCACGATTTTACGAAGGACGGCCTTGAGCTTCACATCGACGGCGATGAGATTTATGCCAGGGACACGACGCTTGGCGGAGACGACGGAATTGCCGTTGCCTATATGCTGGCTGTGCTGGAATCGGATGATCTGCAGCTTCCGGCCATCGAGGCACTGATTACGACGGATGAAGAGATCGGACTGCTCGGCGCAGCAGCATTAAACGGGAATGAGTTAAAGGGAAGAACACTGTTAAATATGGATTCTGAAGAGGAAGGCATTCTCACCGTATCGTGCGCAGGCGGTATGACAGCCATGATGGATCTGCCGGTGCGCAGAAGCGAAGTGATGGGTGAGCAGATGGAAGTGACGATTTCCGGTCTTGCCGGTGGCCATTCCGGTACGGAAATCCACAAAAACCGTGCCAACTCCAACATTCTGGCGGGCCGTTTCCTGTACGAACTGGCAGGAAAGATGGATTATGCCCTGATCGAGCTGGAGGGCGGTTTAAAAGACAACGCCATTCCGCGGACAACCCGCATGCTTCTTGCCATCGACGGCGGAGAGAAAGAGATCTTAAAAGAGGAAGCATTACGCTTCACCGAAAATCTTTGCAGAGAGTACAGCGGAACAGATGACGGTATTACCGTTACGGTAGAGAAAACAGGCGAGGGCGCTGCACCGGCGCTTCATCCGGTCAGCCTGCAGAAAACCGTCTTTTTCCTGATGAATCTTCCGAACGGGGTACAGAAGATGAGCGGCCAGATCCCGGGACTGGTGGAAACATCCCTGAACCTCGGTATTCTGAAATTAGAGCCGGATCACCTGCATGCGTGTGCGAGTGTGCGGAGCTCCGTGGGAAGTGCAAAAGAAGCCCTTTCCGACAAGCTGGAGTATCTGATCGGTTTCCTGGGCGGTGAGTTCCACGTAGAGGGCGCGTACCCGGCATGGGAGTATAAAGAGGATTCTGCCCTCCGCGATCTGATGGTGGTGGAATATGAAGCCATGTATGGACAGAAACCGGCAGTGGAAGCGATTCATGCCGGACTGGAATGCGGTCTGTTCTATGAAAAGCTTTCCGGTCTTGACTGTGTATCTTTCGGCCCGAACATGAAAGCAATCCACACGACCGAGGAGCGGCTTTCGATTTCCTCCGTGGAGAGAACGTATCAGTACCTGTGCCGCGTTCTGGAGCAGCTTTCGAAACGGCAGGCATAAAAAACTGCCCGTGTCTATTTCAAAAAAGTTTCTGAAAAACAGTCATAAAACAGAAAAGACAGGCATAAAGTAACAGGGTGGGGATTGAATTTCCAAAGCGTTTACCATCCGATAAGAAAAATGGCTGAAAGCAGGAGCAAAAAAGGAGATTAGGGGACATGGATATACTGTTATGGCATGAGATTCTGGAACCATACGAGCTGGCTGTCAAGGAATTACAGGTGAAATTCCGGCATCTGATCAAGGAGCACCACGGAAAAGGGCTGTACTCACCGATCGAGAGCGTGAGCGGCCGTGTGAAGAGTGTTTCCAGTATTCTGGAAAAAATGCAGAGAAAGGGCATTGTGCCCGAAGAGATGGAGGAGCAGGTGGAGGATATCGCGGGCATCCGCATCATCTGCCAGTTCGTTGAAGATATCGAAAAGGTTGCCGACCTGATCCAGAAGCGGTCGGATATTGAGATTAAGAGCGAGAAAGACTACATCCGCCACATGAAGGACAGCGGTTACCGGAGCTATCACCTCATTGTTTACTATACCGTGGAGACGATGAACGGCCCGAAGCGCATCCAGGTGGAAATCCAGATCCGCACGATGGCGATGGATTTCTGGGCGACGATTGAGCACTCGCTGCAGTACAAATATAAGGCAAACATTCCGGATCACATCCGGGAGCGCTTAAGTGCAGCTGCAAAGGCGATTATTGTGCTGGATAATGAGATGTCCTCTGTGCGGAGTGAGATTATGGATGCACAGAATTCCTCCCAGATACAGCGGAATCTGATCACGGATATCCTGAATAATATCGAGAATCTTTACAAGGTGACGAACAAACGCGAAGTAGAAAAAATTCAGGATGAGTTTTATCACATCTATGCGCAGAACGATCTGCAGGAGTTAAAACGGTTCCACAAAGAACTGGATCTGATTGCAGAGGGATACCGCGCACAGGCAATTACAGACGAACTTTAGAACAAAAGGGGATAAACGGATATGATCACACTGCCGGAAGCCTTTGAGCAGGAGATGAAACAGCTGCTCGGTGAGGAAGAATATGAGGCATACCGCAAGACATTTGACGAGGCGGTACATAGAGGACTGCGGGTAAACAACGGAAAAATTTCGACAGAAGAGTTTCTTAGGCGGACCGATATTCCGCTTAAGAAGGTTCCGTGGATCCCCAATGGATTTTATTACGATGAAGAGAGCTGCAATCCGGCAAAGGATGCCGATTACTATGCGGGCCTGTATTATCTGCAGGAGCCGAGTGCGAT
This sequence comes from Blautia sp. AF17-9LB, assembly GCF_003479185.1. Classification (NCBI taxonomy): domain Bacteria; kingdom Bacillati; phylum Bacillota; class Clostridia; order Lachnospirales; family Lachnospiraceae; genus Blautia; species Blautia sp. AF17-9LB. The sequence continues at coordinate 219,152 of NZ_QUGU01000003.1, forward strand.
GACACCGGCATCCCGCCTTCCAATTGAGCCGGATGACCGTGTGCTCGATCTCTGTGCGGCACCGGGCGGAAAGGCAACGGAGCTGGGAAGCCGGATCGGTGAGGGCGGCATGCTGCTGGCAAACGATATCAGCAATTCGCGGGCGAAGGCGCTGCTGCGCAACCTGGAAATCCAGGGAGTGGGACGTCTTCTCGTGACGAGCGAGGATCCGGAAAAATTAGTAACCTTGTATCCGGCCTTTTTTGACAAGATCCTTCTTGACGCGCCGTGCTCTGGGGAGGGCATGTTCCGAAAAGAGAGCTCAATGCTGCGCTACTACAGTGAAAATGGGCCGGAGCATTATGTGCCGATCCAGAAAAAACTGATCGAGCAGGCGTATCAGATGCTTGCAGAGGGCGGAGAGCTGCTGTACTCTACCTGTACGTTTTCTGTAAAGGAGAACGAAGAGGTCATCGCAGGGCTGCTGGATGCGCATCCGGATATGGAAGTGCAGGAAATTACCCCGGGTTACGAAGGGTTTGCGCCGGGAGTATCCGTGAATGGCCGCGATCTTTCCCGGTGCGTTCATATTTTCCCGCAGCGGATGGAGGGAGAAGGCCATTTCGTGGCGCTCCTGAAAAAGCAGGGAGAGAGCCGGAAACGGCAGCCTTCCCGCCTTTTGGAAACGACAAAGAAGCTGCCGAAAGAGGCGGAAGAGTTTCTTGCTGGCGTGCGCATGGACTGGAAGAATGGTTCGTTTGCCCTTGTGAAAGACCAGCTCTATTTTCTGCCGGAAGGTGTCTGTGCGGCAAAGGGTCTGCGCTATCTGCGGACCGGACTTTCGCTTGGCACCGTTAAGAAAAACCGCTTCGAGCCGTCCCAGGCGCTGGCGGCGTATCTGAAAAAAGAAGAATACGTTTCGTGTTTGACCATTCCCAAGGGAGATGACCGTGTCATGCGCTACTTAAAGGGTGAGACACTCTCGTTTTCCGAGGAAGAGTGTCAGGGGAAAAAGGACTGGGTGCTTGTGTGCCTGGATGATTTCCCACTTGGCTGGGGAAAAATAAACAACGGAACGTTAAAGAATAAATATTATGCAGGATGGCGGATGGTATGAGTAAATTACGACTCGATAAATATCTGGCGGACATGGGTGTGGGAACACGCCAGGAAGTAAAGGCCCTGGTCCGGAAGGGACGGGTGGCCGTAGACGGAATTACGGCAAAAGCCCCGGAACTGAAAGTCGACCCGGATGAAGCGCAGGTGACTGTGGACGGAAACAGCATTTCCTATGTGAAAATGGAATACTGGATGCTCCACAAACCGGCGGGTGTCGTCTCTGCGACGGAGGACCGCCGTGACCGGACCGTACTCGATCTTTTAAGTGGTGCGGCAAGAAAAGACCTCTTTCCGGTCGGACGGCTCGACAAGGACACCGAAGGGCTGCTGCTGATTACGAACGACGGAGCCCTTTCCCACCGGCTGCTCTCTCCGAAATCGCATGTCTCGAAAGTGTATGAGGCCGTGATTGACGGAAAAGTGACAGAAGAAGATCGGCAGGCATTTGCCGAAGGGCTCGACATTGGGGACGACAAACCGACACTTCCGGCCGAGCTTACCATTCTGGAAACGACAGAAAAAGAGCCTGGCATTTTTGAAAGCCGGATCCGCATTACCATCTGTGAGGGCCGCTTCCACCAGATCAAGCGCATGTTTGAGAAGGTCGGAAAAACGGTCGTCTATTTGAAACGGCTGTCGATGGGGAGCCTGGAACTTGATCCGGCGCTGCCAAAGGGCAGTGCCCGTCTCCTGACGCAGAAAGAAAAAGCGGCGCTTGGCATAGCGGACGCCGAAACACAGAAAGGAAAGTAAAGCATGCCTTTTTTACCAATTACAAGAGAAGAGATGAAGGAACGGGGAATCGAACAGTTTGACTTTGTCTATGTCATCGGAGATGCCTACGTGGACCATTCCTCGTTCGGACCGGCAATCATCAGCCGTGTGCTCGAGGCGAACGGCTATTCCGTCGGCATCATCTCACAGCCGGACTGGAAGGACGAGAACAGCATTTCGATTTTCGGTGAACCGCGTCTTGGCTTTCTTGTCTCTTCCGGAAATATGGATTCCATGGTCAACCATTATACCGTGGCGAAAAAGCACCGAAAAACAGATGCCTTTACGCCGGGCGGTGTCATGGGAAAACGGCCGGACCGCGCGGTTACCGTGTACGGCAATCTGATTCGGAGAACGTATAAACATACACCGATGATCCTCGGCGGCATCGAGGCATCGCTCCGGCGCCTTTCGCATTACGATTACTGGTCTGACCAGGTGCGCCGCTCCGTCCTTCTCGATTCCGGTGCGGATCTGATTTCGTACGGAATGGGAGAACTTTCGATCGTAGCGATTGCAGATGCACTTGCGGCTGGCATTGACGTTCATGATGTCACCTTTATTCCGGGAACCGTTTATCGGAGCAAAACGCTGGATCACCTGATTGACCCGGTGGTGCTGCCGTCATTCGAGGAGGTGCGGGAGAGCAAGCGGACGTATGCGGAGAGCTTTGCGATTCAGTATAAAAATACCGATGCCATCAATGCGAAGCCGATGGCAGAGCCGTATGAGGGCCAGGGCTACATTGTACAGAATCCGCCTTTCCGTCCTTTGACAGAGCAGGAGATGGATGATGTCTATGCGCTTCCATACATGCGCGCCTATCACCCAAGCTATGAAAAAGACGGCGGTGTGCCGGCGCTTGGGGAAATCAAATACAGTCTGACGAGCAACCGCGGCTGCTTTGGGTCCTGCAGTTTCTGCGCGCTGACGTTCCACGAGGGACGCGTTGTGCAGACGAGAAGCCACGAATCCATTCTGGCGGAAGCGCGGCAGATGGTTCAGGAAAAAGAATTTAAAGGCTATATTCACGATGTCGGCGGCCCGACGGCGGATTTCCGCGGTCCGGCATGCAAAAAGCAGCTCACCAAAGGCGCCTGCCCGAACCGGAACTGTCTCTTCCCGGAGCCGTGTAAAAATATGGTGGCAGATCACAGAGATTATGTGAAGCTGCTGCGGGAATTAAAAGACATTCCGGGCGTGAAGAAAGTCTTTATCCGCTCCGGCATCCGTTTTGACTATGTCCTGGCCGATAAAGACCAGACGTTCCTTTCCGAGCTGGTAAAGGATCACGTCAGCGGTCAGCTCCGCGTTGCGCCGGAGCACGTTTCGAACCGTGTGCTTTCCTATATGGGAAAACCGCGCCACGAAGTATATCAGGAATTTATCCGCCGCTTCGATGCGTGCAACAAAAAGACGGGGAAGCAGCAGTACGCACTTCCGTATTTTATGTCGTCCCATCCGGGGTGTGACTTGGAGGATGCGGTGGAGCTTGCCGAGTACATCCGCGATATGGGATTTATCCCGGAGCAGGCACAGGACTTCTATCCGACGCCTTCCACACTTTCCACCTGTATGTACTATACCGGTCTTGACCCGCGGACGATGGATCCGGTTTACGTGCCGAAATCGCCGCATGAGAAGGCGATGCAGCGTGCGCTGATTCAGTACCGGAATCCGGAGAACTATGAGCTCGTCTGCGAGGCACTGCGCCGGACACACCGGGAGGATCTGATCGGATTCGGACCGAAATGTCTCGTACGGCCGAGAAAGATGGCCGGGGAGGCAGGAAAACCGTCAAGAGGAAAAGGGTCCAACGGAAAAGGCTTTGGCCAGAAGACGGCGAATGACCGTTCCGGACAGGGAAAAGCCAAAACAGGCGGACGGCCGAAAAAGACGCTCCGCAACGTGCACAAAAAGAAATAAACACGCAGAAGATGAGCGGGGATCTTATCGAAGAAGGGAAATGACAGAAGAATGAAGATCAGAAAAGGGGATTACGGCTATATCCGCCGGGAAAAGAAAAAAAGACTGCTTGTGACACTGGGACTGTTCGTCCTTCCGGCCATCGTTTTTATTGTCGGGCTTGTGCTTGCAGACGGAAACAAGAGCAACATTTTTACGGTTGTCGCCGTAGTAGGCTGTCTGCCGGGCTGCCGCGCCGCCGTCGGTTTTATCATGATGGTTATGCAAAAACCAGTGGACAAAGCAGTGTACGATGCCATTGAGGCAAAAAAAGGAAAACTGCTGATGGGATATGAAATGTATATCACACAGGAAAAATCGAGTCTGATGATCGAAGCAGCGGCGTTCTGCGGTGAGGAGATCGCCTGCTACACCACGCGCGCCAAAGACCAGAAACAGATCGAGGACTGCACTACGTATCTGAACAAGATCATCCGTGCCAACGGCTACAAATGCCATGTGAAGATTTTTGATCGGGAAAAAGCATTTCTGGAGCGCCTCGATTCCCTGAACCGCAACTACGATGAGCTGGAAAAGAGCGCCAGTGAAAACTTCAAACCGGATGAGCGGTACCCGGATCTGTCCCGCACGGAACTGGTGAAACACACGATGCTGGCGCTGGCACTGTAGGAGACCATTGCTATGAGAGAACTGACCGTGACAGAAAAAGACTGCGCGCAGCAGCTCATCAAATATCTGTCCAAATATATGGAGGAGGCGCCAAAGAGTTTCTTCTATAAAATGCTGCGAAAGAAAAACATTGTGCTGAACCAGAAAAAGGCGGACGGCAGTGAAAAGCTGAAAACAGGCGATACGATCCGGATGTATCTGGCGGAAGAGACCATCGAAAAATTTCGGAAAACACCGGAAAAACCGGCGGCTGGAAAACAGGTAAAGTATCCGAAGCTGGATATCGTCTATGAAGACGAAAAAGTAATTTTCCTGAACAAGACGGCAGGTGTCCTCTCACAGAAGGCGAAAGAGACGGATGTGAGCCTTACCGAAGCGCTCGGCGCCTATCTTTCGGAAAAAAATGCCGGGGAGGAGACCATGTTCCGCGCCGGACTCTGCAATCGTCTGGACCGGAATACCAGCGGTCTGATTCTTGCCGGAAAAACCGTTGCGGCGACGCAGCAGCTTTCAGAACTGATCGCAGAGCGGGCTGTTGGAAAATACTATCTGACGGTTGTAAAAGGAACCGTGACAGAGACAGAGCGGATCCGCGGATACCTCACAAAAAATGAGAGGACAAACCGTGTTTCGATTCAGAGAGAGCAGCAGGGAGATGCTGTTTACATAGAAACCGCATACCGGCCGCTCTGTGCCGGAAGAGGCTGTACGCTGCTGGAGGTTGAGCTGGTGACCGGAAAGAGCCATCAGATCCGCAGCCATCTCGCGAGCATCGGTCATCCGCTTGCGGGAGATACGAAATACGGGGATGCGGAGTTTAACCTCCGCTTCCGGGAAAAATACGGACTGAAATACCAACTTCTCCATTCGTGGAAGGCGGTATTTCCAGAGCTTACGGGCACCTTATCGGATCTGTCCGGAAAAACCTTTACAGCGCCCCTGCCATCATCCGTGCGCCGGATTTTACAGGGAGAACATTTGACGGGAGAAGGATTATGAGCCGAAAAGACAACGAAAAGAAAGAAACAAAACCAAGAAAAACGGAGGAGACGAGCATCGGACGGGAAATCTGGGAATATGTAAAAATGATCGCCATTGTCGTGGCAGTCGTTGTTTTTGTGGAGCAGGTCATTGTCATCAACGCAAGAATCCCATCTCCTTCCATGGAAAACACGATTATGACCGGAGACCAGATCTTCGGTAACCGCCTTGCTTATGTAAAGAGCGATCCGCAGCGGTATGACATCGTTATTTTCTATTATCCGGACGACGAGAAGCAGAAGTTTATCAAGCGCGTCATCGGACTGCCGGGAGAGACGGTTACGATCCGCGACGGAAAGGTGTATATCAACGGTTCCACCGAGCCGCTGTGCGATGATTTCTGCCCGGAAACACCGGTCGGCGATTTCGGACCGTATGAGGTGCCGGAGGGCTGCTACTTTATGCTCGGCGACAACCGGAACGTATCAAAGGATTCCCGCTACTGGCTGAATCCGTACGTAGAGAAAGACAAGATCATCGGCAAGGCCTTTCTGCGCTACTGGCCGCTGAACAAAATTTCTCTGATTGAATAAGAACAGAACGAAGACGAGGACAGGAATTATGGCATGGACATCGAGGGGACTCCGCGGATCAACGTTGGAGGAAATGATCAACCGCACAAACGAGCAGTACCGTGACAAGCATCTGGCACTGATCCAGAAGGTGCCGACGCCGATCACCCCGATCAAAATAGATAAGGAGAGCAGACACATCACGCTGGCTTATTTTGAAAAGAAGAGTACCGTTGATTACATCGGCGCTGTACAGGGCATTCCCGTCTGCTTCGATGCCAAAGAGTGCAAAACGGATTCCTTTCCGCTCGCAAACATCCACGAGCACCAGGTCACGTTTATGAAAGATTTCGAGCAGCAGGGGGGGATTTCCTTCCTGCTGCTGTATTTTACGGCGCGGGACGAATATTATTACCTGCGGTATGAGACGATGAAAACCTTCTGGGACCGCGGACAGAACGGCGGAAAGAAGCATTTTTCCTACACCGAGCTTGAAACGTCATTCTTCCTTCCCAGAACGGGAAGCAGCGTTCTCGTCCCGTACCTGAACGGAATCCAGAAGGATCTGGAGATACGGGATTCGAAAGCGGATTAAAATTTTGAGTTGACAGGGAAAATGTTTTCCGATATACTAACCATAGTTTTAAATTCAATATGGTAATATGGTAGTGAACTAAAGCGAAAAAGTGAGGACAACAAAACATGGATCGATTAATTCATACCCCGGAAGGCGTCCGGGATGTCTACAATCAGGAATGTACGAAAAAATTATACCTGGAGAATCAGATTGAGCAGGTATTTCATGCGTTTGGATATCAGGATATTGAAACACCGACGTTCGAGTTTTTTGATGTATTCGGAAGAGAAGTGGGAACAACACCGTCCCGCGAGCTCTACAAATTCTTTGACCGCGACGGCAACACCCTTGTGCTCCGTCCGGACTTTACCCCGTCGATTGCACGCGCAGCCTCCATGTATTTCATGGAAGAGACGATGCCGATCCGCCTTTGCTACAGAGGAAGCAGCTTCGTCAACAGCAGCAGCTATCAGGGCCGCTTAAAAGAGTCCACCCAGATGGGCGTCGAGCTCTTAAACGATGATTCCGCAATGGCAGACGCAGAGATCATTGCGATGACCGTAAAAGTTATGCTGGATGCCGGTCTTACCGATTTCCAGATCAGCATCGGCCACGTAGGTTTCTTCCAGGCGCTCTCCGAGGAAGCTGCGCTCGCCGAGGATGTTCTGAACGAATTAAAAGAACTGATTTCCATTAAAAATCATTTTGGCGCCGAGGAGCTGCTGGCAAAACAGAACCTTCGAAGTGATCTGTTTGAAGCACTCCGTGATGTTCCGCAGCTGTTCGGAAATGCAGAGATTCTCGAAAAGGCAAAAGGCCTTACAAGAAATCCGGCGGCAAGAGAGGCACTCGATCGTCTGGCTACGATCTATGAGATCGTTAAAGATTACGGCTATGAAAAATACGTCTTCTTCGATCTCGGCCTTTTAAGCAAATTCCATTACTACACCGGTATTATTTTCCAGGCCTACACCTACGGCACCGGCGAGCCGATCGTAAAAGGCGGCCGCTACGATGCACTGCTGCAGCACTTCGGAAAGAAAGCGCCGGCGATCGGATTCTGTACTGTCATGGAATCTCTGATGAATGCACTGGAGCGCCAGAAAATTTCTCTTCCGATTGCCAATACGAAAACGATGCTACTCTACCCGGATTTTCTTCAGCCGCTGGCCGTAAAACTTGCTAACGAGCACAGAAGCAAGGGCATGGATGTCGCGCTGGTCTGCTTTGCAAGGGACAAGGTTCTTGCAGATTATGAAGAATACGGCAGAAAGAACCAGTTCGGCGGCATTGTCTATATTCAGAAGAGCGATTCGGTGCTTGCTATCGATTTGTCGACAGGAGAAGTACAGCCGGTGGAGCTGTAGGAGAGGAAGGGTACGAAAAAGATGAGATATTTGACCATTGCACTGACAAAAGGACGCCTGGCGTACCAGACGCTGGAGCTGCTGGAAAAAGTCGGCATCACCTGCGATGAAATGAAAAATAAAGATACGAGAAAGCTGATTTTCACGGACGAAGAGCATAAGCTCCGTTTCTTCCTCGCCAAAGGTCCGGATGTGCCGACCTATGTGGAGTACGGCGCAGCGGATATCGGAATCGTCGGAAAGGACACGATTCTGGAGGAAGGAAGACGCCTCTACGAGGTATTGGACCTTGGCTACGGCAAGTGCCGCATGTGTGTCTGCGGACCGGAATCCGCGCGTGAGCTGCTGCAGCACAACCAGCAGATCCGTGTGGCAACGAAGTACCCAAACATTGCCAAGGATTACTTCTACAACCGCAAGCACCAGACCGTTGAGATGATCAAGCTGAACGGCTCGATCGAGCTGGCACCGATTGTCGGACTTTCCGAAGTGATTGTGGATATTGTAGAGACAGGAAGCACTTTACGGGAAAACGGCCTGACCGTTCTCGAGGAGGTCTGCCCGCTGTCTGCGCGCATGGTTGTCAACCAGGTGAGCATGCGGATGGAAAATGAGAGAATTACTAAATTAATTCAGGATCTGAAAGGAGCACTGGTATGAGAATCGTAAAACTGACAAAAGAGACTACAGAAAATATTCTGGAGAATATGCTGAAACGAAGCCCGACACAGTACGGAACGTACGAGGCTTCCGTGCAGGAGATCATTGAGAATGTAAAAACAAGAAAAGACGCAGCCGTTTTCGAATATACCGAGAAATTCGACCACGCGGTACTCGATGCTTCTACCGTAGAAGTAACACAGGAAGAGATTGATGAAGCGTACAACATCGTAGATCCAGAGCTGATCGGTGTCATCCGCAGATCCATGAAAAATATCCGTGAGTTCCACGAAAAACAGAAACAGAACAGCTGGTTCACCTCTACCGAGAACGGAACGATGCTTGGCCAGAAGCTGACCGCCCTGAACCGTGTCGGCGTATACGTTCCGGGAGGAAAGGCAGCGTATCCGTCCTCCGTTCTGATGAACATTCTTCCGGCAAAAGTGGCAGGAGTCAAAGAAATCTGCATGACAACGCCGTGCGGCAGAGACGGAAAAGTCAACCCGGTTGTCCTTGCGGCAGCAAAAGAAGCCGGTGCGGACCGCGTCTTTAAAATCGGCGGTGCACAGGCAATTGCAGCCCTTGCTTACGGAACCGAGAGCATTCCGAAAGTCGATAAAATCGTAGGACCTGGAAACATCTACGTTGCCCTTGCAAAGAAAGCCGTATACGGAAATGTCAGCATCGACTCCATCGCAGGCCCAAGTGAGATTCTTGTCCTTGCTGATGAGACTGCAAATCCGCGGTTCGTGGCAGCCGATCTCTTAAGCCAGGCTGAGCATGATGAGCTTGCAAGTGCGATCCTCATTACCACCTCCCAGGAACTGGCAGAGAAGGTAAGTGAAGAGGTAGACGGTTTCTTAAAAGTCCTCTCCAGAAGCGACATCATCTCCAAATCACTGGACAACTTCGGCTACATCCTTGTCACCGATTCGCATCAGGAAGCGATCGACACCGTAGATGCCATCGCACCGGAGCACCTCGAGATCGTGACGAAGAACCCGTTTGAGGATATGATGAAGGTACATAACGCCGGTGCTATTTTCCTCGGCGAGAACTCCAGCGAGCCTCTCGGTGACTATTTTGCCGGCCCGAACCATATCCTGCCGACGAACGGAACCGCAAAATTCTTCTCACCGCTGTCCGTAGACGATTTCGTGAAGAAATCCAGCATCATCTATTATTCCAGAGAAGCCCTTTCCGAGATCCACGAGGATATCGAGAGCTTTGCAAAATCAGAGAGCTTGACGGCACACGCCAATTCGATTGCCGTCCGTTTTGAGGGGGAAGAGTAAGTGGAGAACAGAACAGCCAGCGTAGAACGCGTGACAAAAGAAACAAAGATCCGCATGACATTAAATCTGGATGGAACGGGAAAGAGCGACATCCACACCGGCATCGGCTTTTTTGACCATATGCTCGACGGCTTTGCCCGCCACGGTCTTTTCGACCTTTCCGTTTCTGTAGACGGAGATCTTGATGTAGACGGCCACCACACGATCGAGGACACCGGTATCGTGCTCGGAACTGCAATCCGCGAGGCAGTCGGCGACAAACAGGGCATCCGCCGCTACGGCGACAGAATCCTTCCGATGGACGAGACACTGGTGCTCTCGGCCGTTGACCTCTGCGGCAGACCGTATCTCTCTTTCCAGGCAGAATTTACACGGGAGAAAGTAGGAGAGATGGAGACCGAGATGGTAAAAGAATTCTTCTACGCCGTTTCCTATGCGGCGCAGATGAATCTGCATATCAAAGTGCTTGACGGCGGAAATAACCACCACATCATCGAGGCGATGTTCAAAGCATTTGCGAAGGCACTCGATGAGGCAACTTCCTTCGATCCGAGAATTGCCGGCGTGCTCTCGACCAAGGGCAGCCTGTAAGAGCAGAAAAAGAGGAGAACAAGAGATGAAACAAGCATTAAAATGTGATTTTACCTGGGCGGATTTTAAGACAAACAGCGACGGCATGGTTCCGGTTGTTGTACAGGATGCGGAAAATGACGAAGTGCTGATGCTCGCCTACATGAATGAAGAAGCGTTTGAGACGACACTGCGCCTTGGAAAAATGACGTACTGGAGCAGAAGCCGCAATGAGCTCTGGACGAAGGGACTGAGCTCCGGCCATGTGCAGTATGTAAAACAGCTTCTGATCGACTGCGACAACGATACAATCCTTGCCAAAGTAGAACAGGTCGGCGCAGCGTGCCACACCGGAAACCGCACCTGCTTTTACCGGACCCTGGCAGAATAAAAATTTTTGATTCAGAGCATAAAAAGAGCTCCTGTTTCACAGAATAAAATCTGTGGGACAGGAGCCTTTTTATGCGGTTCTGTATCGTTAAAAAGCCATTACAGAAGAAGGTATTTTAAGATAAACAGAACAGCCAGGATGTACATGATCACGCTGATCTTTTTTTCTTTTGCTTTTCCGCTCAGGATCTGGATTGCAACGTAGGAGATAACTCCCATGGCAATACCTTCGGAAATGCTGTAGAAGAACGGCATAGCTCCGATGCAGATGTAGCACGGAATCGCCTCGGAAAGATCACTGAAATCAATGTTGACTACGTTGGTCAGCATGTAGAAGCCTACCACGATCAGTGCCGGAGCCGTTGCAAAGGACGGGATGGCAAGGAAGATCGGGGAGAGGAACAGAGCGAGGCCGAAGAGGATTGCAGTGGTAACAGCGGTAAGACCGGTACGGCCGCCTTCGGAAACGCCGGAAGCACTCTCAACGAAAGTTGTTGTGGTAGAAGTACCAAGAACAGCACCTGCGCAGGTAGCAACAGCATCTGCCATCAGCGCGCCCTTGATGCGCGGAAGTTTTCCGTTTTTGTCGAGCATGTTTGCCTTGGAAGATACACCGATCAGAGTTCCGATGGTATCAAACATATCGACAAACAGGAATGCAAACATGATCACGAAGAACTCGCCTGTTTTCAGAATGGAGAAATCCAGTTTTCCGAAAATCGGGGCAAGGCTTGGAATGGAAAGTCCGTTGGAAAAATCCGGGAACAGGCTGTAGAAGCCGTTTGCCGGGTTCGGAACGTAGAGACCGCATGCCTGGCAGATCATGCCGAGGATCCAGGTTGCAAGAATTCCCCAGAGGATGTTTCCCTTTACATTGCGTACGACAAGAACGGCGGTGAGGATAACACCGATGACTGCGAGCAGAACGGTGATTCCGACATCGTTAAACGTTCCTGCCACATACTCTGTTCCGTTTAATGTGGCTGCAGACTGCAGGTTGGCATTGTAGGAAGACAGGGAATAGAGGCCTGCCACGGTTGAAGAGTTCGACAGTACAATTTTTGCATTCTGAAGTCCGATGAATGCGATGAACAGACCGATGCCGACGCTGACTGCAGATTTCAGGCTGACCGGAATGGAGTTGAAGATCGCCTCACGGACGTTGGTCAGAGAAAGTACAATAAAGATGATACCTTCTGCAAAAACGGCGGTCAGGGCTGCCTGCCAGCTATATCCGTAGCCGAGAACAACGGTGTAGGCGAAATAGGCGTTGAGGCCCATTCCTGGTGCCAGAGCGAATGGATAATTGGCGAAAAGTGCCATGAGCAGGGTGCCAAGGAAGGCTGCCAGAGCCGTTGCGGTAAAGACAGCGCCGTGGTCCATGCCGGTGGAGGAAAGGATGTTCGGGTTGACGGCAAGAATGTACGCCATCGTCATGAACGTGGTGACACCGGCGATGATCTCGGTTTTGACCGTTGTTCCATTTTCCCGCAGCTTGAATGTGTTTTCCATCAGCTTGCTAAACTTTTCCATAGTTTTCTCTCCTTTTGAATTTTGTAGGCGGAAATGTCGCCTCATAATATGGAAACATCCTAAATGTTACAATATTATCAAGTAGAATGCAAGAAAGAAACGAAAAGAATCTGAAAATTTCTTGTCGAAATTTTTAATTTTTCTATAGACAAATGTCATGATTTCTTTTATGATAAAAAAGGTGTCTTGTAAAATCTGCGTTAAGGAAATGTAAAATATTGAGACCAAAACATGAAAATGCTTTGACAGGGATTTTGAAAAGACATCAGAAAAAGACAAGGAAGAAAAAAGAATATGAGTGTAATAGTGTCTTTGATGGGCGGTCTGGGCTTCTTCTTATATGGAATGAAGCTGATGAGTGAAGGACTGCAGAAGGTTGCCGGATCCAAGATGAGAAGCATTCTGGAGGTATTTACGAAGAACCGTGTGATCGGTCTTCTGGTCGGTATTTTCTTTACCGCGCTGATTCAGTCCTCCAACGCTACAACCGTTATGGTGGTCAGCTTCGTAAACTCCGGTCTGATGAAACTGGCACAGGCTCCTGGAATTATCCTCGGAGCAAACATCGGTACGACAGTTACCGGACAGCTGATTGCGTTTGACCTTGCGGATATCGCGCCGCTGTTTGTCATCATCGGTGTTCTGATGGTTATGTTCGTAAAGAACAATCTGACGATCAGCCGTCTCGGCGAGGTTATCTTGGGATTTGGTATTCTGTTTATGGGTATCTCCGGTATCTCAGGAGCCCTGAACGAAGCAAAAGAGATCCCGGCAGTCGTTAACGCCCTCGGATCCCTGACGAATCCGTTTCTTGCGTTCTTAGTCGGCTGGGTGGCTACCGCGATTCTGCAGAGTAACTCTGCAACGGTCGGAATCATCATGCTTCTTGCAAGAGAGGGCTTGATGGGACTTCCGATCTGTCTGTTTATGATGCTTGGATGCAACATCGGATGTACGATGTCCGCGATTCTTGCCAGCTTCGGCTGCAAAAAAGATGCAAAACGTGCGGCATGTGTCCACCTGCTGTTCAACATCTCCGGAACGATTGTCTGCTCCATTATTTTCCTGCTGTTTGGAAAACAGGTAGTTGACTTCTTTATGGGTATTTCCGGAAACGAAGCAGGCCGTATGATCGCAAATGCAAACTCGATCATCAAAGTATGCCAGGTACTCCTGATGCTGCCGTTTACCCCGCTTCTGGTGAAGGCAACGTACTTTATCATCCGCGGAAATGACGAGGAAGACAAAAAGTTCGAGCTTGCCTACATCAGCTCGAAACATGCGATGTCCCCGACGACTGCAGTTCTGCAGGCTGTCCGTGAGATGGAGCGTATGGCACAGATGGCAGAGACCAACCTGATTCGCGCGATGAATACGCTGGTGACCCGCGATCAGAAAGAAATCGACGAGGTCTACCGTGTCGAGGAAAATATTAATTTCCTGAACAAAGAGATTACGAACTATCTGGTTCACTTAAATCAGGCATCGCTGCCGACATCAGACGTTATGCGCATCGGTGCGCTGTTCCATGTGGTCAATGATATCGAGCGGATTGGTGATCATGCCGAAAATGTCGCAGATTCTGCTGTGCAGATGACGAATGACAATGTGACCTTCAGCAAACAGGGCGAACTGGATCTTTCCGAGATGCTGGATATGGTATTAAAAATTCTCGATGAGTCGATCGAAATGTTTGCAAAGAATGATCTGCAGCACCTGCAGGAGATCATTGATATTGAAAATTCCATTGATCAGGAGGAGCGGGATCTGCAGCAGAAGCATGTAGAGCGTCTGACCCGCAACGAATGTACGCCGGAAGCCGGCATGATCTTCTCCGATCTTGTATCCGGACTCGAGCGTGTCGCGGACCATGCAACCAATATTGCATTCTCCATTCTGGATGAAGATCCGGAAGAGAAAGCAGCCCGCGAGGCAGTTGCAGGAGCAGAAAAATAAGAAATGGATTAAGAGAATAGGAGAAAGGCCCCGAAACATTGGAGTTATGTTTCGGGGCCTTTCTTTCATGCTTATGATGTTTTTTATTTATGGATTTCTTTCACGGGAGAGCGGGCAGTCAGATCGAAGGAGTAGCGGAGGTCAGGGTATTTCCTCCCTCTGCAGAGCGGGATGAACCCGCATTCTGCTGGGAATCGCTCTGCTGATCATCCGAAGAGCTGATGCTCGTTCCGAGGGTCAGGGAGAAGGTCTTTGTCTCATAGGATCCGTTGTCTGGAACCTGTACTTCCACCTCGACGGTTTCGCCGGCAGAGTAATACTGCAGCAGGGATTTCAGCTCGCTGGTGGAGGTGATGGAATGTCCGTCAAAGCTGGTCAGAACGTATCCGGATTTCAGACCTGCATTTTCAGCGGCACCGCCGGAGGTTACTTCGGAGATATAGATGCCGGCCGGCATATTGTATGCCTGCTGGATCTGGCTGCTGACATCGAGGCATTTGATGCCGATCGTTCCCTGATCTTCTGCGGCAACCTTTGTTCTGGTCTGCTCATTCATCAGATTTTCAATGATATCGGAAACACGGGAGACCGGGATTGCATAGCCCATGCCCTCTACCTCTGTAGAAGCAAGTTTTGCGGAGTTGATACCGATGACCTCTCCGTTCATGTTCAGAAGAGCGCCGCCGCTGTTGCCAGGGTTGATGGCTGCATCGGTCTGTAAGTAGGTCTTTCCGGTTGTATCAGTGGAAGAAGTATCTGCCGTTGTTCCATCGGAGCTTCCGTCAGAAGAGGAATCGCTGTCGATCACACGGTTTGCAGCACTGATGATACCGGTCGTAACGGACTGGCCGTAGCCGAGTGCGTTGCCGATCGCAACGACCTGCTCGCCGACCTCAACGGAATCAGAATCGCCCATCGTGGCAACAGCGATGCTGCTCATCGTGTCATCCGGGATCTCGGAGAGCGGAACGGCGATGACGGCAAGATCGTTATCGGCATCGGTACCTTTGATATTTGCCTTGCAGACCTGATTGTTTACAAAACTAACAGAAAGAGTATCGGCATCTTCTACTACATGGTTATTGGTGACGATCAGAAGCTCGGTGTCATTCTTTCCGATGATGATACCGGAACCGCAGCTTGTGGTCTCCTCGGTCTGCGGAGTCTGGGCACCGTAACCGAACATGCTGAAGTAGTTCTGTACTTCCTGTACGGACTGGTTTGTGATGGAGACGATCGACGGCATTGCGTTTTTCGCAATCGTGGAAACATCCATCGTTCCGGTGGAAGTGGAGCTTGAGGATGTGGCAGCGGCTTTTAAGAGGCTGCTGTTGGAAGTCGTCTGCTGTGCAGTGGTTGTTGTTGCAGTGGCTGTCGTGCTTCCGGCAAAGTGGTTGACTGCCTGGAAGGTACCGCCGGCAACACCGCCGAACAGAACTGCGCTTAAGGCGATGGCTCCGATTTTTTTTGCAAGCTTAGCAGCTTTTTTGTTTTTGGAAGAAGGTTTCTTTCCGTTGAAGCTGTTCTGCTCTGCTGCCATCATGTTCTCATTATTGGTTTCGTTTTCGTTATTGTAGTTGTTTCTGTAGTCCATCATAATAAATGCTTCCTTTCTGGTATCTGTATTTTAAACTGTGTTCCGGAATCGGCTTCCGGTTTTGTTTGCTTCCTTTTTTGTTTCTATGCTTTGCAGTATAATGGGAATCTGTGATGGAAATGTAGTAAAAATGTGAAAAAAATAAGTTCTCTGGAAAAGAGAAAAGTGCTACAATAAGAAACAGAAAAATGATCAGGAAATGAGGAAGTAATAATGAATAGAGGAATAACACAGAAACAGTATCTGGGGTTGGTCCCGCCGACGGAGGAGGACGCCCGCTCCAGCCAGATGCGGATACTGGATGCATTAAAAGAGAAAGGAATCACCGCATCATTTACCCTTCCAGCGCTGCAGAAACTGTATCCCATCTGCGATGAGGCAGACTATAACATAACGGTTTCCCTCGCATGGAATGGAAGCATCTGGCAGGTGGTTGATCTGGAAGCGGGCGATACAGCAGCAGAGCATTACGGCTATGCCGCTGATCTTGGAAGTACGACCGTCGTTGTGCGCCTGGTAAACTGCAGCGACGGTACTGTGCTTGCCGAGGAGAGCGAATACAACCGCCAGACTGCCTATGGAACCGATATTCTGACGAGAATCTTTGCCTGTAAGGATAAACCGGAGGTACTGCAGGACATCCGTGCGTGTACGATGGAGACATTTACACTGCTCTTTGAAAAACTTCGCCAAAAGACAGGAATTGCGCCGTCGGATGTTCTCTCAATGGTCGTATCCGGCAACACAACGATGATCCATTTCCTGCTGGGACTGGATCCGTTCTGCGTCTTTTCATCCCCGTACGCCGTGCGCGCAGACCGCGTCGGATTCCTTCCGGCGAAAGAGATGGGATTTCCCATGAAGGGATGTGTCTACTGCGTGCCGGGAAAATCCAATTACCTGGGCGGTGATATATTAAGCGGTATGATCGCAACGGAACTCTATAAAAAAGAAACGATCAGCGTTTTTTTTGATATCGGAACGAACGGCGAGCTTGTCGTCGGAAACCGGGAATTTCTGCTCTGCGGCGCAGGCGCTGCCGGTCCGGCGCTCGAGGGCGGCGTGGTCAAAACCGGCATGCGAGCTGCAGAAGGCGCTGTTGATACGGTAAAAATAGAAGACGGGAAAATCCAGTGCCATGTAATCGGAGAGGGTAAGCCAAAGGGCATCTGCGGTTCCGGCATTATCGATCTGCTCGCGGAATTATTCCTAAATGGCTGGATCAACCTGTTCGGTACCCTGCAGCCGGAGCGGTCCGAAAAGATCAAGGAAGACCCGGAGACGGGAGAGTGGTGCGTTGAATATAGTGAAGGGCTGTGCTTCTATCAGAGTGATATCGCCGAATTCCTTCGTACAAAGTCAGCGGCCTACACGATGGTTGAGTACATGATGCGTGAATCCGGCATTTCCATGGAAGAAATTGACCGGTTTTACGCGGCTGGTGCATTTGGAAAGCACGTTTCAAAGGAATCCGCCATCACGATCGGCATGTACCCGGATATGGACCGCAGCCGCCTGATCTGCGCCGGAAATACGTCGCTTGCGGGAGCAGAAAAAATCCTGCTGGATCGGACCTGCATCGACGATATTGACCGCATTCTGGACGAGATGGTCTACATCCAGTTCGGCCAGGTCGCCGCTTTCATCTCTATGATGAAAGCGGCCCAGGCAATCCCACACACGGATCTGGAGCTGTTTCCGAGTGTACAGAAGAAGCTCGAAGAAAAACAAAAAGAGAAATAATGGCAATTGCTTGACCGCAGTCGAATTGTGTCATATACTTACTATTGATAATGAGAATCAATAAGGAGTGAAATATATGACACTGAAAGAACTGCCGATCGGCAAAACAGCGACCGTCCGCACGGTAGGAGGAGAGGGCGCGCTGCGGCAGCACTTCCTAGATATGGGAATCATTCCGGGGGCGGAAGTGACGATGGTAAAGTATGCACCGATGGGAGACCCTGTGGAAGTGCGGATTCACAGCTATGAACTGACACTCCGCCTCGCCGATGCCGGACGGATTGCCATTGATGAGATGCGGGACGCTGTAAAAGAAAAAGAGCAGCCGGATGCGAAAGCAATTCCGCATCCCGGCTTTGGAGAGGGCGGAAAGTACCACAATAAGGCAGAGGAGCATCCGCTGCCGGAAGGAGAGCTGTTGTCCTTTGCGCTGGCCGGAAACCAGAACTGCGGCAAGACCACCCTGTTCAACCAATTAACGGGATCCAACCAGCACGTCGGAAACTTCCCCGGCGTGACCGTAGACCGGAAGGACGGTGAAATCCGCGGCCAGAAAAACACGCTGGTCACCGATCTTCCCGGCATTTATTCGATGTCGCCGTATTCAAGCGAAGAGATCGTCACCCGGAATTTCGTTCTGAACGAGCATCCGCGCGGCATCATCAATATTGTAGATGCGACAAATATCGAACGAAACCTGTATCTGACGATGCAGCTGATGGAACTCGACGTTCCGATGGTACTGGCCCTCAACATGATGGATGAGGTACGCGAAAACGGCGGTTCTGTGCTCGTGAACCAGATGGAAGAGAGACTTGGCATCCCGGTTATCCCGATTTCCGCTGCAAAAAACGAGGGAATCGATGAACTGGTTGCCCATGCTGTCCATGTGGCCAAATACCAGGAAAAACCGGGCAGAAAGGACTTCTGTGAGGCGAATGACCACGGCGGTGCCGTCCACCGTGCGTTGCATGCGATCATGCATCTGATCGAGGATCACGCCGCAAGGGCGGATATTCCGGTGCGGTTTGCGGCGAGCAAGCTGGCAGAGGGCGATGCGCTGATCCTGGAGCAGCTGGCCCTCGATGAAAACGAGAAAGAGATGCTCGAGCATATCGTCTGTCAGATGGAGACGGAGCGTGGCCTGGACCGCGCGGCGGCGATTGCGGATATGCGTTTTAATTTTATTGAAAAAGTCTGCCGTGAGACCGTGGTAAAACCAAAAGAGAGCCGCGAGCATGTGCGGAGCACAAAAATTGACCGTGTGCTGACCGGAAAATATACGGCTCTGCCATGTTTTGCCGGGATTATGGCGGCTGTCTTTTTCCTGACCTTCCATGTGATCGGAGCATCGCTGCAGAGTGTGCTGGAGGTTCTGATCGGAAAACTGACCGAGCTCGTGGACAGCGCCATGACAGCATGGGGCGTCAATCCGGTGCTTCATTCCCTTGTGATTGACGGTATTTTTAACGGCGTCGGAAGTGTCTTAAGCTTCCTTCCGATCATCGTCACCCTGTTTTTCTTCCTGTCCATTCTGGAAGACAGCGGCTATATGGCGCGCGTGGCATTTGTGATGGATAAGCTGCTCCGGAAAATCGGCCTCTCCGGCCGCAGTATCGTGCCGATGCTGGTCGGTTTTGGCTGTACCGTGCCGGGCGTCATGGCGAGCCGCACCCTGCCTTCCGAGCGTGACCGGAAAATGACGATCCTATTAACTCCGTTTATGAGCTGTTCGGCAAAACTTCCGATTTACGCGTTCTTTACCGCCGCATTCTTCCCGAAATACAGTGCCCTTGTGATGGTTCTTCTGTATTTCGGTGGTATCTTCATGGCTGTCCTGATGGCGATGCTGATGCAGGGAACTTTATTCCAGGGGGAAGCCGTTCCGTTTGTCATGGAGCTTCCAAACTACCGCATGCCGGGGGCAAAAAATGTCGGACAGCTTTTGTGGGATAAGGCAAAAGACTTCCTGCAACGGGCATTCACCGTCATTTTTGTTGCCACGATTGTGATCTGGTTTTTACAGACCTTTGGAACGCATCTCAATGTCGTGGAGGACTCCAAGGACAGCATTCTCGCCGTTGTCTCCGGCCGTCTCGCCCCGGTTTTTCGGCCGCTTGGATTTGGAGACTGGAGAGTATCGACCGCCCTTCTAACCGGATTTATGGCAAAGGAGAGTGTCGTCTCGACACTTTCCGTACTGTTCGGCACGACCGCGCAGCTGACCGAAATCCTGACACCGGTTTCCGCATTAAGCCTTCTGGTTTTCTGCCTCCTCTATACGCCGTGTGTGGCGGCAGTCGCTTCCATCAAGCGGGAGCTTGGCGGCAGATGGGCAGCCGGTGTTGTCGTTTCCCAGTGTGTGATCGCCTGGCTGGCAGCTTTTGTCGTACATGGCTTTGCACTGCTGTTTGGCATGTAAAAAAGAACGTTAAATAAGAAAAGCTCTGCAGAACAGAAAATGCAAAATTCTGATCTGCAGAGCTTTTGATATATGGTTGGTAAAAAAATGCCGGTTTTAAATTTTTCGTATCACATGCTTTAAAATTCCTGTTTTGTGGAGCAGAAAGATCGAGCAGTCCATAAACAGATGGGCAAGAAAGGTGCTCAAAATGACACCATTTGATTTCAGCAGAAAGCCGACATGGAACCCATACCAGCACACGAAACCGGAGTAGGCGCTCATGATGACAAGAAGCGGTAGATTTTCCAACACGCCCCGCATCGTTTCAAGAAAACTCTTGACCGTAAAGTCGAAATACAGGAAGCGGCCGACCGTCAGCGTCAGGAAATAGAGAATCAGCCCGTCATAATTCGTGTCCTCGTAGATAAAGCGGATGTACAGAAGAATCAGTACAATATAGAAGACCGAAATCAGCCGCACCGACGCCTTCTGCTCCGGGTCAAGGTGCGTGAGCTTTACCAGAACCACATCGAGCCAGCTCGTCAGAAAGACGGAGAGCACGATAAAGACAAGAAGCACTACATCCTGATATTTCTCCCAGTACATCGAAATCTGCGGCAGACGCTCATCGATAATGTAATAGAGGGAGAGGAAGAGAAGAATCGAAGTGCCGGAGAAAACCAGCTCATAAAAGCTTTCCACAACCTGATACTGCCTGCGCTGGTGTTTCTTCCGGCGTATTTTTTTCGCTTTTTCCTCTGTCTCCTCTTTTAGCTGCCGCTGAATCTGCAATTTTGCAATCAGAAGCACAAGGGCAAGCACCAGAATCAGGCCGAGCAGTGAGACAAGCAGAAAACTGCCCACATTGGCGGGATCAAAATAGTGAAGAATATAGTATCGTTTCAAATAAAATCACCTCTTCTGGAAATTCTTTTTTTGATTTCTTTTCACTTTAGTACCAAATCCGGAAAAAGTAAAGTACAAAAATGAGAACAGAAAGAAAGTGTCTGATAAAAAATGACCGAAATGGAGAGAATAAAGTGATCGATGCGTGACAAGGAAGAAAAGATGACGATCAGTCAAACTCGGTCAAAACAGGGCGATAAAACGGGGGAATCCGTCATAAAACTCTAAACTTATGCAAATGCGACAAAAAGAGAAGGTAAAATTCATGAAATATTAATGATTGATTTTGAGCGAATATGACGATATAATAAGCTCATCAAAGCAAACACGATCAAAATAAAGCAGGAGGGAAATATGATTTACACAGTGACATTCAATCCGTCTCTGGACTACATTGTATCGGTGGAAGACTTCAAGCTCGGCCTTACCAACCGCACAAGCTCCGAGCTGATGCTTCCGGGCGGAAAAGGAATCAACGTATCGACCGTACTTGGAAACCTTGGAATTGAGAGCACAGCGCTCGGATTTTTGGCAGGCTTTACCGGAAAAGAAATCGCCGGCCGTCTCGACCAGATGGGAATTAAAAACGGCTGCATCTGGCTGGAAGAAGGATATTCCCGCATCAACGTCAAATTAAAGAGCATTGACGGAACTGAGATCAACGGACAGGGACCCGAAATCCCGGAGAAAAAAGTGGAAGAGCTGATGAAACAGCTTTCCGCACTCGGCGAGGGCGACGTTCTCTTCCTCGCAGGCAGCATCCCGTCATCCATGGCAGATGATGCCTATCAGAAAATTATGGAAATGCTCGACGGCAAGGGCGTCCGCATCGTCGTAGACGCGACCCGTGATCTGCTGATGAAGGTTCTGCCGTACCACCCGTTCCTCATCAAACCGAACAATCACGAGCTCGGTGAGATTTTCAGTGTGGAATTAAAGACAAGAGAGTCAGTTGTTCCGTATGCAAAACAGCTGCAGGAAAAGGGCGCACAGAACGTTCTGGTTTCCATGGCAGGCGAAGGAGCCGTTCTCGTTGCCGCATCCGGTGAGGTCTTTGAAGCTCCGGCCCCGAAAGGAAAGCTCATCAACGGCGTCGGCGCAGGCGATTCGATGGTAGCCGGATTCATGGCAGGCTACATGGAAAAAGAAGATTACCTCCATGCGTTCCATATGGGAATCGCAGCGGGAAGTGCAAGTGCTTTTTCTGAAAACCTTGCAACCCGGGAGGAAATTGCATCTGTCTACGAACAGATTACAAAATAAAAGGGAGGACGTCTCATGAGAATCACAGATTTGCTGGACATCCGCAGTATTGCGCTGGATGCCGCACCGAAAAGCAAACAGGAAACGCTTGACGCAGCCGTAGCGCTGATGGTCAAAAGCGGAAAGATCACAGACGAAGATGCGTACCGCGCACAGGTTTACGCAAGAGAAGAAGAGAGCACCACAGGAATCGGAGAGGGAATTGCGATTCCGCACGGAAAATGTGATGCAGTAAACAAACCGGGCCTTGCAGCCATGGTTATCCCGAACGGCGTTGATTTTGATTCTCTCGATGGAGAGCCGGTCACCCTGCTGTTCCTCATCGCAGCGCCGAACACGAAAGACAACGTTCACCTCGATGTCTTAAGTAAACTTTCCATGATGCTGATGGATGAAGAGTTCACCAAGAGCCTTCGAAACGCAAGGACACCGGAAGAGTTCCTTGCCATTATCGACCGCGCCGATGAAGAGAAAAAGAGCGTAGATGAGCGTCTTGCAGAGCCGGTGGAAGCAAAAGAAAATCAGGTGAAGATTCTCGCCGTTACTTCCTGCCCGACCGGTATTGCCCACACTTACATGGCAGCCGAGGGAATCGAGAAAGCAGCGAAAGCAAAAGGATGCTTCGTAAAAGTCGAGACACGAGGCTCCGGCGGAGCGAAAAACGTGCTGACTGCACAGGAAATCGCCGATGCGGACTGCATCATCGTTGCAGCCGACGCACAGGTTCCGATGGATCGTTTCGACGGAAAGAAAGTCATTCAGCGCCAGGTATCCGACGGTATCAGCAAAGCAGATGAGCTGATCGAGCTTGCGATGTCCGGAAACGCACCGGTTTACAAGAGCGGCAATGCGCAGACAGCCGCAGCAAGCACGAAGAAGAACAGCGGCGGTATCGGCCACCAGCTGTACACCCAGCTGATGAATGGTGTTTCCCATATGCTTCCGTTCGTTGTCGGCGGCGGTATTCTGATCGCAATCGCATTCCTGATCGACGGACTTCTTGTTGATATGAACTCCCTTGATGCCGCAGCCAGATCAAACTTCGGTACGATTACCCCGGCTGCAGCGATGTTCAAACAGATCGGCGGCGTGGCATTCGGCTTCATGCTCCCGGTTCTTGCAGGCTACATCGCCATGGCAATCGGCGACCGGCCGGCACTTGCCCTTGGTTTTGTCGGCGGTATGATGGCATCGAGCGGAACCTCCGGTTTCCTTGGAGCACTCGTTGCCGGTTTTGCAGCAGGCTACATTATCCTTGGCCTCCGCAAAGCATGTGAGAAACTTCCGGAAGCACTCGAAAAGATTGCGCCGGTTCTGATTTACCCGGTAGTCGGCATCCTTGCGATGGGACTTCTGATGCTCTTCATTGTAGAGCCGATCATGGGAACCGTCAACACGGTACTGAACAATGGTCTTGCTTCCATGGGCGGATCCAGCAAGCTGATCCTTGGCATGATCCTCGGCGGCATGATGGCCATCGACATGGGCGGCCCGTTCAACAAAGCAGCTTACGTATTCGGAACAGCAGCCATCGCAGCAGGAAACTACGACATTATGGCATCCGTTATGATCGGCGGTATGGTTCCTCCGTGTGCGATTGCACTTGCAACCCTGCTGTTCAAAGATAAATTTACAAAAGAAGAAAGAGAATCCGGTCCGACCAACTTCATCATGGGACTCGCCTTCATCACCGAGGGTGCGATTCCATTCGCAGCAGCAGACCCGATCCACGTTCTTCCGGCCTGCATCATCGGCTCTGGCCTCGCAGGTGCGCTCTCCATGGCATTTGGCTGTACCTTAATGGCACCGCACGGCGGCATCTTCGTTGTACCGGTTATGGGAAATGCGCTGCTTTATCTGGTGGCAGTTGTCATCGGAACAGTGGTATCCGCAGTTCTGCTTGGAGTTTTAAAGAAAAAAGTTGCATAAAAGAGTAGAAAAAAGGCAGAAAACAAAGTAAAATAAAAATATCAAAGATCCTATGGGAGGAAAAAATCATGAAAGAATTTAAGTATGTTGTAACAGATCCAGAAGGAATCCACGCTCGTCCGGCAGGAATGCTGGTAAAAGCAGTCAAAGAATTTTCCTGTGATATCAAGATCGCAAAAGACGGAAAAGCCATGAACTGCAAAGCCATCTTCGGCATCATGGGACTGGCTGTAAAACAGGGCGAAGAAGTTACCCTGACCTTCGATGGAGCAGATGAAGATGCTGCATACGAAGCAATCAGCAATTTCATGAAAGAGAACTTGTAATTCTACAGAGCCATGCGGAATGGAAGAAAAAAGTGCGAATCATGCTTGCATGAATGAGTGCTTTTTTCTGGAATTCCATATGGCGAGAAGCCACATCGAAATGGAGCGTAAGCGGAATTGAGATGGGGCTCTGGAGAATTACAATATAGTAATCGGCAGGAGCGTGTTTGAAAAACTTTCTGAAACTAAGAAATCTTTTTTAAACACGCTCCGGCTGTCTGGACAGAAAATTCGGATATCGAGAACAAAGGTGGAGAAAACTTATGCAGATTTATCAGGGAAAAAGCGTATTTTCCGGCATTGCGATCGGAAAGATCCGCGTATACAAAAAGAATGAGCGTCAGGTAAAACGTGTGAAAGTAGAAAATCCGGATGCGGAGATGGCACGGTTTGAGGAAGCAAAGGCAAAAGGAATCGCACAGCTTGGCGTTCTGTATGAAAAAGCATGCAAAGAGGTTGGCGAGGCCAATGCAGCGATCTTCGAGGTACATCAGATGATGATGGAGGACGACGGCTACAACGAGTCCGTCGAGAATATTATCAAGAGCCAGGGCGTCAACGCTGAGTATGCCGTTGCAACGACAGGCGACAACTTTGCGCAGATGTTTTCTGCCATGGACGATGATTACATGAGAGAGCGCGCGGCAGACGTAAAGGATATTTCCGAGCGTCTGATCTCCATCTTAAACGGAGACGACACCGACGCATCCTTAAACGACGAACCGGCGATCATCGTGGCAGATGACCTTGCGCCGTCTGAGACGGTACAGATGGATAAGGACAAAGTTCTTTCTTTTGTTACCGTACACGGTTCTTTAAATTCCCACACCGCTATCCTTGCAAGAACCATGGCGATTCCGGCACTGGTCGGAACACCGCTTCCGCTGGATGAGAGCGTAGACGGAAAGCTCGGCATCGTGGACGGATCCGATGGAACCATCTATGTTGATCCGGACAAGGAGACTCTTGCTGCCATGCAGAAGCGTCGCACCGAGGAGGAGGAAAAGAAAAAACTGCTCCTCACCTTAAAGGGAAAAGAAAATATTACACTGGACGGACAGAAAATTCTGCTGTATGCTAATATTGGAAACATCAAAGACCTTGCGGCTGTCATGCAGAACGACGCGGGCGGCATCGGCCTGTTCCGAAGCGAGTTTATCTATCTTGAGCAGGATCACTATCCAACAGAGGAGGAGCAGTTCCGTATCTACAAACAGGCAGCAGAGACGATGGCGGGAAAACGCGTCATCATCCGTACCCTCGATATCGGTGCCGATAAACAGTGCGATTATTTCGAGATGGAAAAAGAGGAGAATCCGGCACTTGGCTGCCGTGCGATCCGCATCTGCCTGACGCGGCCGGAGATCTTCAAGACACAGCTTCGCGCGCTGTTCCGCGCAAGCGCATATGGAAAAATTGCCATTATGTATCCAATGATCACAAGTGTCGGCGAGGTTAGCCAGATCAAAGCGATTGTGGAGGAAGTAAAAGCTTCTCTCGCTGAGCAGGGCATTGAGTACGGAAATCCAGAGCAGGGTATCATGATCGAGACCCCGGCGGCTGCCATCATCAGCGATGAGCTGGCAAAAGAGGTTGATTTCTTCAGTATCGGAACGAACGACCTCAGTCAGTACACCCTCGCGATCGACCGCCAGAACACAAAGCTGGATCCGTTCTTTGATCCGCATCACCCGGCGATCCTGCGCATGATTCAGATGGTTGTGGAGAATGCACACAAAGCCGGCATCTGGGCCGGTATCTGCGGCGAACTCGGCGCTGACCAGGAGCTGACAAAAGAGTTCCTTGCGATGGGCGTAGATGAACTTTCCGTTTCTCCGGGAAGCATCCTTCCGCTCCGCAAGATCATTCTGGAAACAAACGTGGCAGAATATAAGGCAGGAAAGAAATGTTAACACAGCAGAGACATGAGATAATTTTGAAACTGTTAAAAGAAAAGGGAAGCATCACCGTGACGGAAGTCCGGGATCTTCTCGATACATCGGAGTCCACGGTACGCCGCGATATCACAGCGCTCGACAAGGAGGGCAAGCTGGAAAAGGTATTCGGCGGCGCCGTGGAAGCCGGCCAGAAGGTGACGGCACACGAGTACACCGTTGCACAGAAAAATGAGCTGAACTGCGATGCCAAACGGAAAATCGCAGAATATGCGGCATCCCTCATCGAGCCGGACGATTTCGTCTTTCTCGACGCGGGAACGACAACGGCGCATATGATCGATTTCATCCGGGCAACCTCCGCCGTTTTCGTGACAAACGCCGTTGCCCACGCACAGCGGCTGGCATCACGTGGGTTTAAGGTCATTCTGGTAGGCGGCGAGCTCAAAAGCTCCACAGAAGCCGTCGTCGGAAACCAGGCAATCCGCACGATCCAGGAGTATCATTTCACCAAAGGCTTTTTCGGAACAAATGGCGTAACCCGAAGAAGCGGCTGCACAACCCCGGACGTCAACGAGGCCGTCACCAAAAAGACCGCCATGGAACAGTGCCGCCAGTGCTACGTCCTCTGCGACGCAAGCAAATTTAACAGCATCAGCTCCGTCACCTTCGCAGACTTCGAAAAACCGATTTTTATCACGGACCGGAAAGTTCCCGGGTATGAGAAGAGCAAACATATCATCGTATGCGAGACGGAGCGAAAATAAAAAGCCAACATCTTACACGCACATAAATTGCAAAGCGCCCCGGCCCTGCAGATCATCTGAATGCAGGACCGGGGCGCCGTTTACAGACTTATTCTTTGATTTCCGCCAGCGTTACATCTGGATGATGATACTGCGGACGATGTTTCAAAAATGGAACTTTAAGCAGGGTAGCATTCTTGGGACACCAGTGAAGACAGGCATAACAGGCTGCACAAGAATGTCCTCCATAAAAATACGATGCAGTAACAAAATCTTCTTTTGGCAGACTTCCGTCAGATGTAAAGTTTGTTTTTCGTTCTTTTATAAAAGATATGATAGATTTTAACCGTTCCGGTGCTTTTTTCAGTCGTTCCAGATTTTCCTGCTCTGAGCTGATTAAACAGTTGCCTGGCATCTGCAGATCAAAGACAGCCGACAGGTTTGCACCGCTGCGGGAAAGTGCCTGACTTAGGCTGACAAAAGAATTTCCGCTTTTTCCATTGTTAGAAGTCATGACGACAAAAGTATAGCAGTCAGGATTGACCGTTAACTTCAATAAAAATTCTTTTACAATCCATGGCAGATCGCTCATGTAGGTAGGAAAGACAAAACCGATTATATCGTCTTTGCAGAAAAAATTGCTTTCTGTTTTCTGTTTTATAATATTCTCAACAGGCTGATTCAGCTCTTTTCCAATTTCTTTTGCAGCCCAAAGCGAATTACCAGTTCCGGTAAAATAAAAAATCATAAGTTTTTCCCTCTCTTTTTGAAGTTTATGACGGAGAAAATATTTTTATCCGTTTGCTTTATATTATTTTAAAACTATGATGTTGGGGTCAAAAGCCCCTCTATAGTACCTTGAAAAGTTCATATATTTTGTAGTAAATACAAGCCTAAATGGTTTACTTGCTGTATAATAGAGATATCTTAGTAGGAAAGAAGGCAATCTCTATGTCATTCAAAGAAAATACTTACCAGCAAATGTCATTTACAGATAGTTTTTCTGGATTAACTGCCAGAGAACAAAAAGCATTGGAAAAATCCTGGGCAAAAGTCTTTGCCGATGAAATATTTCCTGCCATTGATGAAAAGCGTTTTTCTGCCTTATACAGCGATAAGGCATCCAGACCGAATACTCCGGTCAACGTGATTGTTGGTGCGCTCATTATCAAAGAGCTTTTTGATTATTCCGATGACGAGATGGTCGAAAATCTTATGCTGGATTTTCGAATTCAGTACGCACTGCACACAACAAGTTTTGAAGAACAGCCTTTGAGTGACAAGACCTTAAGCCGTTTCCGCAAGAGGCGCTATGATTATGAAACACTTCACAACAAGGATCTTTACCATGATTGTGTGAAAGATTTAAGTGCTTCCATTGCAAAACTGATGGGAATCAGCGGTAAAGTCAGACGTATGGATTCCGTGATGATCGAATCCAACGTCCGCAGGCTCAGCCGAATGGAACTGATATACACCTGCATTGTAAAGCTGGCGATGTATGTGAATAAAATCAATGGTTCCGTTCTGTCTGACGATTTAAAACATTATATCGATCCTAACGATTTTAACAGAGTGATTTATCGTCAGCGCAGTACCGATGCAGATGAGCGCATGAAGCAACTCTTAACGGATGCGGATAAACTTCTTGCTCTGTGTGAGTCTGATTACAATGATTCAACAGAGTATGATCTGTTTGTCAGATGCCTGTCAGAACAGACCATTGTTGAAAATGAAAACCGAAGACTCCGCACGAAAGAAGACGGCGGCATGAAATCAACCATGCTGCAGAATCCTTCTGACCCTGAAGCGACATTCCGGAATAAAGCAGGAAAAGAGCATCGAGGATATGCTGCTAATCTTGAAGAATCCGTTGGAGCCAATGGTTCTGTTGTAACAGAGTACCAGTATGAGCAAAACAACCATAGTGACAGTCAGTTTATCCAGGAGCACCTTGCGCAGATGGATAACCAGGAAGAACGGACTGTTATAGTCACGGATGGAGCATATAGTGGAACAGAAAACACACAACTTGCAGCTCATAAAAACGTAGAACTGATTACCACAAGTCTGACGGAGAAACCGGCTCCGGATATCCTTGCTGATTTTGAATTCAACGAAGAGGGAACAAAAGTCCTCCGATGTCCAGCCGGCCATGCACCGAAAAGCTGTTCTTATATGAAACCAAGCAATCAGTGTGCCGTTTCCTCTCTGCATGAGCAGTGTGCCAACTGTCCGTAGCAGGATCAATGCAAGCCGAAGATCTTTAAGAAGGTTGCAAAAATAGTAACATCCAAAGCAGCGCATGAACGTGCGAAAATCCAACGGAACATGAATAGCAAAGAATTCAAAAATTATACAAGGCTGCGTAATGGAGTGGAAACTGTTCCATCGAATATACGCAAGAATTACCACTTGGAAAAGATACCTCGTGGGAAACAGCGGGGCAAGTTCTTTTTCGGTTCCAAGATAGCAGCATTGAATTTCAGAAAACTCTTCAACTATGTGAAGGGTTTAGGACATTACGCTCAAAATCCGGTACTTGTATAAAATCAAGGAAGGGAATACCAGCGTATATCCGAAGAAATCCGGTATTATACTACAAAATATGAATTTTTCAAGGTGCTATAGAAATAGAGGACAAAGTTATTTATGGTTTTGACCCTAACATCATAATATAAAGCGGGGAACAAAAAGAGATGGGATGGATATGATGGATCGGATATCTGCCTACCGGGAACTGATTCGGAAAAATATTGATTACGAGAACTACCCGCCGATCTATAACAAGCAGGAAGTGGATGAACTGATCGATCTGATTGTAGAAACCCTAATGCTGCCGCCGGATGCAGGAACAATTCGGATTGGAGGAAAGGAACGTCCTGTTCCGATTGTAAAAAGCATGTTCCTGAAGCTGGATAAAGATCACATCTGTTATATCCTGAAGTGCCTGCACAATACGGAAAAGAAAAAAGAGTAAAAATGGCCGTATCAAAAAAACAGCCAGCGAAAAAAGGCAGAAAAAGAAAAGCAGCTTGTGGATCATAGCGTTGATTGCTGTTATTTTGCTGATTCTTGTTGGAGTCGTATTTTTGGTACTGCCAAAATTTCGAAAAGAAGCTGCACCGGAAAAACCGGAAACGATCAAGGTGGAAGCTGCAGAGAAAAGCTATGCTGCCGGAAGTAGGATTTCAGAAAAAAATTTCCGCGTATACGGAATATCCGGGAAAAAGAAACAGCTTCTGGATGCAGATACATACAGCGTGTCATCGGCTAAAGTGCCGGCACATGGCCACAGTGTTACCGTAGAGGTTTCCTCCAAGGCATATCCGGATATCAAGGCAGAGATAACAGTGCTTATTGACCGTGATGAAAGTGTTAGGTATAAAATCGGCAGAGAAAATCCAGATGATGTGGAGGCTATCCTGTATTCCAACGGGGATCTAGAAATATCCGGAAAAGGAAGCGTCCGGAATTTCAAATCAGATTCTGCGCCATGGAAGAAATATTCTGTTAAACGGCTGACCTGGATTGATCCGGAGGCAGAAGTGGAAAGCATGGACTACTGGTTTACAGGAAATGACGAATACCTGGAAACATTGTGCCGCATCCCGGATACAGTGAGAAGCATGGTGGAAACATTCAAGAATGCTACGGCGATGACCAGTATGCCGGATATGTCTGGTGCGGTCCGGCTGGAAGATATTACATCCTGCGCAGAAGGGTGTATCGCACTGGAAAAGGCCATGGAACTTCCAGGAAATATAAAACAGGCAAAAAAAGCATTTTACGGTGATACGGCACTGATCGATGGAGCCGATACAACAGCCTGTATGCAGTTGGAGAACATGGATTCCATGTATTACGGCTGTATGGCTCTGGCATCTGTCCAGATTCCGGACAGTGCGAAAGAACTTTCGAATATCTGCAATGGCTGCGTCAACCTGAAAGAAGTACATATCCCATCGTCTGCACAGAAAATGAACAGCAGTTTTTTCGGATGTACCGCACTGGAATCCATAACCGGTGAAATCCCATCTTCCTGTACGGATAGCGGGAACCTGTTTTCCGGCTGTAAGTTCCTGAGTGGAACACTTACCGTTTCCTGTACATCCAAGACAACCCTTTCAAGCTCGTTTTCGGACGCTGCAACGGCTGGAACAGGACTTACGATCATTTTACGGTACGATGCAGAAAAATCGCAGGAAACGGCCAATACGGGCTTCTACGGGGGAACAAAAAGTGCAGATGAAATCCTGAACGCATTAAAGGCATCTATGGAAGCCGCATTCAGCAGCGGAAGCCATATTACAATAACAACAAATGCAAATAAAACAGAGGGGTGATTAGAATGTAATAAAAATGCAATATGAAAAATAGCAAAAGACTCTTGTAATTACGGAATTGGAAAGGTAATATGATAATATGATCCAAAGAAATAAAAAAGGGGGAGAAACCATATGGACATGAAAGAGCTTCGAAAAAATGCAGAAAAAGTAATAGCAGAACGTTTTCCGGACTTCAATTTTTCCACACTGGACTGGGGAGAGCTTGATCCATTCTATCTGGAGCATCCGGAAGAAATACCGATTGAGCATGAGTTTATTGGCTACCGGCAGGATGGTGATGTAGCGGAAGATTACCAGGGAAACCTGTATCTGGTTCTTTGTGATCCAGGAATCCACCCGATCGGAAGTGTATGCATGGAACAGTCCGAACTGGACGATGCCGTAAAACTTGGAAAACGGGAAGATTATACCGGGGAACTTCTGGAAGAAATTCCAGAATAAAAAGTGAAATAATAAAACAAGGAATCCCGTGTCAAACATTGACACGGAATTCAAACAGAAAAATCGGTGTCAATGTTTGACACGGACGGAGGAAAAAAATATGAGAAAAAGAATCGCAATGGTACTTCTTGGCCTGAGCCTGGCAGTAGGCACACCGGCCGCAACAAATATGTTCCCAGTAGTTTCTGCCCAGACAGTACAGGCAGCTGGAAAAACCGGATGGACACAGGAGTCCGGAATCTGGTATTTTTACAAAGACGGTGTAAAACAGACCGGCTGGCAGACCTGGGACGGAAAAAAATATTATCTGAATGCAGACGGAACCATGAAAGCAAATGAGTGGATGATTGATACGGATGGATCGGTTTACTACTTCCGCAGCTGGGGTGGAGCTTACCTGAACTGCAAGGCAAGAATCAACGGCAGAAGTTATACTTTCGGTGCAGACAGTAAGGTACAGGGTTCCCAGTGGGTTGTAAAAGGCGGAAAATGGTATCTGGTGAAAGACGGAAAAATTGCAACCGGCTGGCAGACCTGGGATGGAAATAAATACTACATGAATAGTGATGGAAGTATGCGCTCCAATGAGTGGAAACTGGATGATACCGGAAAAATCCGTTATCTCTGCAGCTGGGGAGGAGCTTATAAGAGCCGGTCTGCAAAAATCAATGGACGTTCGTATACCTTCAATAGTGCTGCAGAAGTAACCAACATGCAGTGGATCGTGATGGATGGACAGTGGAAACTGGCAAAAGATGGAAAAATTGCAACGGGTTGGCAGACCTGGGACAATAACCGTTACTATCTGAACGCAGACGGAACCATGAAAGCAAATGAATCTTTCACGGACGGGGGAAAAACCTATTTCTTCTGCAGCTGGGGCGGAGCTTATAAAAACTGCTGGCAGACCTGGAACGGAAAAAAATATTACCTGCATGATAACGGTGCAGCCTATCAGAATGAGTGGCTGAAAACCGGAGGAAAATGGTACTGGTTCCAGGCAGACAGCACCATGGCAGTGAACACAAGCTTTACATACAAAGATAACCTGTATTTTGTGGACGGAAACGGAGTTATGCTTTCCGGATGCTGGAAAGAAGAAAACGGAGCAAAATACTATATCCGGAGCTGGGGCGGAGCCTGCAAGGATATGCAGATGAAAATTTCCGGAAAGACATATTATTTCCGATCAGACTGTAAGATGGTAACGGATCAGACGGTAAACGGAAATTACTACGGAAAAGACGGTGCGCTTACAACAAAACCAGCAGCAAAACCGACAGAAACACCGAAACCGACAGAAACGCCAAAACCAACGGAGACACCAAAACCAACGGAGACACCAAAACCAACGGAGACACCAAAACCAACGGAGACACCAAAACCGACGGAAACGCCAAAGCCGACAGAGACACCGAAGCCAACAGAGACACCAGCAGAAACCGTTTATGCAACAAGCGTAACAATTACACCGAACAGTAATCTGGAATTAACTGAAGTTGGACAGACACTGCAGCTGGCCGCAACCGTATATCCGGAAAATGCAACCAACAAAGCGGTAAAATGGACTTCGGATGATCCAGAAGTAGCAAGCGTAGATGAAAATGGACTTGTAACCGTTCATAAAAAAAATGGTATGCGAAAAGTTATTATCTCAGCTGATGCAATGGGATCTAAGCCAGACGGAGGTGTTGTTGGAAGATACGTAGAAGTAAAAATTAATATCCCATACACCAACGAAGAGGCTCTTGGAATGACCGTCTACGATCAGGAAGTTTCCAGAAAGATTTTCGACCTGGTAAATGAAGAACGTGTCAAAGAAGGACATGCAGCTATGATTTGGGATGAAAAACATTGTTATCCGAGAAGCGTTGCCGCTGCCGGATACCACATCATGAGATCAATCACACAGCTAGGATACGGAACTTCTGATAATCTGGCCCTGCATGGTGGCAGACAGAACGGCTGCGGCGGTGGTCTGTCATATACAGATTCCGATGATCTTGCCCGCCAGATCTTCAACCTTTGGATGTCCTCTCCAGGTCATAAAGCAAACCAGATGGATGATTATAATGCATATGGAGCAATCGCTGTAATGTATGGACAACCGCAGGAGTATAACGGAAGAAAAATTGTGAATTTCTCAGCTGTATTCTCATTTGCAAATCAGGATCTTGACTTTCCAGCTACTTGGGAGAATCAAGATATGGGAATGGGCGAAGTCCTTGGTATGACAGAGAACGATTATAATTTGATCACAAACTACTTTATCCGATAAAAAAAGAATCCCCTCTCGTAGACGAATTACGAGAGGGGATTTGTATGTCGAAGAGGTAGTAAAATAGTCGATGGTATGTTATACTGAATCTAATCAGGTCAGAACGTGATAGGGATAGTCAGGTGGTTGTCTTTTCTGGAAACAGAAAGGGGGTAATGCCAATGAATACAATGGAAGTGTTGACGCTTTTATTGGTTGTCTTAGAGGCATTGTCCCACATAGATAACCATCGCAAGTAGAAAGAAGGCTATTCCCTACCGCAAATAGGGGATAGCCTATGTCTCTTGTTGCTCTTTGTAATAATTTAGATTATTTCAGAAAGGCAACCACCGACACTGGTATATCCTTGATTGCTTCTGATTTGATTATAAGCTGCCAGACGGAAAAAGTCAAGCAGCATGGGGGATGCGCAGAACTTTGCGCATCCCTTTTTCGAAAGAAAGGTGAAAAAATGAATACTACGAAAAAAATAATAAACAGGATTGTAGTGTGTGGAGCTATGATTGCCATAGGCATTAATACATATGATCTGTAGAAAATAAGAAGCCAAGGCAGCGTTTTTGAAACGATATTTCAGATTCGCTAATTTTTTTATAAAATTTTTCGAGAAAATGTACCCTTTTTAGATGAAAATGTACCCTTTTTCAAAGAAATGTACCCTTTTCTGAAAAAATGTACCCTTGCACGTCATCAAAAGGTATGCTATGTTATACTTGCAAAAGAAGGAAAACAGAAGGGACAGCAGGTAGGACAAAAAAATCTTTCAATTGCTCGTGTCAATGATTGACACGAAAAAAAGGAATATGGGCTTTCATGCATCAGAACATGGTTTTCATGGGCTGGTGCATTTTTTATGCCCATTTTTAGGGGGTGACGCCGTTGCCCGGAAGAAGTGGCAACAAAAAGTAAAAAAGGAGAGAGAGGAAAAATGAAAACAAAAGTAATACACGCATTCCTATGGATTCTGGTTTGTATGGTGCTTGGTATTACCTGTTATCAGTGCCGTGATTTAAGGGGTTATGTGATTCTGTCAGGTTCTATGGAACCTGTGATTCCCACAGGATCAGTGGCAGTTGTGGATTCATCGAAGAGGGATGTACGTCCAGGAAATATTGCTACGTTTGAGAGGCACGGGGATCTGGTGACTCACCGGATTCTGTCAAAAACAGAAGAGGGATACCAGACAAAAGGGGATGCAAACACAGATCCGGATTCCGGAACCATTCCGGCAGAAAATATACGTGGAACATACCTGTTCTGCATTCCACATCTTGGATACGGATTTATGTGGGCGAAAAATCACATGTTTCTTACCGTAGGTTTTCTGGCGCTGTTCATGCTTCTGGTTTTCTGTTTTCCGGAGAAAAGACCTGAACCAAAGGAACGGGAACAGGTAAAAAAAACAAAAAGAAAAAAAGGAGAATTACGATTATGACAAAGAAAAAAGTAGCAGCATTTTTTACAGCAGCAGCACTATGCGGCGCACTGGCCGTTGGATCATCCATGGCATATCTGACAGATCATGATTCTGTAACCAACAAATTTTCTGTAGGTAAAGTAGACATCGTTGGCCATGAGCCGAACTACACACCGGATAATGATGGAAAAACCAACAATATCGTTCCGACCCAGGTGATCAAAAAAGACCCGCAGATCGAAAATGTTGGAAAAAATGATGCTTATGTATATCTGGATGTTTCTATCCCGATTGCAAAGGTGATTACTGTTAATGCTGCAGGTAACCGTTTGAATGGAGGCGTTGCAAAAGATACAGAGCTGTTCTCCATGAACAATGTTTCTAAGAAATGGACTCTGATGTACAACAAGCGTGTAGGAGATAATATGGTTTACACCTACAGCTATAACGAAATACTTGCACCGGGAAAAACAACAGATCCGATCTTTACAAGCCTGACAGCTGCCAATATTGTAGAGGGACAGCTGGATGGAAAAGATCTGAATGTGCCGGTACATTACTATGCAATCCAGGAACTCAACACCGGAGAAGGAACCACGATTCCACAGAAAGCAGCTTCCGCATGGAAAAAATATGAACTGCAGAACCAGGGCCAGGCAGGACAGATCACGACTCCGCAGTCTGACGAAAGCGGAAATAATGGGGTTACAACCGTTGATGGAAACGGAAATGCAACATCGGATGAAAACAAAACAAATACCCCAGATGATGTTCAGGTTGAGCCGGAACAGGATGGAAACAACACTTTATCATAAGAATACTTTAAATAACAGTCCGGAAAGCCATCCGGACTGTTCTGAAAAAGAAGGGAAAACAGCATGAAAAAAAAGAAAAAACGAATGCTGTCAATTGCCGGAATGTGCTGCTGCGGTTTTCTTGCAGCAGCCACCGCAATATCGGGATCTTCTGCTTACCAGACGGACCATGATGAAGTAGTAAACATTATCAGGACTGGAAATAACACCATTATTCCGGATGAGGATTTTCCGACACCGACACCGGTTCCATCCAGCGGATCAGTAGTAAAAAAAGTCAGGGCAAAAAATACAGGAGATGTACCTTGTTATGTCCGGGCATATATCACATGCAGTGAGCCTGTGAAAGAGTTTACGGGACTTGATACCACAAACTGGGCTAAGGGAAATGATGGCTATTATTACTACAAAAAAGCTGTTCCGGTTGGAGGAACAACAACTTATCTGTTTACAGGGGTTACTGTTGCAGATGAATATGAGCAGGATAACCTGGAAGTAACAGTCTATGAGGAATCCGTTCAGACAACAGATGGTCAGAAAGAATACACTTCTTATCAGGAAGCATGGAAACGGTTTGGAGGAGGTGGCCAGTAATGAAAAGGAAAATTGCAATAGCAGCCGGAATTCTGGTCACGGCAGTAAGTACCATCAGTGGATCATATGCTTACTATCAGGACAGCGTTACCGTTACAAACCACATCAGCACCGGTGATGTAAACATTGGAATCCAGGAATACGAAAAAGATGGTGATACGGAAAAAGTTTACGAAGGACCTGCAGATGGAATTGTGCTTCCATCCCAGAGCATTTCAAAGATTCCTCGTATCACGAATTATGCGGAAACCTGCTACATCCGGGTGAAAACCACTTATTCCGGAGAGGCATCGGATTCCGTGTCAAACGTTGACACGGAAAAGCCAGAGGAAGATTCCAAAACGGATGCAGACCCGAATGAAACGCCGGAAGCAACAGAAGAGACAGCACAGGAAACGACAGAAAATGCCGAAACGGAAGTAACACCAGCACCGGAAGAGCCAGAAAAACCGGAAATAACGCCTGAACCTACAGAAACACCTTCGGTGGATCAGGATAAGGAAACGCCTGCGGAGTATGTTCTGAGTGATGAAGAACTGGATGGAATTTCCGATGAATGGGTAAAACAGGGTGAGTATTATTACTATACGCAGCCGTTGAAAAACGGAGAATCCGCAGACTTTTTCCAGAACGTAACGATTCCTGCAGCGTGGACATCAAAAGCACAGGACAGGGTTCTTGGACTTACTGTGACCGCAGAAGCGGTGCAGGCAGCAAACTTTACACCGGATTTTAATTCGGAATCCCCATGGGGCGATACGGAAATTGAACAGTGCGTACATGAGACGGATAACAGCATCACAGAAGTGACAAAACAGTATACCGCTATGTCCGTCACTTATGAAGGGGCTGCCAGAAAGCTGGTGGCTGCGCCGGAAGATTTCTTTAGAAATTTACAGACGGCAATGCCTGGCGATACGATCAGTGATAGTTTTCAGCTTTCCAATACGACAGCAACCAGTGCCGAATTTTTCTTCCATACGGAAACGCCTGGAAATTTAACGGATGAAGAACTTGACCTTTTAAAACAGTTTAAATTGACGATCACGCAAAACGGAAAAACCCTGTATAACGGTGATTTGCAGGCTGCATCCCTGAATCAGGAAATCAGTCTTGGAACACTGGAAACAGGGAAAAATTCGCGGGTACAGTTTACGCTGCAGTTACCGGCAGAACTGAAAAATGCATATGCAAAACGGGAAAGCATGGTAAACTGGATTTTCCGTGTACAGGGTGCTGAAGAACCGGGCAAAAACGAACCGTCCCCTGCCATTTCGCAGACTACGGCACCAAAAACCGGTATTGCAGATCCATACGTTTTTGTTCCTCTTGGAATTGCGGCGGTAACGGCTCTTGGAACCGTGAAACTGTCCCGTAAAGAGAAGAAAGAGAGGAGGAAAAAACTGTGAAACGATGGAAAAAGGCACTGTCAGGGCTGCTTATGGCAGCCTTGATGGTAACTGGAATTTCTTTCCCGGAAAATGTTTTTGCTGTCAGCGCAGGCATGGATGGGTTACCATCTGTGGTTGATTCTGGCATTGGAAAAAAGGTAGATACAAACAGCACGATTGACGGAACCTACAATTTTACGCCAGTCATTGGAGCAAACACAAAGGTTTCATTCGGTAGTACAGATGGTACGAAATGGGATAATCAGTTTTGCGTTAATGGTGAAAAATATGCACAGGTGTGTTCGAAATGGTGGCCATTATCAGATATAGGTGATAATGGAAATACCCGTTCTTTTATTCCGTATGAAAGATTAAAAGGAAAGATGTATGCAGAGTATACCAATGTAGGCAATGCTAATGGTTTACCTGTTACCATGCGGATCTGGTTTTTGGACTGGCAGAATACTAATATCAGCGGGTATCCGGGATATGAAGATGTAGACAATGTTGTTGTTTCTGTAGACAATACAAAAGGCGGTGCAACTCCTGTCATTGATATTAAAGGCTTGAAATGGATTAAGGTAAGATTTTCATATTACGATGAAAATGGAAATCCACTTAAGGTTAAGGGACATTTCACTTTATCTGATCTGGACTATTCCCAGGGATTTTATATTGATGGAAAAGTCGATGGCATTTATGTCACGAAGGAAGCTGATGATCGTCTAATCTATGATGCAAGAACGGATGCAATCTGGTCAGCAAAAAAGGGTTCAAATGCAGATGATGGTACTTCACCGGATAACCCGGAAGGATGGGTTACTTACACATATGAAGGCGATTCTCAGACTATGGTCTTTTATAATGGAGGAACCATACAAAATGTGGACGGTCCAGGTAAGGGACTTACCACAGTGCAATCATATCCAAAAGACTTTACATTTACTGGTAAGGATGCCATATTTAATGGATGGAAAGGATCAAGCCGGACCGAGGCAACAGATTGGCACGTATGGAATACTTCTGAGTTTGGTTATACATCAGAAATGGTTATGGGACAGACTAGAAATGTAGATCTTGTTATCAAAAAGAAAGATGAAACAACAGGAGAAGCTTTGAAAGGTGCAGAGTTCACTGTTTATAAGATGCAAGGTGGCCAATGGGTTACATATACAAAGGCAACATGGAACGATCAGTATAAAGAATATATGGCACTGAATCTTAAAGAAACGGATACAGAGAATCGTAGTTTCAAAGTAGTGGAAACAAAAAATCCTGCAGGATATACCGGAACTTGGGAACATGAGTTTACAGCAGAAAAAGAAGGTGTTGTTACTTTAACACTGGATGCGACAAATGCCAGAAAAACCGGTCAGATCACAATCACAAAAACCGGTGAGAATAATAAAAAACTTTCCGGTGCGGTATTTGAAATCAAAGCTGCAAAGGATATTAAGACAGCCGGAGGTACAACCCTGGTTGCTGCTGATACAGTAGTTGATACCGTAACTACAGATGGCAATGGATCAGCAGCCAGCAAACAGCTGGAACTTGGTCAGTACATTGTCAAAGAAATAACAGCCCCGGATGGATACGTCCTGGATACTACAGAACATGCGGTTACACTGGATGATAGTCATACCAGCGTCAATGTGGCCGTACAGAACCAGAAAAATGCGATTGTACTGCAGAAAGTAAGCAAAAACGATGGTACAGTCATGGAAGGCGTTACGTTCCATATCTGGAATGATGACAAGAGCTATGATAAAACGCAGAAAACAGATAACAATGGACGGATCACGATTGATGGTGTGAAGGATGGAACCTGGCATTACCAGGAAACTGCAACCAAAGATGGATACGTACTGGATAATGCGGTGAAAGATTTCACAGTATCCAGCGGAAAAGTCAATGGACAGTCAAACCTGACAATCACAGTAGAAAATGATTATACAAAACTGGATCTTGCAAAAGTAGATTCCGGTACCGGAGAAAATATTTCCGGAGCGAAACTTTCTCTTCTGGATAGCAATGGCCGTCTGGTAGAAAGCTGGACATCCGGAAGCACACCGCACCGAATCGAAAAACTGAAACCGGGCCAGTATACTTTACGTGAGGATCAGGCCCCGGATCATTATAAACTTGCTGATCCAATTACCTTTACGCTGGAAAGCAAAGCAGATACGCAGACCATCACCATGAAGGATATGCGCTATGCAGACCTTACCATAGTAAAGAAAATTAAAGCAAGCGATATTACCTGGGCGCATGGAAACCCAACCTTTATCTTCACCGTAAAAGGAAAAGATATTAATGGAAAAGACCGTACCTTCCAGAATTATGTAGAGTTCACGGAAAATTACGTAAATTCACATACCGATGGACAGGGATATGTAGAACTTTCTGTCACCTGGAACAAAATCCCGGTAGGAGAGGACTACACAGTAACAGAACAGGATGTGCTGCGGTATCATCTGGTGAACGTTACCGGAACAGAGAATGTAACGATTTCAAAATTACAGGAACCGACGAAGGGCGTTGCTCCGGATAAAATTTTCTCCGTACATGCAAACTTAAAGGCAAAACCAACCGGTACATCCATCACATTTGAAAACCAGAAAGATGACTGGGGAACTACAACGCATGATACTTCTGTTAAGAATATCATTCCGTTAAAGTAGCCAGCAAAACCGGATTTATACCCGTGTCAATGTTTGACACGGGTATTTCATTAAAGAACAGGGAGGCGTGAAAATGCGAAAAGCTGCTGGGTGTGTCCTGCTGGCAATTTTATGTCTGCTGGGTGCGTCTTATCTTCCACGGATTTTGCAGGAAGCACAAACCGACCGGGAACAGCAGAACCTTATCAGTGGCTATATCCAAAACCCGGATACAACAGATGAAGAAAACACAGAATCAACTACAGATGAACCGGAAGAGGAAACAGATCCGAATATGGAAAGAATAGTTGATTTTCAGAATTTACAGCAGATCAATCCTGAGATTTTGGCATGGATCACAGTTCCCGGAACACCCATTGATTATCCGGTTGCTTTAGGAGAGGACAACAGTTATTACCTGAACCATACCGTAACAGGAGAAAGCAATATTCTTGGTTCCATTTTTGCAACTGCCGGAACAGATTTCGAAGAAAGCCACATTATTTTATATGGGCATAACATGGCATCCGGGAAAATGTTTGGAAGCCTGAAAAAGTACCATGATAAGGACTTCCGGAACACTTATCCTTATGTATATGTTTATACACCGGAAACTACTTATACCTGTGCGATATACAGCGTATACAGCACCCGGTATGACAGTGATGTTTTTACACTGGGATATAAAGGTGACAGCGAGGAATGGAAACAATGGATTGCAGAAACCGTACAGAATGCGGAATATGACTGTAATATTGCCCCGACCGGAAAGGAGAAAGTTTTTACTTTATCCACCTGCGTAGGTGATGGCTCCAGTCCTTACAGATTGGTTATACACGCCGTTACGGTTGCCCAGAAAGAGGTCGCGAATGCGGAAAAGGAAGCGTCTTAAAGCAAAAGTAAGAGCCAGAATTTGTATGATTTTGGCTTGCCTGCTGCTCTGCGGAACCGGAGTTTCCTTATGGAATGGAAAACGGGCTGAAAAATCCGTGTCAAACATTGACACGGGACAGAAAAGCAGCAAAACGGTGTCAAACATTGACACGGGTACGGAAAACCACCAGGCGGTGTCAAACGTTGACACGGATACGGAAAATCCCAAAGCGGTGTCAAACGTTGACACGAGTACGGAAAAGCCACAAGCGGTGTCAAACGTTGACACGAGTACGGAAAAGCCACAAGCGGTGTCAAACGTTGACACCGATATGGAAACCACAAAACAGGTGTCAAACA